>VSNK01000229.1 GCA_009774255.1 Faecalicatena sp.
ATACACTTTTTCTTCAGATCGGCTCTGCCATCGCCTGCCGATTTTCTGCATGCCTGCCTACTTTCCGAGAGTACTCTCGATCTGCTCATCACAAAATAATTCCATGGCACGCAGTATTGCCTGCCGGGCTGGCAGGACAAAGCATTTCGCGGCCCGGTATATTTTTGAAAAAGCCTGTAAAATACGGCTGTCAGAAGCTGTGACACTCAGATATCTCGTCTCATCCTCTCCGGCAAGGGGATAAATTATCCCCCTCGCCAGGTAATCCTCGTAAAGTGTCCGTTTCGATTCCCCTTTTTCAGGTATTTCACCCAGCATATTCAACAGCCGGAACCAAACCATATCATCGGAAAAGTCACCAAGATAGATTGTCAGCAGATCTAAAATCACTTGAAATGTAGAATCATTACAAAGATAATATTTCGGTTTATTGAACCCAAGCATTGTTTCATCCGGATGCGCTTCATTATATTGCCCTAGCATACTGCACATGCATTCCAGCTCTTTATTCGTCCTTGCAATCACAGCGATATCTTCCTGCCGGTATCCCATGTGAAGCACGTCCTGGATAAATGCACCTATCCGGTTTGCCCTGAAATTATGGATTAAGACAGGCAAAAACTCCGTCTTTACGTGTGCATTCATTTGAAACGCTACCCGTTCTATATTATGGCTTATGAGTGTATTCGCCGCCGTCATGATCCCCTTTGCAGAACGGAAATTATCATTAAGCCTGATATCCGCCGCATCCGGATAGATTTCTGAAAATCTTAACATGAACTGATTGCTTCCGCCCCGAAAGCCGTAAATGGACTGATCCGCGTCCCCATATAACGCAATATTATTACAGAGCGGGTCCGTCACAAGCTGAATCAGGCGTGCCTGCATCTCATCCAGATCCTGGGCCTCATCCACCATAATATAATCATATGCCTTCTGCATTTTCTTTTGCACGCCCGGATATGCCTCCAGTATTTCCACAGCCAGGCGCACCTGATCCTCATACAGAATATATCCCATTGCACGAAACTTCTGCTCATACTGCTCCTTTATCTGCAGAATACCGGCCACATCCTTCTGAGGATACTGCTTTTGCAGTTTTTCTGCCCCATACTGGTTGATAAAAGAGAAATCTTTCAGCAGGCACTCCAGGAGTCCGCCTGCGGTACATATCCTCTCATAACTGGCTCCCTGGATGACCGGCATTCGATTCAGTATATAAAGCAGCATCTGCATGCAGTCAACCTTGTTTACAAGTTTCTTTTTCCCGATCAGGTGCTCATGCTGGCGAACAATTCGGTATCCCAAAGCATGAAGCGTCATAACATCCGGCTTTTCCTTTGACTCTATCCGTTCCATAATCTCTCTCCCAGCCTTTTTTGTAAATGTAACTGCCAGGATTCTTTTAGGACTGACTCCATTTTTCATCAGCCGGCAGATACGGCCGGTCAGAACCTCTGTTTTCCCGGCTCCCGGACCGGCGCACACCCGCAGCGCCCCATCACGATGCCGGACTGCTCTTTCCTGTTTCTCAGTATAGCTCAGCGGTTCCCTCACTTTCATTTTATCCGTGGCTTCTCTTTTGAAATGTATCTGTACCGGCGGGCGGCAGATTTCTGTAAAAATGCAGTTCCTGCAGCTCTCCGTATGTACACGGCTCATAATTTCGCCAAGCCTTTCCTCAACGCTCTCCACGCCGGATTTCCAGAGTTCCTCCTCTGTAAAGCGCAGGATATTGTCGCCTTTCTTTTCCTCAAACATTGAAAAGTACCCTGCCCTGTCACTTGCAGATTCCGCCCGAACCATCATAACCTCCACCTGTTTTTCAGGATAACAAATCTTTATTCCACCCATAAGGCAAAGTAATTCGGCAGAGTAAAAAACGTGATTATCTGCCTTTTTCGCATAATAAGAATATGGGCGGGAGAATCTCCGGTATAAGATAATTGCCTGGATTTTTCCATCCGGCTTCTCTATGACTAAATCCGCCTGAATCTGCAGATTATAGATTTCATGTCCGGCATAGGAAGCCACAAAATTTACTTCCAATGGCTTCAGCGCCTGTACTTTTCCCGCCGTACGCCCTGATAACCAGCAGTATAAGCGTCTTATCCGAAACAGGTCATCCCTGACGGCCTGTTTCTTCTGCCAGCTTAATTCAAACCATTGCTCCGCATATTCTTCCCGAAGGACAGACTCTATCTTTCCGGCCGCCTCCTCCCAACCTGCCTTCCCGGTGAGCTGGATGGCGGCTATATCCAGAGCTTTCCGAAAGGCTGCCTCTTTCTGATTCTCGTAATGAAACACAGTCTGTTCCAATTCATATTTCTTTGGACATTTGAGCAGAGTCATTAAATTATCAGCCTTCATGATATAAGCCCAAACTCCAGCTGAATGTCCATGAGCTGGTATACCTTGTCTCTAAAATCCCGAAGCAGTTTTCCTAATACTACACAGGATATCACCCACTGCATACTCAGCATTGAAAATGAAAGGTGATTATATCCATCACATCCCGTATCAAAATAAATATAGTAATTATCTCCCAAGTATCCGTTATCATGTACATTCGTATAAGTCAGAGGATACATCAAGTCATCCAGCACATCCTCTATTGCCTGTTCCTCTTCTGCAAAGTAATTATGAACCATCTCTTTATGTTCTCTGCGAAATTTTTTATATGCGCCAATCGACCTGTTCTGCATAATAATAATCTCTCCATCTTCCATAGAACCATACGACCTTTCTATCTTGGATAAATTTTTCCAGAAAAGTGGTAACCATGAATCCGGGAATCCCCTTGTATGCAAAAGTTCCGACAACGCTCTCTTCCTTGCTTTTTTCTCTTCCATCCATATCTCCACAGGAAAAATATCTTCCGAAATCATTATTGAAAATACATCAAACCCAGCAATAAACGCCGCATTTGAAAACAGGTCGCTGCAAAAATACTCATATTCTACATAGAGGTCTAAACACTCTTCCTGAAACACCCACTCCTTTTCTGTTCTTGATAAAATCAAATTGGACAGGCTCGAACAGGCCAGACTTGTGTGATATCTCTCATCAAATTTTTCCCAATAACGCCATAAAAGCAAAATACATAACGCCGTATGAACGTCTTCTGTATATGCCATCATATCATACCCCAAAGCTTCTATCCAACCTCCCAAAAAAGAATCTCTGTCAATTCTCATAATCTCCTGAAATGTCATACTAATACTATCTACCTTTCTTCATAAAAATGGAAAAAACTATCAGCTATTTCCAATAATTTTTCCAGTACATACAGTGCAACAAAGAAATTCCAATTAAGGTTCCTAAATGTAATTCCATGTTCTATATCTTCGCCGATGTAAAACCCAATGATATAATATCTGCCCTTCTTCACATGGCTTTTGACCCACTCTCGTGCAACAGGCTGTTCCACAATACGAAGCGCCCGTCTGATACGCTCATGTTCCCTGGCAAACTGATTATGTATGATATCCTTGTTATCTGCCGCAAACTCCAGATACTTTATGATTTTTTCACTGTACAGATATATTGCGGCCCTCCCATATGGAAAATCAAGGCAATCCAGGACCGGTCCAGGAATTTCCCCAAACAGCCCTGTCTGGATTTTGGTAAATAATTGCTTCTGATATTTGCTGATGTAATCAGCCCGTACCGTATCATCCCAGGATAGCAAATCCTCAGAATCTACATCCATGACCGTTTCTGCAACTGACAAATCAATAAATTCCTTTTGAAAGGATGACCAGTTGATAAAAGCTTCCCATAACTCCCCGCCGATTCCTTCCATAACATTTACCAGGCTGCTACGGCAGGAGTTCTTTGCTGCATAGTCAACTTTGATATTCAGCAGATTAACAGATTGAAAATGCAGTTCTATATCTCCATGGGCCAATTTTTTAAAAAACACACAAAATAGCTTTATTGGAATTGAAATATTACAGTCCTTATCTTCTAACAGCTTCTGTATTTCTTCTTCAACATCAAAATCAAATGGCGTTAAATTACCTGTCATAACTGTGTTAATATTCATCATGGCTTCTCCCTGAAAACCGAATAACCTTTAAATGCATCAAAATAATAAATCCCGCCGTTCCACTCCTGTTCAGACAGAATCTCAACCACACATTTCAAAAGCAGATTTGCTGCCAACAGATTCGTAACCAAATGCTGCGGCTGCCTCATATTCACCCGCTGACAGCTCTCCTCGCTTCTTGGCAGGGAATCGTCCTGCAGGATTTCCGGAAAATAATGTACCCGGTCAGGGGATATCTCGCTTCCTGCAATACGCACACCTACAACAACTTCTCCAACTGAATACTCATTCGCAGAATCCAGATAGAAACAGGAAATGCTCTTCCGGAAATATGCATGCAGTACTTTTCTGCACGCATGATTATCCACACACCCAATCAGGATCGTTACATAGTCTTCCTTTTCAAATTTCTCCAGTTCATATACATGGTTCAGATATTCCGGATAATAACTGCAGGTTACCTGAAATGCCTCCTGTAAAATCTCCGCCATAACAGCCGCCTTCTTCCGCCCGACATCCTCCGGGAGGAACGGCTGTCTGGAGACATTATGTTCCTCCACCAGATCGCCGTCTATTAACAGTATGCTGCAGCTGTTTTTAATGGAGGCTCTATATAAAAATCTGCCAAGTTCTTTGATAAAATTACCTCCGGTTCCCCCGCAGCCAACAATAATAATATTATATTTCATGCCTCTGACCTTCCTTCAAAAATATCCTCTAATGCCACTTCACCGAATATGCCTGCGACACCTACTCGAAGCGCATATCCAGGCGTATGCCTGTCCAGATTTCCAAACACCATATACAACCGTATGCCTTTCTCGTCTTCATTATCTACGCTCGAAAAAAAGGCTGAATACATTCCGTGGCTATGGATATCCATAACCAGAATATATTTCTGCTCCATCTGCAGATCTCTTTTGAATTTTACGGAACCTCTGGTTACACACTGCTCTGGTTCAAAGAGAATGTAGGAGTCTTTGGAATTATCATAGAAAATCTGCAGCGCATGCTCAAGCGCCGGTGTTTTCTTAAAAATCCTGATTACATCCTCCAATATCCGTCTCGGAATTTTGTGGGCAGACAGCTGAAAGGCTGCCTGATCCTTTTTTGAGCTGTTACATCTGAAAACGCCAAATGGCGTGGTTTCCACACGCCATTTGTCCTGATACTCATCTTCTATGATCTCATGCTTCCATCCTGGGTTCAGCGGCCGGATTTCAAGCCCTTTCCTTGAACTGATCAATACCGGCACAACAAAATGCCTCTGATCGTACTGCATATCCGTCCTGTCCTTCGTATATTCGGGATAAACACCTTCGAGTACCTCTCGGATCTCCTCCAGGGTCGCGGAACGTTTCCCCTGAATATCCTCCGGATTAATCGTAAGGGAGAATCCGCTCGCCCTTACTTCCACTGGAATTGCAACCGATTTATCCTTCTCTTCCTGCCCCGATTTCATAACTGGAAACAGATGATTCTGCTCCTCAATATAGGCAAATCCACACTCAGAAAACTCCGGATAATGACTGGCAAACTTCTGTTGAAGCTCTGCCTCTGTCACCTCTGAAACGCCGAAATCCTCCTCCCCATATGTTTCCTGTATCCCAAGATATCCAACCGTAACAGGGAAGGTATACTTTTTCCCGCCTGGAGCATTTCTCTCCATAAATGGAATCAGCAGCTTTTGTTTTTCATCATACTGGAATCTGCAGCCGTCATATTCAGGATGTGCTTCTACCCACAATGCCCTTATCTCATCCAATGACATCTTTGTGTCCAGCCATAAAGACTCCGTACCGGCTGCTACTTCCAATGGGAATTCCAGCTTATCTTCATTCGTAAATTCCTTGTACATAATCTCCGGCCGGATATAGGTTTCTATTCCTTCTTCTTTTTCTTCTACATTCATAACAGAAATTTTGAAGAAGATACCAGCCAGTTCCCTGAATGTGCTGCGGATGTTTTTCTTGAGCGTATCTTCACTCCACGTACCCGCGGCCTCATCATAAAATACATGACGCAGATGCCCTGCACAAAATGAAACCGGCAGAATGTAATTTGTTCCCTGCTTCTTTTCTTTTTTTTCTTTCTTTTTAGGCTTTGCAGATGCCTTCTTTTCATCCTTCAGTTCTTCTTCTGTAATTCCAAAAATATCAAATAGATCCATTCCTGTCCTCCTTCTTTATAATACCCTTAATCAGGGTGCCAATATTTCCCCTGTCGCTCATTACAAGCAGCTTTTCCGGGAATTCCTCTTTTTCTTTTAATTTCTCCAGCACATTGCGCAGGTTGTCTGTCTTCCATTTCACCGAGCGCTCCGCAGTAAAATAATCATTGTTGCAGGGACTGTCATAAAACAGAGAGCATACCACATCTAATTTCCTTAATTCCGTAATCTCCGGCAGACTGTTGCTCCCCCAGCACACTTGATGTGACTGCACATTTACATTTCCATACGGATAATTATATAAGACAGACTTCTCATTCCACTGTGTACCTGTCAATGCATATACCTCCGTTGAACAAACCCGCCCGTGTATAATATGAAAACAGAACAGAAGTGCAGGAAACGGGATTATGTACTTCGTCTCCTCAAACTGTAATGGGATTCTCTGCTTTGAAACTGTCAGCAGCATATGCCCGCTTATTGTCATATCGGATTCCCTCCGGATCGTCCCATCATAATAATTCTGAGGCAGCCTGCCAATTCTGTAGAACACATCCATATTCCGGGCATTTTTCATTGCTTCCAGCAGTCTGTCAACATCCACATACTTTGCACTGCGCGTTTTGTCTCCCCGGATTACTTCTACATGTGCGGCATGATAATAATTACCGCCAAATTTTTCATCATCCAATGTTATAACCGTCTTCATACTCAGTACCTCATATTAAATAGCCCTTCTCATTGCTGTACTGCATCCTGGCATGGATTCCAGTTTAATCACCGGATAATCTTCCTGCAGTTCATTATTTAAGATAGTCCCCAGATGATTTAGCAGATAAACAATATCTTCCAGAGAAGCCTTTTTTAGACATGCTTTATTCCCTGAAACAATTCCCATTACCTGTTTAAAATCATCGTTATCTCTCGGTTCTACTTCCTCCAGTTTATCAATCAGCGCTATCAATTCATTTACTTTTATCATATTCCTTCCTTTCAATGTGCAAATCCACAGTAATTCAGCACATAATCAAACCCAAGCCCATTTTCATACAGCGGGCGCATACAATAGTTGTAAAGCCTATAGTCATCAGACTTCATCCTCTCAAAGCGGTTGGGATGAGGTTCCAGCTGTACTCCCATGCAGCAGTAGACACAGCCGGATCTGTAAACCCCTGTATTTTGGAACACGCCATTGCGGCACTCTATTGTCCCATAGATACTACAAATGTTGAGATTATTTACGGCAATATACCGTAGGATATCCTGACGGGTCCAAAAACCTAGGGGCTGGGATTTTGGGTGCTTTGCATCATATACATTGCAGCCTGTACGGTTATATTCCCTCTGCCTTCTGTACCCTTCATCCTGTGTGATCCCAATATAGGGAACCCTGCCTGTTTCCTTGTTATATGCATAAATTGGCTGCTTTTTCGTAATGTCACAGCACAGTTCGCTGATATCAAAAGGCGCATTTACAAGGAATTTCCACTTTTCGGCCAGCTTTCCAAAACTTCCTCTTTCGTCTCCGTTCAGAAGATAATTTCGATAACGGGCGCTTAGGTTGCCATGCCGCAGCTTTCTGATCTTTGCTGCCGTCTCTTTACTGATCAGCGGGTATCCATGCACTTCCAGCACTTCCTTGAATGACATCTTTGGCCTCAGAACAGTCACATTATCATATAAGGAAACAAATCTGACGATTTCCGGATACTCAAGCCCGGTATTCACAAATACCAACGGAACATCCCCGACCGTTTTTCTGACAAGATCAACAAGTACCGTCGAATCCACCCCGCCCGAAAAAGATACATAGACGTCACCCTCGTGGAAATCATACCAGTCCTCAATTCGCCTCCTGGAGAGGATAAGCTTCTCTTCAAAAGGAAGATACTTTCTCTGGGCAAACTGCCATTCATTCAGTTTCAGTTCATTGTCCATTATAAACATCTTATCCGCCCTCTCCTATAAAACCATAATCAATCTCTTCTCCTGCCAGGTATAGGATAAAAACTGCGACTTCATATAAAAAAAAGTCCTGAGAAATGCTTTTTTCCTTCATTCCATCAGAACTTTTTCCTGTATTTGCTGCCTGTCTCTTTTTGAATCTGGCCAGCCACCTCCGGGCGGTTTTTACTGCACACTCCTGACTCCCGATAATCCTGCCGCTCTCCAGTCTTGCCTCTTCCAAAGTAACTGTCTCTGCTGTGTCAAATTCATAATTCCCTATATTCAGTTTGTTTTGGAAATATTTTAATGCCTGATACGAAACATGCAGATTTTTTATCACTGCGCTTACCTCGTATTCATCGAATATTTCCCCGTCCTCGATCATTTCCGCATAACGGAATGCGTCCGCGGAATAGGCATAATAGAATCCCAGCGACATATGATAGTTATAATCATCATTTCCCGCTGACATTCCATGAGACCTTAGAAATTCCTGGACATCTGTATCCTCCTCCTTCTTCACTCGATCTGCCATTTTCTTCTCTTTGTTGTACGCATAACAACTTCCTCCTTCTATTAATATTTTTGCATAAAAAAACATCTGGCATAGTACCAGATGCAAAATTCTTCCCACGTTTCCCCCTGATGATAGATAAAAACCTGTTACCAGGGATTTCACGCCTTCTCCTCTTCCTAAGAATCAGAGTATGAAAAGAATCTTTATGCGTTCATTATATTGCATACGAAGCAGAATGTCAAAAACTTTATAATGTTAATCCACACTAATTCCAACCGCCCTTTTCTC
>VSNK01000023.1:0-24508 GCA_009774255.1 Faecalicatena sp.
CGCCTCATAAATTTGTGCACTCCTGACAAAAAATCATCTCACAAATCTGGGTACAAAGAGTTTCCGAGAATGCTCTTAAGGAACTGTAGGAAAACAACTCTTTAGGTTTGTAGATATCTTCGACTTGTCCGACTGCTTAGGAGTTGTAGAATGAAAAAGAGTGCAAAGTCCTTGATCATTCAATACAGACTTTACACTCTAATAATGGTTATTCTTTGATTTCGTCAAGTTCTGTCAGGTTCACGCCTGCTATGGTAAGAAAGACTTTCAGATATAAATAATCCTTTTTCAAGCCCCCATATGTTTCCATAGCATTCTCTTTCTTCGCTCTTAACATATGGTATTGTACCTTTTGGAAATCCTCCATGGCCTTTTGAATAATTTCCAAATTTGTACTAGGCATAGAACCGCCTCCCTTCTATAAAGACAAAAATACAGTGTATGAGATACCTTCATTATATCAAAAGGAAATATGAGTGTAACGAATTCAGCCCATTAAGTCGCCTTCGGCGGTCCTAAGTGCCAGCGACGCTTGTTTAGAACGAACCGGAACGGAGTGTAGACGGGCTGAATTCTATTCAAGGCGCAGCATGCATCCTCCCAGCCAATCAGCGTGGTGATTGGCTGGGAAGTGAACTGTAACATTTATTCAGTTATTAAGCCCATCAACAAAAACAATTAACAGACTTTATACCCTGACTGTGACATAATTCATGTATCAGATAACAGCATGATCAAAGCAACAGCGAAAATTGAAGCAATGCAAGCCTATTCCGGTATCTTCACCTGATGATCCATCCACCTGGTTATTTCCGAGGCGCCGGACATATTTGCCTCTGTCTCGTATGCATGGACCGTAACCGTATATTTTCCGCTTCCCTGTACATAGACAGTCCCGTCGATGCCCTGAATCGTCACCGTTCCTCCTTCATCATCTTCAAGCTTTCCCCTGCCGGAAAGGCGGGTCAGTGTGCTGTCGCCTGTCACGGTCCAGGTGCACCCATCCTCTATATAAAGATTGCAGTATCCCGGGTTGGCGCCTGCCTCATTCTTCTCATTCAAAACAGCACCTCTAAGGGTACTCTTTTTTGTCATATAAAAATCAAGCCGACTGATATCGTCCCAGATTATGTCGCCTTCCATGTCCTGATTGTCTGCCGTAAACAGGCAGTCCGCTCCGTTAGCCCCTATGGTTCCCCACCCCGCATGATTGTCATTTCCCGTGCATTTCAGGAAATAATCCCGAACCTCAGGATAAACGATCTTTACATCTGAGAGCGTAATAACAGATTCCCCATTTGTGGTATAAAAGATGCCGCCATTACCGGCCGCCAGCGTTCCATCCTGCATCTCAAAGATATTGGGCCACACCTCGTCCTGTGATGTACTTTCATAAAGGAGTACATTCCAGGCGCTGTCATTTTGCAGGTTGTCTTCCATATTTCCGGTCAGATCGCAATCATAAAAACGCAGCGTGTTTCCGCCTTCGACAACCGCTGCCCCGGAAGCATTTGCTGTCAGCTTTGCTCCATGGACGGCCATATCTGCCATGCAGTAAACGGCCGGCGAATCCACGCCGTCCGACTGATAAGAGCCGCCATCCACTATCATGACACCGCCGCCCCGGTCGCTCTTGACCGCCGCCGAGGATGCTCCCTGCGTCTTGATATCCAGATTCCAGGCATAAAGGGTTCCGCCGGCCGCCACCTGAATTCCGCCGGAAGTATCGTGCTGAGTTGTGATCTCCGTATTCAGGGCATACGTTACTCCGTCTCCATAAGAAAATATTCCGGCGCCGCCGGGAGCATTTGTGGTAATGATACTGTCGCGGATATAGGAAGTCCCGTTGTTCGTCAGCAGCGCTGCACCTACACCGTAACGGCTTGCCGTGCTTCCTCCGGTGCTGTCACGGGAAGTTCTGGTGATTTCCGCATTTTTCAGTGTCACCCGTGCCTCCCCAAGCACATGAACCGCATTTTCCTCTGCCCCTGTAGAAGCATAGGTTTCGCCGTCTGTCTCACTATCTACAACAAATTCCGCCGCGGCATTATAATTCTCCGGATCCCGGAGCTTCCCGCTAACGTTTGGACGCCCCCGGGATAAGATAAGAATTTCCAAAGGCTTTTCCTTTTTATCCAGAGTCACGGAAAGCACATCACCCTCCCGCAGATCCTCCGCGGAAAGCTCCTGATCGGCCGGAGTTTCCGGGGAGGATTCTTCGGTTTCGGCCGGGGCTTCCGGAGCAGTCTCTTCGGTTTCGGCCGGGGCTTCCGGAGCAGTCTCTTCGGTTTCGGCTGGAACTTCCGGAGCAGTCTCTTCGGTTTCGGCTGGAACTTCCGGAGCAGTCTCTTCGGTTTCGACCGGAACCTCCTTTGTTTTTCCACCGTCGTCCTGGAGTCTGATCACTGTATCCGCGGTAAGCTTAATCTCCAGCTCTTCCCCTGTCAGTTCCAGGTCGGACTGCTTCTCGCCCTCTGCTTCTTTCCGGATTCCCACCAGAAGTGTGACAGAATCATTCTCTATGCTGCTCACTTCCCCGACGATCATCCTCTCTGAATCCTGTCCGCCGAAAGGAAACCTTACGGCGCAGCCTGCAAGTGCCAAAGTACTCAGTACAGACAAAACCATCCTTACCACATGTTTTGATCTCATAGAACCATATACCTTTCATGAATCAGTATCGATACTGTCAGTCACCGCAGTCTCTATGATTCCTCTTCCACGATCTGTATTCGATCTCCCTGTGCCAGCTTCTGCATGAAGATTCCAGGTTCTCCGTTAACACTCAATATCACTCTGCCCTTTGGCTGTTTCAGGTCAATACCGGAATATTCGATCAGATCCATCAGATAATAGAAATCTCCGTTCTTTTTCAGCGGCAGACGCAATGGCTTATCATTCAAATAGAACAGAATGGTTTCCGTCCTTGCGGCGGGTGCTTTTCCTGCCCGACTCCGATTCCTGCCGGCTGCAGCCCGTTTTTCTGTCGTCATTCCCAGATCCAAGGTTTCCTGAACCATAGACCACGTTTCTGTTCTCTTAGCATCCCCTGTTTTAGCTTTTGATATTACTTTCTCAGGTTCTTTTATCGGCAGCTCTGCATCCAGCAGTTCCGCTTCTTCCGCCATCAACTCCAGCTCCGGCGATTCTACTTCTTCCGCCATCAATTCCGGCATCGGCAATTCTGCTTCTTCCGACGGTAATACCCGTTCCGACATTTTTCCTTCTTTCGACGGTAATACCCGTTCCGGCATTTTTCCTTCTTCCACCGACAATCCCGGCTTCCGCGATTTTGCTTCCTCTTGTATGAATTCCGTTTCCGGCAGCTCCGCTTCCGACGATATCTCCGTCTCCTGCTCCGCCAATTTCAGCCCGGCCTCGTCCGTCCAGGACTTCGCTTCCGTTCCAGACTTCGCTTCCGCACTGGATTTCACTTCCGCACCCGGCATTTTTTCCATTCCGGATTTCACTTCCGCACCCGGCTTTTTTTCCGTCCCGGATTTCGCTTCCGCACCCGGCATTTCTTCCGCTCCGGACTTCGCTTCCGCACCTGGCATTTCTTCCTCTCCGGACTTCACTTCCGCTCCAGTCACTTCTTCCGCGTCATCCATTTCTTCCTCTGTCAATTCTTCCTCATCTGCTATCTCTTCTTCCGGCTCCTCTTCCAAAACAGCTTCCCGTTCTTCAACCGCCTGTTCCTCAGCAACCTCTTCTTCGACAGCCCGGCCCTCAGCGACCTTTTCTTCGTCCGCCTGTCCCTTCGCCGCCTCCCGGGCAGCCGCAGCGGCAGCTTCCCGTTCTTCAGCCTCACGTTTCCGGGCGGCGATCTGTTCGTCTGAGAGCATCATCATAATGATATCTCCGTTTTTCAAAGGTGTTTCCAGATCCGCAGGCTGCCCGTTCAATGTCAGTTCCAGGCATTCGGCCGCTCCTTCAATGTCCTTCACAAGGGGAGTTGCCGGTCTCCCATTGACAGCCGGTACAAACTCGATGTTGTCCCCGGCATGAACAATATCCGAGAGCTTCCCTTCCTTTCGGTTGATAAACAGCGATGCCGGCTGCGCTGCCGTTCCATAAAATACTTTTCGCTTTCCGTTGACCCTCACACTCACGCTCAGCCCCGAACGGCCCAGCATGTCCTGAAAGCCGTAGCCATTCATCATCAGAAGATTCATGATAGTAAAACTGCCGCTTCGGAACAGCTTGGCTGATTTTCCGTTCAGTACCACGCGGAAGCTGTCATTGATCAGATTCAGCCCGGAGGAAATGGCAATTCCCAGCGGCGTGGCATATTCCGGACTATTCAGATCATATTCCTCAGAAAATGCGTTGACACGGAAATTATTTCCCGCAATCGCCACACGATTGGTATCCATCTGGAGAGCTGCCGTGAGCCCGTCCTTGATCCCCGCCAGCTTGCTGCCTCCCCCGGCCAGGAACAGCGCGGAGGGCGCCGTACCGTTGACTTCCAGAATCTTCGCCGCGATCTCACTGCACAGAGAGCCTGACATGTCCTGAATGCAGCGGAACACTTCTTCCTTTGTAGCTTTCCGCTCAAAGCCCAGGATATCAGTAAAGGTGACCTCTTCCTCATGTTCGATCTGTGCTTTCATATTCTCCGCGGTCAGGAAATCCACAAGGAACTCCTTCATGATCGCTTCCGTGATCTCGTCTCCCGCAATGGTAGCCATGGTATACCCTGTCACGCTGCCGCCGGTACAGGCTGCGATATCCGAAGTTCCCGCGCCGATATCCACGATCACCAGATTCAAAAGCCTCAGATTCTCAGGAATCGCGGCATTGATGGCCGCGATCGGCTCCAGCGTGATGCTGGATACCTCCAGACCGATCTTATTCATGGTCGTATACAGGCTTTCCACCACTTCACTGGGCAGAAACGTGGCGATCAGATCTACCTTGATATGCTTTCCGCGATGATCCTTCAGGCTGGAGATCATATACTGATCCAGATAATACTGGCATACCGTATATCCCACCAGGTAAAAACGGCGCGAATCCTCCTGTGCTTCATTTTCCGCGTCAAAACGCTCCTCCGCCTTGCTGATTGCCCCTGCCTCAAGGCGGTTGATCACCTCGTCATTGATCAGCTGAACTCCCTGCAGCTGCATCTCATACTCCACCCGGCTGGTCCGCAGGGCACGCCCTGCCGCCGCCACCGATACACGTTTCAATTTTACCTGGAGCCTGCTCTCCAGCCGCCTCTTTACCTTTTTCGCGAGGGCAGAGACCTTGGCTATATTCTCGATCTGCCCGTCTATCATTGCCCGCTCCGAATGCTCCTCCTTTTCAATGGCAATAATCTTTACCCTGTCTTCCTCGACAACTCCGACCATCCCGATGATGCTACGGGTCCCGATATCCAGAGCAAATACCATATTGTCCGCCTGGACTTCCGGTTTTATTTTCGTCTGTACCTTCACCGGAGCTTTTTTTGCTTGTGCTTTCGCCATGTTATCCTCCTTATTTGACCGGGTGATCCCGGATAATCACATGATTATGTGTTCATCATTTTTTTGCAGGACTTCCGAGATCACCTGGAACATCCTGGGCGCGTCCAGCGGCTTGGCGAGATGCCCGTTCATCCCTGCCTCCGTGGCCTTATCGCGGTCTTCCGGAAATGCATTTGCCGTCAGAGCCACAATGGGAACGGAAGACTTTTTCTCATCCTCAAACGCCCGGATGGCTCTTGCCGCCGTGTACCCGTCCATATTCGGCATCTGGATATCCATCAGCACCAGGTCATAATATCCTGCTTTCGCTTTCAGCAGCATAT
This sequence comes from Faecalicatena sp., assembly GCA_009774255.1. Lineage (GTDB taxonomy): Bacteria > Bacillota > Clostridia > Lachnospirales > Lachnospiraceae > Schaedlerella. The sequence continues at coordinate 5,795 of VSNK01000023.1, forward strand.
CCACACATTCCACGCCGTCTTTTGCCCTGTCTACGATAAATCCTTTGGAAAAGAGAATCTTCGTCGCGATCATCGCATTGATATCAATATCCTCTGCCAACAGAATGCGCTTTCCTTCGAATAACAACGTCCGTTCCGGCAGCTTCACCTCTTCCGTCTTCCTTGCCCCCAGAGCTTCCCCCAGCTTGTGCGGAAGCCGGATCGTCACCTTGGTGCCCTTTCCCTGCCGGCTCTCAATGTTAACCGTACCTTTCATCAGATCAACAATATTTTTCACTATCGCAAGTCCCAGACCGGCTCCCTGAAGTCCGCTGACCGTAGAAGTCCGCTCTCTGGAAAATGACTCATATGCGTGCTGCAGAAACTCCTGGGACATTCCGATTCCGTTATCTTCGATCGCCGTCTCCAAAAAGCAAGTATCCTGAGTATCCCCGGGCAATTCCCGGATCGAAACATTGATCCTGCCGCCGTCAGATGTATATTTGATAGAATTATTTACGATATTCAAAAAAATCTTGGAGTAATGAACCGTATCTATATACATATACGGATGCCTGATATCCATTTTTACCTTATAGGTCAGATTCTTTTTCTTCAAATCACTTTCAACTATGGTGCCTAAATTCCCGCATGCCTCGTTCACATTGACCAGATTTTCTTCGATCATGATCTTCCGATTTTCAATTCTCGACAATTCCAGAATGTTATTGATCAGGTCCAGAAGCTGCTTGGAAGAAATGTCAATATTTCTCAGATATTCTCTCTGCATTTCCGGTTCTCCGCTTTCAAGTGCAAGCTTCGTAAAGCCAATGATGGCGTTCATCGGCGTACGGATATCATGAGACATGTTAAATAAAAATTCAGATTTTGCCCTGTTGGCCGCCTCAGAGCGCTCCACTGCCATTTCCAGTTGCTCACGCTGCCGCTCAAGCTCCTCCTTCTGGCTCTTGATCTGCTCGCTCAGCTCCAGCTTCTCAGAGCTCTTCAGCAGACTGGATACCATACTGTTGATATGTGCGCTCAGTTCCGAAAATTCTCTGTTGTCTTCCACACTTACTCTGGTCTTCAGATCTCCGTCTTGAATCGACCTGAGATTCTCATTAATCCGTTCGATAGGTCTGATCACCGTCCTGTGCATAGTATCCGATACGACGGAGACCAGAATTACGGAAATCAGAAACAGACCGGCCAGCAGATAGAGATTATTGGCTATGACCGAGCGGGAAAGACCGGATACCGGCATCGTCCAGACCACATAATTATCACCGATCTTTTTTGACAGGCAGTAAGACATCGCGCCATCTGCCCGTGTATAGAAAGCACGTTCTGATTTCAACTGTTCCGCCTGGAATCCAACATCGGTGATATCCTTATTCAGATCCGAAGCGACCGTTGTACCCGCCACCTTTTCCGTGTCCGGATCGACCGCGTACAGGCTGTACCCGACCCCTGTCCTGAGAAGAGAAAATATGTAGGACAATTCATTTTTCTCCGTCACACGGATCACATTCTCCGGGTCCTTGCCGACCTGTACGATAAAATTCCCGTCTTCGCTCCAGAGCGCCGAATATTGCACCTGCTTGCCCTCTGCCGTATTCGGCGTCACATCCTGCACAAGCTCCAGAGACTTGTCGGTCAGAAGAGGTTTAAAAAAGCCGATCTGTTCCCCGGACTCCACAGAATATCCATAATATTCCGGATGAGTTCCCGCAACGATCACGCCCTTCTCATCAAAGATATGGATCTCGTCCACTTCCACCCCGACAGCGATCTTCTTCAGTTCTTCTGTGTCTTGTCTTGCTTCTGGGTTATACTCCAGAATATATGCCACTGTCCGCGCCGCATTCAGGCACCTGGCCTCGTATTCCTTCCGAATCCGCTCCAGTTCTTTCGTATTCTCATCCAGAATCTGCCCGATCTGCTCAAATATACGCTGCGCATTCTGCCCGTTCGTCTGCTGCAGCCAGAAAATCTGTATGACCGTTGAAAGAAGCAAAATGATCACTACCATGAGCAGCGTAATCTTCTTAATATTTTTTACAACAATACTTTTTATATCCGGCATGTTGATTACCCCTTACGTCAATTACATATTTTTAAATATTGGGGGATTTCGGGAGCGCAAAGCGCGGAGAAATCCGTGTATCATAAGCGTCAAAATGCCTTTTAGCGCTTTCATCATTATATACTATTACCATTCATTTTACAACCTCTGTTACAATTGTTACAGTTCACTGGCCGTTACATGTCACATCCCGACCAATCACCACGCTGATTGGCCGGGAGGATGCACATAAAAGCCGGTATTCAGGCCGCCCATTGCCACAGGCAATTCAAAATGCGGCCTGAGTTACAGGTCACGCCTGGTCAAGGTGTGACCTGTAACCACTGGCCAGTGAACTGTAACTTAGAATTCACAGCTCTTGCTTTTTTCATCAAACAGTGATTTAATACATATGGAATATTTTTTCAGGAGGTTATGATGAAAGTTGAAGAAAGATTTCTAAAATATGTGTCCTATTGGACCACATCCCGTGATGACCAGAAACCAGTTCCCAGCACGGACCGGCAATTTGAACTGGGGCTGTCACTGGCGGATGAACTGAGAGAACTGGGATTTTCCCATGTGGACTGTGACGCGCACTGCTATGTTTACGGCCTGCTCCCTGCCACGGAAGGTTATGAGGATAAGAAGTCCATCGGCTTTATCGCGCATATGGATACATCCCCTGTTTTTTCCGGCAGAGACGTACACCCGGTGCTCATTCCGGATTATGACGGGAAGGACGTCACCCTGCAGGCCACCGGCGATATCCTGAAGGTATCCGATTTTCCGCAATTAAGCTCCCGCAGGGGACAAACCCTGATCGTGACTGACGGCTCCACGCTGCTGGGCGCGGACGACAAGGCCGGCATTGCGGAAATATTCACCGCCATGGAGCAGATCATTCGGGAAAATATCCCTCATGGCGACATCTGGATCGGAATCACGCCGGATGAGGAGGTGGGCCGCGGCTTTGAATTCTTTGATCTGAATTTTTTCAAGGCCGACTACGCGTATACTGTGGACGGAAGCTATGAGGGTGAGATCTGTTATGAAAATTTTAACGCCGCTTCCGCCGTTTTTCAGATCCAGGGCGTGAGCGTACATCCCGGAACCGCCAAGGATATCATGGTAAATGCCGGAGCCATCGCCTGTGAGCTTCACGGCATGCTGCCGCCCATGGAAGTACCGGAGCATACGGAAGGCCGACAGGGCTTCTATCATCTGACGGAGATGCAGGGGGACGTATTCCAGGCCCGGCTGCAGTACATCATTCGTGATCACGATCATGAACTATTTGAAAAACGGCTTGCTTTCCTGAAAGACATCGAGCAGAAGCTGAATGAAAAATATGGTGAAAATACCGTCTCTCTGACGGTCACTATGAACTACCGGAATATGCTGGAAATAATCAAAGAACAATTTTTTATTGTAGAAAACGCCCAAAATGCCATGAAAGCTGTGGGAGTCACGCCCATCTCTCCTCCCATCCGGGGCGGCACGGACGGTGCGGAGCTTTCCTACCGCGGACTCCCCTGCCCCAATCTTGGAACCGGCGGAGACGGCTTCCACGGGCCATTGGAGCATATTACGATAGAAGCAATGGAAACGGTCGTAAAAATCCTCATCGAGATCGCAAAACATCCGGCTGCATGACAGCCGGATGTTATTCCGCCATGCCGCCCCCCCGATACGGTCCGGTCGGACGGCAGCGGATCGCCCCCATGGCAGGCTTGTCCAAGGCCCGCCATTTCTTACATGTTCAGCAGATACATCCGAAATTCCGCGCCCTCCCCGACTTCTGATTTTACTTCGATATATCCCTTCTGCAATTCCAGAATCTTCCTTGTCAGATACAGTCCGATCCCGACGCCTTCTTCTTCATGAACCTCCGGCTCACGATAAAACCGGGTAAAGATTTCCGCCTGCCGTTCCGGCGCGATCCCCTTTCCGGTGTCGCGGATGCTGATGCGGGTAAAGACTTCCTGCACGGCCACACAGATGTGAATCGAACCCCCGTCCTCCGTATATTTCACCGCATTGTCCAGTACGTTGAAGATCGCTTCCCCCGTCCATTTTCCATCGTGCCGGATCCGAATCTCCCGGTCACAGTCCACATAAAGCCGGATCTGCTTCTTCTCCGCTTTGGGAACGATGGCAGCCACCGCCTTTGCTATGGTTCCCTGAAGGTCCGATTCCCGGTCCCGGATCTGAATGACTCCTGTCTCCAGCCTGGAAATCTTGACCATGCCCTGCAGAAGAAAGTCCAGCTTTCCGACCTGGCTCTCCATACTGTTCAAAAATTCCTCCGCCCTCTCGGACACAGGTTCGTCCTGCAGAAGCTCCATGCACAATTTCAGATTGGCGATGGGGGTTTTTGTCTGGTGGGAAATATCGGAGATCAACTCCTTTATTTCATTTTTCTCAGACAGGCTCTCCTCTTCTTTCTTCTGCCGGATGTGATCTGCTCTCCACAGCTTTTCATAAATCTTTCCCCACAGCGTATCCTCATCCTGCCCGGCAGCGGGAAGCTGCTTTCCGGAGATCATGTCGTCCAGACACTCTTCCAGTTGGTCCGCAAACCGGTAGATTTCTTTTTTCAGCTTCCTCATTTTCCACGCCATCGCCGCGAGAAGCACCGCACATACGGCCAATATGATCATCCCAGCCATTGATAACCCATCCCATATACATTTGATATATACCGATGCTCCTGATCTTCTATCTTTCTCCGGAGCCGGTTCACATTGACGGCAAGGGTATGCTTGTCCACAAACTGCCCGTTAATGTCCCAGATCCGCTCCAGTAAAACCTCATAGGTCAGAAGCTGTCCCCGGTTCGTCACAAATTGCTTCAACAGCCGGATTTCCGTTGGTGTAAGCACACATTCCTGTCCTCCCACCATGGTTTTCGCCATTTGAAAATCCACGTTCAAAAACCCGTCGTCAAAGCACAGATGGCCATCAGATACACTTCTGTTTAAGATCACATTCATTTTCTTCAATAATATTTTCATGGAAAATGGCTTTGTCACATAATCCTCGGCCCCCAGCTCATACCCGGTCAGCGCGTCCTCCTCCAGATCCCGGGCGGTCAAAAACAAGACCGGAACCTCCCGATATGACTTCGCCCATTTGCAAAATGAGAAGCCCTCCCCGTCAGGCAGATTCACATCCAGCAGAATGAGCCGGATCCTGCCCTGCAGATACACAGCCTTCGCTTCTTCTATAGAATATGCCGGATTCACGGAATAACCTTCCTTTTCGAGAGCATAACAGAGGGACCTGTTCAGCTTCCGGTCATCCTCCACCACCAATATTTTCTGCTCCACTGGTCTTTTTCCTTTGCCTTTCCTTTTACTTTTTCCTCATTTTTTCCTCGAATTTATTGCCGTGCGGGACGCTCATTCCGCCCCGTGTATCCTCTCCACAACGGATCCTTTTTTCTCCATGCTGTGATAAGAGATCAGCGGCACTGCCGCGCACACCAGCACCACGGACACCATCGCCGCAGACACAGGCAGCATCGGGATTCGGAAGGGAATGTCCCTGTAATTCATGGACTGGTACAGATAATATGTGACCGCCAGCCCCGCCGTCCAGGTCACGCACAAGGAGCCTCCCGCAAAGAGGAGCCCTTCCAGGACCAGCATCCTCCGTGCCTGCTTCCCGGTCATGCCGATGCTCTCCAGAACCGAGAGCTCCACCTCCCTGCTCCGGATATTGCCCACCAGAGTATTCACATAGTTCATGATTCCGATCAATGCCAGGATCAGCACGATTCCAAGCCCCACTTCCATCATATTTCCCTGTGCCTTTTTCACACGCTTCAGCTCTTCCAGCTTGGATTCCCTGGAAATATCCTTCGGATACGCGCTTTCCCGGATTATCGACAGCACTTCCTCTTCCGCCCCGCTGTCATACTCCTGCCGGTATCGCAGGCTCACCTTATAGACAAACGGTTCCTCCGTAAATTCCCGCAGCACACGATTGCTGACAATAACTGTCGGGGCAGTTCCGAGTAAGATCCCGCTGTAATAGGTGATGTCCGTCAGTCCGCCGATCGTAAATGTCCTTGTATGCTCCGGATTCTCAAACTCCGCGCAGGTAATCTCCTTTCCCCGCAGCTTGGCGTCCGTAAATTCCAGGTCATTCCGGTATAAAATGCAGATTTCCCCGTTTCGAAAAGCTTCCTCATCCACCGGATTTTCCAAAACAGAATTCAGGTAAGAGAACTCCGCGTCATCGATCCCTGTCAGAAAGGAGCCGTACTCTTCCGGGTGCTCCTGATAGTGCTTCCTGCTGTCTTCATAGGAATCCTGCCTCCACATTGCGAAAAATTCTTTCATCCACATTTCCGCGAAATCCGGCTCCCATGGAACGATAATTTCCGTACACAATAGTTCGTGTACCTCTGCCAGTGCCTCTTTTTCCTTCAATTCCGCAAGAAATGCTTCATCCATCACCTGATATCTGTCCTCCCGTTCTTCCTTCTTCAGAGTATCATTTTGAAGCACCAGATCCATATCCATATGATTGGACACAATGGTTCTGGCCGCCTGACTTTCCAGAAGGGTAACCAGGCAGAGGAACAGGGACAATCCCACGGAAAGGGACAGAATCACGATCACCGATTTCCTTTTATCCCGGGTAAGCTGCTCCTTCGCCAGACGCCACAGGATTCCTCCCCGGCCGGTTTTGCGACTCCTCTTCCCCCCGCGCACCGGCCTGTACCCCAAAGCTTCCACGGGAGAGATGGCCGCCGCCATCCTGGCCGGCCGGTACCCTGCGGCAAATACGGTCACACTTACCAGCAGCAGCGTCAGCAGGAGGATCACCGGATGAAATACCACCGGAACCTCCTCATTTTTCCCGAGACGGGCTCCCAGGGATTTCACGACTGAAGGGACCAGGCAGAAGGAAACACATGCCCCTGTGATCGTCCCGCTCACAATCCCAACTGCTGACAGACCGGCCAACTGCCTGTATACCAGGCGGCCAACCTGCCTCCCGGTCATCCCGAGCGTCTGCAGCTGCCCGTAATATCGGATATTTCCTGATACTGAAAGGTACATGATATTGTAGATCAGCAGACAGGCACAAAAGCATGTGATACCGGCAATTCCCAGAAGCCCTGCCAGAACCTGAACGGCATTTTCATATTCTATGGAAAAAAACAGGGTCTGCTGTTTTTGCAGATGCAGACTTTCGGTAAATGCTTCCTGTTCGGACCCGCTCATGAATTTCTGTCTGAAATCGATCATATACCGCCCGGAGCCTACGCTAGAAAGCGTTTCCCCGGATTGGTCATAAAATGCTTTGGATACCAGTATCACATTGTTGGCTCCATATCCGTCCCACATACCGGAGATCCGGAATTGTCCGGTATATTCTCCCAACGCCGTATGGCAGGCCATGGTAAAGGTGTCCCCTGTTTTCAGCCCCTCCAGTCCACAGGTCTCCAGCCCCTCTCTTTTGACCATCACCTCATGAAACTCCCGGGGGTATTCGCCCTCCGTCCAGGTTCTGCCCGGCGCATGCATCTCCTCCCAACATTCTTCATCCTGCCAGAGCAGCGCCGCGTCCGGCGTACTGTCCTTTTCCGTCTCCGTCACATAACCGGCCAGCGCCTCAATTCCTGTATGAAGGATCCTTGGATCCGCCTCGCATATCCTCTGTTGTTCCGGCGTAAGCCCATACAGGTATGCGTCATAGTCCGCCCCATAAAAACGGATCGTCTCGGTCTGCTTCATTTCAAAAAAGGCGGCTCCAACCGTAAAGATACAGAAAAGAAGGAACGAAGAGAACAGGATTGCCAGCAGAATAACCGCATTCCTGCGCCGATTGCTCCGAAAAGACCGCCTCGCCATCTTTGTGATCACCGCGTTATTATTATTTTTCAGCATGAGGCACACCGCCTTTCATGAAGCGTCCGTCCCGATCTTCCTGATCCGCTGTTTCACATCCGTCCATTTCCCGCGCAGCCTGATTCCCGCGATAGTTCCGGTGATTCACAATCCGCCCGTCCTCGATCCGCACAATCCGGTCAGCCATCTGTGCAATATCGTTGTCGTGGGTGATCAGAACCACCGTCTGTTTAAACTGCTTTGCCGCCAGCCTCAGCAGGCCGATTACGTCATGGCTGGACGCGGTGTCGAGATTGCCGGTGGGCTCGTCTGCCAGCATGATCGCCGGCCTGGATACAATGGCCCTCGCGATTGCTGTCCTCTGCTGCTGCCCGCCGGAGAGAATACCTGGCAATGCCTCCTTCTTCTCCCTGAGCTTGAGGATTCCCAGGATCTCGTCCACAAATTCTCTGTCAATGCGCCGCCCGTCCAGTTCTATAGGCAGCACCACATTTTCATACACGTTCAGATCCTGCACCAGATTGTAATTCTGGAATACGAATCCGATCTTCCGGCGGCGGAACACCGCAAGCTGATCCCTGTTCATTTCCCCCAGGTTCTTTCCATCCACATACACCTCGCCGCAGGTAGGCACATCCAGCCCCCCGATCATGTGTAAAAGGGTGGACTTTCCCGAGCCCGATGTTCCGATCACTGCCACAAATTCCCGCTCCCTGACCAGAAAATCCATGCCGTCCAGCGCCTTCACCGTATGCTCCCCAAGCTGGTAATATTTTTTCAGATTCTTTGTTCTGACAATCCACGATTCCATATCTTTTTCCCCCTGTTTTTGTCATAAACAAAGTATAACACAAAAAAATCACAAACCATTCTCATACAGCTACAATTCACGACCTGACCGGCCGCGAATTGCAACGCATCTAAGGAGTTGTAGGAAAATAACTCCTAATGGCTTTGAATTTTCAACTCGCTTTTAAGTGCCGCCGTTAATATAGCGGAAAAATTGACTCCTGCCTTTTCAGCTTCAAAATTCAGCCATGACGGTATGGTGCAGTTTTTCTTGACCGCCCTCATATCATTTTTCCTGCGATACTCTCCAAAGTCTACGTCTACAAGCGTCACAATATCCGCCGCCGAATCCGTCCTTACTTCTGATATTGCTGTCGGCTCTGGTAAATTCTCTCCGTCATCCTCCATATCGATTCCGACAACCCCTATTGCGTCCCTCGCCATTTCAATAGCTTCTGTCAGTGTATCCCCCTCAGTATTTATACCGAAATCTGGAATATACACCACATAACCAACGTGATCCGGCATTAAAATGATTGGATAAGAATTTTTCATAGAAAATACCTCCTTCTATAGATTTATTTCAGTTCACGCCTTTTGATAATAGATTTTGCCAAATTTTCTTTTATCTCTTTGTGTCTTGGAATGCTTTCACGTTCCGTACCTTTTATATAGACATCGTGATCCGAACCATGCCGTTTCAATTTCCAGCCATTGCTTTCTAATAGCTTAATCAGATCTTTTGTTTTCATTCCGTTTCCTTCCTTGCAGTTATGATTATACGCCTATTATGCGTATGTATCAATGCTGTTTACAGAAAAAAAGAGCATCTCTGCCCTTTTTTTGTTACAATTTTTTATTACTATATTATCAGAATGGATTCCAGTACCTTCCGCCATTCAGTGCCTGCAGCACAAAGGAAACGCCGATCAGCGCGAATCCCAGGATCATGGTCGTATAATCAAGCCCGCTGAACTTCCGCTCCCGGTACCAGGTCCGCTTCGCCTCTTTTCCGAAGCAGCGCAGCTCCATCGCATTGGATACCACCTCGATCCGGTCCATGCTGGAGAGGATCAGCGGCATCAGGATCGCCGTCGCGCCCTTCAGCCTTTTGATCAGGCTCTCTTTTCCGGACAGCTCCACGCCCCTTGCCTGCTGTGCCAGGGAAATGGAATGAAACTCATCCATCACATCCGGGATATAGCGCAGCGCCAGGGAAACGGAATAAGAGATCCGGTAGCTCACGCCCAGCTTATTGAGGGACGCCGCAAACTCGCTGGGCTGTGTGGTGGATACAAAGAGAATGACCACCGGGATCGTCGCGGTATATTTCAGAATTACATTTGCATGATACAAAAGCTGCTGTGCGGTAATGCTGTATCTTCCAATGATATGGAGCAGTTCTGTTCTGGAACCGTACAGGGTGACTCCATGCTCCGGCGAGAACAGATAGATCAGCAGGTTATTCATAAACAAAAACACCAGAGAGAACACCAGAATCACTTTTACTTCCCTCACCTTGATCTTAGAGACCCGAAACAGCGCCAGCGCGCATACCGTGAGGACGATCAGGTAGCGGGTATCGAAAGTGATCATAGCGGCCAGAACCCAGCAGAGCATACATGCCAGCTTTGAGGCCCCTGTCAGTCTGTGAATCGGAGAAACTCTGTCTATATAGTTAAACAACTGAATCATCCTCTTTTTTCCTCCTTAGAATAGTATAACGCTCCCTCACCGCCGCTCTGGCGGCCTGTCACCGAATCGTATCTTCTTTCCTCCTCATAGTCTATGAAGTGCTGCACAAACACATTGGGATCCCCAATCCCGCAGAGCAGGGCCAGGTCATACAGAGAGGTCTCTTTCAGATTCGCCCGCTCAATGATCTCCGGATTCGTCAGAATATTTGCCGAGGTGTCATTGGCGATCACCCGCCCTCCGGAAAATACGATGGCCCGCTGTGCATACTCCAGCATCAGGTGCATATCATGAGTGATCATCACTACCGTGATCCCGCGCTCATGCAGTTCCCTCAAGAATTCCATGATTTCCGTATAATGCCTGTAATCCTGTCCCGCCGTCGGCTCGTCCAGTATGATCATCTGGGGATCCAGGGCCAATATGGAAGCAATTGTCACCCTCTTCTTCTGCCCGAAGCTCAAGGCAGACACCGGCCATTTCCGGAAGGGATAGAGCCCGCATATTTTAAGAACCTCCTCCACCTTCACCGCAATGTCCGCCTCCGGCACATTTCTCTGGCGCAGCCCGAATGCCACCTCGTCAAATATCATCGGCTTGGATATCATCTGGTTCGGATTCTGCATCACATACCCAATCCGGTCGGCCCGTTCCTTGATGCTGTAGTTTTTCATATCCTGCCCCTGGAAGGTGAGCATTCCCACCTGCTGCTTCTCAAATCCGCATACGACCTTGGAAAATGTAGATTTTCCCGCACCGTTCGTGCCGACGATGGCGAGCAGTTCTCCTTCCTCGATAGAAATGTTGATATTTTTGAGAGCATGAAATCCGTTTTCATATGTAAAATCAATCTTCTCCGCTTTCAGAAGGGCTTTGCCTTCTTTTTTCTCATTTTTGGTCTTCCGTGCATGGAACCACTGCCGGACGAGGGTTTTGTCCCCTTCTGTCAGGGTCAGGCTCCGAATGCTCCGGGGCTTACGCTCCGGCGTAATCTTTACACCTGCATATTTCAGCGCGGTCAGATATAAGGGCTCCCGGATTCCATTTTCCAGCAGCACATCCGTGGAAAGAAGTTCATCCGGAGAGGTATCTGTCACGATCCGCCCGTCCTTCATCAGGACGATCCGATCCACATCCCGCCAGAGCACGTCCTCCAGGCGATGCTCGATAATGATCACCGTTGCGCCCGTCTCTCTCTGAATCTGGTCTATGATCTCGATCGCCTTTTTGCCCGTAGCCGGATCCAGATTGGCCAGGGGTTCGTCAAACAGCAGAATATTGACCTCGTTTACCATGACGCCTGCCATGGAAACCCGCTGCTTCTGCCCGCCTGACAGTGCGTCCGGCGCGTGCTCCAGGTGATCCGCGATGCCCACCATCTCAGCCACTTTTTTGACCGTCTTCTTCATATCCTCCTGCCCTACGCAGGCATTTTCCAGAGCAAATGCAATATCCTCCGCCACAGTCAGCCCGATGAACTGGCCGTCCAGATCCTGCAGAACCGTGCCTACCATCCTGGATATTTCAAAAATGCTCAGTTTTTTTGCTTCTTTCCCCTGGATCGTCAACTTTCCTGTGGATTCCCCCGAATAGGCAAAGGGAATCAGCCCGTTCATACAATGGGTCAGGGTGGATTTTCCGCAGCCCGACGGACCTGCGATCAAAATCTTTTCTCCCGGATAGATTTCCAGATTGATCTCTTTTAATGTAGGCTCTGCCTGGGCGTCATATTGAAAACCAAAATTATCAAATTTTATGATCGGTTCTTTCACGTGTTGTTTCCTCCTGTCCGTGTCCGTAAAATTAAGAATAAAGAGTAAATTCGGAGAAGTTTCCTGTATATAAAAAATGTGTTTCCTATAGAAGAACAAAAAAGGGCAGACTAATCCACCCTTTTTATACGCTGTTAATCTTCTGCTTTCAGAGAGCCTTTTTTCGCTCTTGTGGATGCATATGCAAAGCAAAGGATCGTACCTACGACTGCCGTAGAGACAATATTTCCCACGCTTCCGACCGCCCCCTGCAGGAAGATCTTCTCGGTCGGCTCGTTATAGATCAGAATATCCAGTGCCGGCGCGATCAGTCCCCAGGAAATCAGATGCGCAACTACCTGAACGACATTGAATACAACTGCGCCCTTGATACCGAATTCTCCTTTTGCCAGGTCGATCTTGTATCCTACAAATCCCATTGCCAGGCCGAAAAATGCGGAACCTGCCACCCAGCTCCACCATACGCCCCAGCCGCTTGCCAGATCGCTCAGGAAATGTCCGATCAGTCCCATCAGGCACCCTGCCAGCGGTCCGAACAGCATCGCCATGACTCCGATAACCGGATAATGCACGCTCACTTTCAGGTTCGGAATCGGGGTCGGGATTGCGATATAGGTGCTCAGTACAAAAAACAGTGCCGCACCGATACCAATTGCTACGATTGTTTTTACGGAAAAATTCTTTATGTGTAAAACCTCCTCTTTTTGTCACTCTTTCCTTTTTAATGCTTTATACGTTGAAGGCCCTTCGGCAGTTACTGTTCACAGTGCCCTGCACCTGTTACTGTTCACTCCTGGACCGTGCACCACGCTGCACGGTCACAGGCCAGTACGTACTGGGGCTGGAATCCGGCCTCTTGCCGTAAGGCAACTTTAAATAGGCCGGATTCGTTACAGTTCGCTGGCTGGTCAGTGAACTGTGCCCTGCACCTTGCTGCCAGGCATCCGGCCGGGCCGTGAATGGTAACTGGGCCGAACGTATCGGATCTCTCAGGCTCTGGAATCTCTCCGGATGGCGATATGCCAGCTGTTGCCGGTTCCGATATTGTAAGCCCTCGCGAAATTGCCCTGGTTGATGGCCACTGCCATGCAGTCCAAGGAATTCATATAGACCAGTGTTTCCCCCACAAATACATCCGCAAAGGAATGTGCATATACCATCGTATTCCGGTACAGAATCCTGGTGTCATTGCGGATCACAACCTCCACGCGCTCTCCGAAGGCAATGTCCAGCTTTTTGAACAGCTCCACGGGAATGTTCGTCCAAAGGCTCCCGAACCGCACATCCAGCACATCAATCGTGCCTTCCACTCCGCCGTCCTCCGTCTCCCTGGCAGGAATCGTGGGAAGCTCCAGTACGCTCTCCGGGTCAATCTCTTCTCCTACCTGCTCAAATGTGATCTCCCCGGAAGCCAGCTTTGCGCCCGTAAACGCATAGACGTCCCTCCCGTGAAAGGTGTAGGATTCCTCCGAGCCGGAACGGCGGTTTACAGATTCGTCGATGCTACGCGCCGCCTCGATCCCCAGATTCCGCTTCACAAAGGTCAGGGTGCCGTTATCGGGCGTCACCACATACTGACCGGTCTTTGTCTTCACGACAATACTCCTTCTTGTGGAGCCCACCCCCGGATCCACCACCGATACAAATACGGTTCCCTCCGGCCAGTAGCTCACGGTCTGAATCAGACGGTAGCTTGCTTCCCAGGTATTGTAAGGTTCAATCCCATGGGTCAGATCATAGATCTTCAGCTCCGGCGAAACGCCGTATGCCACCCCATACATGGCGCTCACCGCGCCGTCCTGCATTCCAAAATCTGTCTGGAATACCAATGCACTTTTTCCCATCATTCTCTCTCCTTATATTTTATTCTTTACTCACGGCCGATTTATCTGTCGCCCGGTATATCATCACTGCAGAGCTTTTTTATCAGATCCGTCAAAAGCGTATCCCTCTCTATACGATACACATATTTCATAGAATGCCGCTGCCCGGAAATGTTCTGTCCGCGGGGATTCCCATAATCCCTGTCCCTCCGGCATGAACGGGCTTCGTCCGGCATCCCATCATCCATATCCTTCCGGCACGAACGGGCTTCGTCCGGCATCCCATAATCATCCTTTCGGCATGAACGGGCTTCGTCCGGTAATAGATATCCCGAGGCCCCTGCAATCTCCGGGCAGGGCACGATCCGTTCCTTCATGAAACGCTGTCCGTCATTGAGCAGCCACGCCACCGCCGTGACATCCCATATGACCTTTGCCCAGGCCGTACCTGCCGCCCATTTTTCCACTTCCTGGATTGTATAATCGGCCAGGTAGTCCGCCAGCGGATTCTTTCCCAGAAAATACGTCTCCAGCTCCGGCCTGCTGATTGCAAAGTTTTCGACCACGCCCCAGCAGGGCAGATGGACAAGAGGGACTCCGCTGTCAAAGAGAATCCTCGCCGCTAAGACATCCTCCGACAGATTGAATTCCTCCATCTCTTCACAGTGAAAAGCACTGCCTCCCAGCCAGATCACCACCATCCGCTCTCTGATCTTAGGTTCAAGTAAAATTGCGGAGGCTATATTGGTTGCCGCCGCAATTCCAATGACATATAGCGGATTGTCCTCCGAATGTGCCAGAGCCCTTTTGACCAGTTCCTCCGCAGCTTCGGAACATACCGGAGTCTTCTCATCTTCCAGGAAATGCTCCGCCCCTCTGTATACCTTTTCTTTATATTCCGGAACCTCCGCCAGCTCCAGCAGCTTCATAATCTCCTGATAGCTTTTCTCCATCCCGGTCTTCGGCGTATCTGCCTTTTCATTCAGGAACGGCGCAGCGCAGATGGCCTGCAGCCGAAGCCTGTCCTGATTTTTAAGCAGATATGCCAGCGCGAACTGGTCGTCCACTTCATTAAATGTATCCGTATCAATCACCACGTCAACCAAAGAACTGGGACACTGCAGCATACGGATCCTCTGTTCCTCTCTCAATATCAGTACCTCTTGTGCATTTTGTTCACAAAATGCTCTTTTCGATCGATTTATTATAGCACTTATACCATTTTATTATTTTCCTGCTGATCTGTCAATACATTTTCCTCAATCCCCCGGAAAGAGGATTCCTGCTTTCTTCCTTGCGTCCTCCAGAACCTCCATCACATCCAGCATCACGTCCAGCCGCCCATACACTGCCTCATAGTCATCGGCAAGCATGTATTCCGTCAGCTTCTGCACCTCATAGAAACGCCGTTCCGTATTCTGGTCCTGCATGTTGAAGATTTCATCCGTGTCCTTCGTGACCACCCGTACTTCCGCGATTCCGTTGCTTCCGTCCCGGACATAGAGATATCCCTTCTCGCCCTCGATCTGGAAATAATTGACCCCCCAGGTATCCTTCGCCCCGGCCAGGCTGCTTACAAATCCGTCATACCGCATGACCAGGAGCCCGGAGGTATCCGCCAGTTCCCCGTATCGGTTCGGATAATAGACCGCTGTCTGCGGCTTTCCGAACAAGGCCACATTCAGATATACATTATAAAAATTAATATCCATCAGACTTCCGCCGCCATATCGGGGATTGAACACATTCGGCACTTCCCCTTTCAGCACCAGGTCGTAGCGGCTGGAATACTGGCTGTAATTCCCCATTACCAGCTTCACTCTTCCGATCTTTGAAAGCTCCCTTTTCATCACTTCCAGATTCGGCAGAAACGCCGTCGGCACGGCATCTGCCAGGAACAATCCGCTTTCCTTCGCAAGCGCCGTCAGCTCCCTGGCCTCCTCCGCTCTTGTACAGAAGGGTTTCTCGCAGATCACATTTTTTCCTGCCAGAAGCGCCGCCTTCGTCTGCTCATAATGAAGCAGATTGGGAGAGGCGATATAGACCACATTCATTTCCTCATCTGCAAAAAAAGAGTCTAAGTCCGTGAACACTCTGTCCGCCCCATATTCCGCCGCAAGGGAAGCGCCCTTTTCTTCACTCCTTGAATAGACTGCAATAAGCCGGATCCCATCCACTGCTTTTACCTGGTCCAGAATGGTGTGCACGATGGAGCCGGAGCCAATCGTTCCTAATCTTAATTCTTTCATATATACTCTCTTCTCCTTTTTTATACTGCGCCGTCCGTTGTCACAGGCCACTGCCTGGCTAGACGCGGCCTGTAACCATTTTCTTATTTTTTGGCTGACATGTCAACCCTCACCGGCACAAATCTGGCCTGGTTCATCAGCGGATGCACCAGCCGGAGGGCTCCCGGCTTCGGACAGGCCATGACGCACGCCCCGCAGTAATAGCATTCTCCCGGATACATCACCACCGGATGCTCCCCCGCCTTCTCCGAAGGCAGCAAAATGTCACACTGGCAGACATCGGCGCACCGGTTGCAGCCAATGCACAGCCTGGCGTCATATTTTAACGGATTCGTGCTGGCAGGAACCGGCACTGCCTTAAATCCTACTTTTCTCATGCTCTGCCGCCTCCATTCTGCATTTCTTTGATGATGCTGCAATTCGGCGTGCTTTTTTTCTTCGGCACCGCCATTCTCAGCGCCGCTTCTTTTGACCGTATTCTCCCGACTGCTGCGGTCCGCCATCTCTCTGATATAATCTTGATTCCGTTTCTCATATTCTTCCCGCAGCTCTCCAAAAAAATCCAAGGGTACATCCCTTACCGTCACCTTGCCGTTTTCCTGGCGGATCACAATGTGTCTCCGATCCTCTTCCTTTTCCATCTGCGGATAGTCGCTGCGCGCAAAGCACAGAGGTTCCGAGCTCGCCTTCCGCTCCAGGGAGGCGTACAGAACCAATTCCGCCACGGTCAGGATGTCCAGCACCTCATGGGTACGCATCAGCTCATGGGGATTGGACGCCGACAGCCTCGGAACAATGTTTCGCTCAAAGCTCTTCAGCAGATCCAGCCCTTCCTTAAGAAGCGCCTCGCATTTCACGCCGCCGCAGTAATTCTGCATAGCTTTCGCAATGGCCATATTCAGTTCCTTCCAGCCCATGCCGTCCTCCCGTTCCACATAGAGAGGGGCATAGAGACGCTCTTTCTCCGCCTTGATTTCTTCCGGTCTGACCTCTCCTGGATTCACTGTCCGGGCATAGTCCGCCGCCTTCCTTCCCGCGTAATATCCGGTGGCGCAGGCAAATCCCGCGCAGTCCGAAGCATAAAGCTGATCCCCCGCCGCGTAGATTCCGTCGATATTGGTCTTCAAATCCCAGTCATGCATAAGTCCCCCCGGAGCGCCGAAAAACTGCCTTTCCTGCTCCAGAAAATTGGCAGACTGCCAGCCCGTTCCATAACTCTGTAGCATATGCTTTTCGGGATCGAATCCCCGTTCCGTATAATTCCGTAAAATAGGGATCTTGGTCTTTGCCTCTTCTCCCACCATCATCCCCCAGATGACTCTGCGTTCTTCCTCCGGCATCCGGCTCAAATCCGCATAAAAAGGAAGCTGGTACCCCCGCTCCATGAGAGTTGCAAAATCCAGCGTCTCCGGTCCTCTGTATTCATATTTTGGATTGTCAATGACACCGCCCTTCAGGAAAAATTTCTGCCCCGGCGCCGGATAGTACCGCTCGGAAACTGTCTTCAATTCTCTTCCGTCCCGATCCACATACGGGATCTCCACGCCCCTGGCATCCACCATGGTGGCCGCGTACCACGTATTATGGTTGTTCCCCGCCCCGTAAGGCGGAAAGCTGCGCCCCGCGGCGGAAAATTCTGCCCGTACGGATTTTTCCATCATGGTAAATTCCAACCCTGCCCGCCAGCCCATGGCATGGCCGCTGCCGATGCTCTGCAGAGGACGAAATTCGCAGAGGCCGGTCATGTCCGGGTCAAAAAGCCATACTCTGGCCGGCCTGGACATGGCCAGAACCGTCGCCTTTGCCCGGAAAATGTAGAACTTCCCGGTATGTACGTCCATTCCAAATGCGCCGACTCCCCTCCTGCTTCCGTTTTCTTCTGTCAGAATAAGCCCGGTCGCTTCCGTCCGCTCCACGATCCGGGTCCCAAGCCGTCTCATCTCCTTTGCCAGCGCCGGTTTAAAGGTGGACCCCCATACCCGGATGGTAAATCTGTTTTTATAATCGTAGGCGAACATCAGTTTTGTTTTCTCGTCCCGGAATTCTGCCCCGGCAAATTCATTCTCCGTATCCCGGATCTTCCCGCCGAATGCCTCCATATCCAGAAGCCGGTCATACCCTTCCCGGCACTCGATATAATGGGCGATCCCGTTGCTGTACCAGTCCTGTTCCCGGACATAAGCCTTGGCGATCTCCTCCGGCGTCACCCCGGAGCAGGGATTTGTGCAGGCCGATTCCCAATGGTCAAATCCGGTTCCTGCGGCTCCGCTCTTTTCTACCGCCCCTTTCTCCACCAGGGTCACCGACAGCCCCTTCCGTGCCGCCGCGATCGCCGCGAAGCAGCCCGACAGACCGCCTCCCAGCACCAGCACATCGCTTTCTACCGTCTCCTCCTGATCCATTTCATTTTTATAAGGCCATTTATACTCTACTTTACTCATCCAAACTCTCCCTTTTATAAGGCCATTGATACTCT
>VSNK01000023.1:24608-34519 GCA_009774255.1 Faecalicatena sp.
TTTATAAGGCCATTGATACTCTGCTTTACTCATCCAGACTCTCCCTTTTATAAGGCCATTGATACTCTGCTTTACCCATCCAAACTCTCCCTCTTAAACTGCGTCGCGTACCTTTATACATGCCGAGAAATGTCCTTCCCCCACTTCCTTCAGCTCCATATCGCCCTGCCTGCACGCTTCCCCGGCATAGATACACCGTGCCGCGAACCGGCATCCAGGAGCCGGGTTGACCGGACTGGTCACTTCTCCTTCCAGGAGTTTTCGCTCCTTATGGCAGGATTCCACGCTGGGAATCGGGATCGCCGCAAGCAATGCCTTCGTATACGGATGCAAAGGATTGCGGAACATTTCCTTCGCCTCAGCGCGCTCCACGCATTTTCCAAGATACATGACCATGATCTCATCCGAAATATGCCGCACGGCAGAAAGGTCATGCGTAATGAAGATATAGGTCAGCCCCATTTCCTCCTGCAGATCCATCAGCAGATTGAGAATCTGTGCCTGAATGGACACGTCCAGCGCCGAAACCGGCTCGTCGCAGACCACAAATTCCGGCTCCAGGATCAGTGCCCTGGCAATCCCGATCCGCTGTCTCCGGCCTCCGTCCAGCTCATGCGGATACGCGGACACAAGGCGGCTTGCAAGCCCCACCGTCTCCATCATACGGCTTACCTTTTCGTCCACCTCTGCCCGGGAAGAACAGACACGGTTGACCAGCAGCGGCTCTGCGATGAGCTGCCGTACATTCATCCGCCCGTTCAGACTGGCATAAGGGTCCTGAAAGATCATCTGGATCTTCGGCCTGATCCTCTTCATTTCTTTTTTATTCAGTTTGGAAAGATCCGTGCCTTTGAACAGGATTTCCCCGTCTGTCAGCATGTCCAGACAGAGAAGGGTCCGCCCAAGGGTCGATTTCCCGCAGCCCGACTCTCCCACGACTCCGAGTGTCTTTCCCTTTTTGACAGTAAAACTCACATCGTCCACCGCATGAAGCATCCCCATCGGCGTCCGGAAATATTTTTTCAGATGATTTACCTCGATCAGATTTGACTCCATGCTATTCCTCCTCCACATCAGCAGCCGATTGACAAGCGAAATGGCATCGTATCTGATGCCCGTCTTTCTCCCACACCGGAGGTATTTCCCGTTCACACCGCTTGGCGCACCTGCTGCATCGGGGCGCGAACCAGCAGCCCGCCGGCTTTTCCGTAGGATCCGGCATCAATCCTTCGATGGGCTGAAGCCTTTTGCTGTCCCCGGTCAGGCTCGGCAGGGAGCGGAACAATCCTTCCGTATAAGGGTGATGCGTTTCTCCTGTAAAAATATCCTTCAGCGTTCCATACTCCACAATCTCTCCGGCATACATGATGGCCACCTTGTCGCAGGTCTCCGCCACCACGCCCAGGTCGTGGGTGATCATAATGACCGATGTCTTGTATTTTCTCTGCAGGTTGCAGATGATCGTCAGGATCTGCGCCTGTATGGTCACGTCCAGCGCGGTCGTGGGCTCATCCGCAATCAGAAGATCCGGATTGCAGATCAGGGCAATCGCGATCACCACTCTCTGCCGCATCCCGCCCGAGAACTGATATGGATATTCTACCTTCCGCTCCCTGGGGATGCCCACCAGTTCCAGCGTCTCCTCCACCTTTTCCTCGATCTGCGCCTGGGACAGATTGCCGTCGTTGTGAAGATACAGCGCCTCCCCGATCTGCTTTCCGATCGGAAGCACCGGATTCAGCGCCGTCATGGGGTCCTGAAAGATCATGGAAATCTTGCTGCCCCGTACCTTCTGCATTTCCTGTTCGCTGTACAGGAGAAGGTTCCGGCCTTCGAACCATACTTCCCCCTTGGGAATCCGGGCCGTCCGCTCCGGCAGAAGCCCCAGGATTCCCAGAGCGGTGGTCGTCTTTCCCGCGCCGGTCTCCCCCACAAGCCCCAATGTCTCACCGGCATTCAGGGAAAAGGTGATTGCGTTGACCGCATAGACCGTCTCCAGGTCTGTCTGATATTGAATCGTAAGATCTTTTATATCTAAAACCGTTTTACTCATTTCTCTTCCCCTCCCATCAGTCTTTCAGCTTCGGATCCAGCGCGTCGGTCAGCCCGTCTCCCACCAGATTGAAGGACAGGGAGCTCAAAATAATAAACAGTCCCGGAAATACGAGCAGATAGGGTGATGTGAAGATGTAGGTCTGTGCTGCGGAAAGCAGCGCCCCCCACTCCGGCGACGGCGGCTGGATGCCCATGCCGATAAAGCTCAGTCCTGCCGCGGACAATATCATATCCGAGATTGCCATGGTTGTATTGACAATAATCGGCCCCATGGCGTTGGGCAGCACATACCGGAAAATGATCCTGGCGTTGCTTGCCCCGTAGGAGCGCGCCACCTCCACATAATCCTGCTCCGCCACGGTCAGCACAACCGACCGGATGAGCCGGACATTGCCGGGAATACAGGAAATGGTAATGGCGACGATGAGATTTCTCACGCTGGTCCCGAGAGCCGCCACGACAGCCAGCGACAGCAAAATCGGCGGAACGCACATAAATACATCGATGATCCGGCAGATCACATTGTCCACCATCCCGCCGAAATACCCGGCGCTTGCTCCGAGAACCGCGCCTGCCGCCAGAGCCATCAGGCTGGTCGCCACGCCGATGGACAGGGAATATCTGGAACCATGCACCACTCTGGCGAACAGATCTCTTCCAAATTCGTCCGTCCCGAAGAAATGTGCCGCCGACGGCCCCTGCAGCCGGTCTGCCCCCACCTGCTCCACACATTTGGCATAAGGTACGATCAGGTCGGCAAACAAGGCGATGCCTACCAGGATCACAAGGATGGCCAGGCCCGCCACGGCAGATTTATTTTTACGAAAACGGCGCCAGAATTCGGCAAGCTGTTCTCTTGTTCTGGAATGACTCTTACTCACGGCGCTTCCCTCCATTCTGATATTTTGCCTTGATCCTGGGATCAATAAATGCATACATCACATCCACGATCAGGATGATCAGGCTGAACAGTACCGCTAAAAACAGCGTAGAACCCATCACCACCGGAATATCCTTCTGCCGAATCGCCGTGGTGATCAGCGTCCCCATGCCCGGCATGGCAAATACGGTCTCCGCGATGATCGCCCCTCCCAGGGATGCCCCGAAGCTGGTGCCAAGGGTGGTCACTACGGGGAGCAGTGCATTTCTCAGAGCATGCTTCCAGATGATCCGCTTCTGGGAAGCCCCCTTCGCCCGTGCGGTACGGATGTATTCCTGCCGGACAGTCTCCAGCATGGCGGAACGTGTCAGGCGAAGAAGCCCCGCGGCCGAGGTCATACAGACCGTAACGGAAGGCAGGATGAACGCTTTCAGGCTGCCTGCCCCGTAGGACGGAAGGATTCCCAACTTCATAGAAAATAAAAGCATCAGCATCAGTCCCAGCCAGAACCCGGGTATGGAGGCAAAAATAAGTGCTACCACCACCAGCGTCTGGTCCAGTGCCGTGTATTGTTTGACCGCGGACAGAATACCGAGGGAAATCCCGATCACCGACGCCGCGGACATGGAGATCAGTGTCAGCAGAAAGGTATTCGGAAACCGCGCCATAATGTCCTGAATCACCGGCTGCCTGCTCTGATAGGAAGTACCCAGGTCAAAATGCAGCACCAGATCTCCGATATAATTAAGAAATCGGATAAAAAACGGTTTGTCATAACCAAATTCCGCATTCAGCGCCGCGATATCCTCCGGCTTCGCCGTAATCCCCAGTATAATGGAACCAGGATCACCGGGCGTCAGCGAAAGAATGGCAAACACCAGAAATGCCACTCCCAGAAGAACCGGAATCATGTACAGCAAACGCTTGGCAACATATTTATACATAAAATGCCCCCTTTTCATATGATGAAAGCGTTAAAAGGTATTTTGGAAAGTACTCTATAGCACTTAGAGCGTGTCTAAGACACGCTCCTGTCATATTCTTATATAAGGAGTTGTAGGAAAATAACTGACACATCCGAAGAAATATCCTACGCAATCTGTATCACTTATTTTTCTACAACTCCTAACCCGGATAAACCGGAACCAAAATTTTGCCATTTTGCGCAAGATTTCATTCTTAAGCGCCTAAAGTTCTCAACTACAACTCCTTACTTCCAGCTGAAGTTATAAATCGAATAGATTCCTTCATATGGAAATTCCTGGCACTCCAGGCTGCTGCTGTGCGCGTACAGTGTCAGCGGGTTGCACAGTACGGCATAGATTGCCTCGTCCTGCGCCTTGGTCAGAATCTGGTCAAAGATCTCCGCCCTGGCATCCGTATCTGTCTCTGTCCTTGCCTGGCCGAACAGCTCGTCCATCTCCGGGTCGGAATAACGCGCGTTGTTGGCTGTGCCGATGTAATCTGTGGTAAACGCCATTTCCAGCTGCTGGGAATCACCGTCCAGCGTCATCTCCAGAGCCGTAATGTCATAGTTCCCGCTGGTCAGATCGTCAATATACGCGTTAAACTCTTTTACGTCAATGGTCACCTCCAGGCCCACTGCCTTGAGATCGTTCTGAATCACCGTCGCGATGTTGGAATACTTCTCCGCCACAAGGATGGTTCCCAGGTCATATGGGGTGGTAATTCCCGCCTCCTTCAGCAACTCCTTCGCCTTATCCGGATCATAGGTGTACTGCGGCTGGTCATCGGAATAACCGAACCGGTCCTTGGAGCAGATATTGGAGTTCACCTCCGCCTCATCATCATAGCAGACCGCAACTACATTTTCCCTGTTCACCGCATAGTTGATCGCCTGACGCACCTTCACATCATCGAAAGGAGCCTTCTCCGTGTTCATGGACACATAGGTGAATCCGGAATTGCCGACCTCTTCCACCTGGATCGCGTCATCCCCCGCAAGCTGCGCGATGGTGGAAGACTCGATGGACGCGAAATCAATTTCCCCTGTCTTCAATGCGACCGCTGTGGTGGACTGGTCCGGAATCACTTCAAAAGTCACATTTTTGATCGCCGCTTCGCCTCTGTAATAACCGTCATAGGCTTCCAGCGTCACCTTGCTGCCCTTCTCTCTTCCTGCGTATTTATATGGGCCGCTTCCCACCGGGTTATTTACGAAATCATCCTCAGACTTTTCAAAATATGCCTTGGAAGCGATAGACACCTGGGTGACTCCCAGCAGGAACGGGGAATACGGCGCGTCCAGATGGCAGATCACTGTCGTGTCGTCCGGCGTTTCCACGCTCTCCAGCCCGATGACCTGGGCGCCCTGATATTCCGAATCCTTATACAGCTCCAGGGAAAATTTCACATCAGCGGAAGTCAGCTTCGTTCCGTCGTGGAAGGTCACGTCATCCCGCAGATGGAACGTGTAATCCATTCCGTCCTCACTGATCTCATAGTCTTCGGCAATCCTCGGCTCCGGGTCATGGGCACCGTCCGGATTCATAAACATCAGCGTATCATAAAGCTGGCTCAGAATGGTATGCTCCACCGTGGTGCTGAAATCCGACGGATGCAGGGTATCCACGTCCACATCCATGGCAATGGTAAGTGTATCCTTTGACGCCGCCCCTGCGTCCGCTCCTGAATCGGAGCTGCTGCCGGATCCGCTGTCTGCCTGCCCCTGGGACGACTGCCCGCCGGAGCCTCCGCACCCTACCAACACAACGGCCATCATAGCCGCCATCAACATCATCGCTCTCTTTTTCATTCTTTTTTATCCTCCTTCATTTATTATCCTCCAGTTACACTTTGCACAAATTTGTAACCGGGACCGGCTTTTCTTCCTCCTTCATTTGCTTTTCGCGTATCTGCCCACTGCCCTCACAGATGTGCCCGCAATCCCATGAAAATTGACTTCGTCAATGTGGATTGCTCTCGCAGTCCGTACGTTTTCGTACGGATAGCGCAGCAAATACGCTATCCTGTGCTGAGCAGTTACCTTTCCGCCTTAAAATTGAAATTCGTATTTTGAAAATGCCTGCAGCAGATCCACGCCTGCCTCAATATCCTTCTTCGATGCCACAGCACTCTGGCTGTGAGGGTATCTGGTCACTACAACGATTCCGCCTGCCCGCACTCCGAACCGGGACAGGTTCATGCTGGACGCGTCCGTGCCTCCCTTGTCAATGACCTCCCTCTGGTAGGGAATCTTCTGCGCTTCACAGCAGTCCAGCATGGCCTGGACTACGTCCGTATCACAGACGACCGACGGATCGCAGATCTTGATCCCAATCCCTCCGTCCACCTCATTGCTGCCCTCCAGGTCACAGGGATAATCATGAGCCGGAGAAATATCTACCGCCACTCCGATATCCGGCCGAATCCTTTCCGCTGCCGGCTTGGAGCCTCTGCAGCCCAGTTCCTCCTGTACACAGAACACATAATAAATGTCATTCGGACCGCCATGATTTTCCTTCAGTGCCTCCAGAAGCTGGTAACAGCCGATCCGGTTGTCCAGGCTCTTGGAACAGATCCGGTCATTTTTCAAGGACAGATACTCTCCCATGTAACCACAGGCGTCGCCGATATTCACATATTTCATGGCATCCTCTTTGGATGTCGCGCCGATGTCTATGTACAGCTTTCCGGCGTTATTCGCCGCCTCTTCGATGGTTCCCTGACAGCTTACCACCCCAACCGTGCCATTCTGGAAGCGCACCCGTCCGTTGTAGGCGGAGCCTGTCCAATTCCAGCCCAGGTTGCAGACCCGCAGCCTCCCGTCCGATTCAATCTTTTTCACCATGAATCCGATCTCATCCATATGGGCGGCAAACATGATCCGTTTGCCATGGCTACCGCCTGAGCCCTTCTTCAGGACAATCAGGTTCCCCACCGCGTCTGTCATAATCTCATCCGCGTAAGGCGCCGCCTCTTTTTCAATAAAATGGGCGACCTCCTTCTCAAATCCTGAGACACCCCATAGCTGCGTCAGCTCTTTTAATAAATTTTCATCCCTCAAACTAATGGACCTCCCTTTGTAACTACTCAGCACAGGAAATGTACTGTCCTGTTTTGAACAGTCTTGTACGTCCCTCTGCAAACGGACTTTTTCGCATTAAAGCCCTGCATTGTTAAAGTTTATCATTTTTAAGAATATTTTGCAATATGTATTTTGCAAAATCCTCTGGACTCGCTTTCACAAAACGGCAGCAGACCATAGACTCGTCTGCTGCCGTTCCGAAAGTCAGTTCATTTTTCAAGAAGGGCATCTATCATTTCTTTCCAGTCTGATTTTTCTCTGGCTCCCACAACCGTATCCAGCAGCTTCCCCTCCTGGTCAAAGAAAAATGTCGTAGGCACCGCCGTCACCTCGGAAAGAAGGCCGTCATTCAGCGATTGATTCAAGAGCAGGTGCGGATAATCCGCGCCGGTCTGCTCGATCAATACTTCCGCCAGCTCTGTCTTCTCCTCATCCGCCCCTTCCGGCACATTGCTGACAATCCCGATGATCCGGAACTCTTCCGGATCGTACTCCTGCGCCAGCTCTCCCAGCTCCGGCATCTCGCTCAGACATGGGCTGCAGTAGGTGGCCCACACATTGATCATCGTGAGGCTTGATTCCGAAAAAATGTCCGATGTGACAAGATTTCCCTCCATATCCCTGCCTTCGAATACGACCTCTGCGGAGGAATCCTGTTCCTCCGTGCCGGAGGTTTTTTCCATTTTCTGCGTGGCACTGCCGCTTTCCTTTTTTTCCGTGTCCGCTCCCGCGCAGCCGCACAATAAAACAGCTGACATCACACAGGGCAGCAAACGCTTTTTATATCGATTTTTCATATGGCATCCTCCTGATCATCGCAGCCAATTTGCACAGCAAATTGGCTGCCTGCTTTATCCTATCCATTATAACAGAAATTCAGACCAGGAGGAACCTGTTTTTTCAACCTCATCCACAATCACCCTCAGGAGCCCTATCAGTTCCTCCTGATTTCCCCACGCCTTATGGAGAAAGGAAAAGGCCGATTCCTGCATGGATTTCACCTGTCCGATCTGGTTCTCATGCTGCTTTTTCACCCTGCCGAATTGCTTCTTTATTTTCTCAAAATCCTTTTTGCAGTCTTTCGTTTCCGGATACGCTTCGTACTCCTCCAGCATCCGTATGGCCGCAAAATATTCTTCACGCTCTCTTTCCATCATACAGTTTGCCGCCGTCCTTTCCCGCAGCTGCTTTCGAAAACCGTCCGTCTGCTCCTGAATCAGTAAGGAAATCGGTATCTTCTCGTCCCTGATCGTGTTTTCGATGCTACTGAGCGCCCCGGCCGCCATCCGCAGGCTCTGTTCCCGACTGATCGCTCTTTGCAGCCCTTCCCCCAGCCTCTCCATAAGCAGTCCCAGGACCGCAAACCGTTCCTCCCTCTTCGCCCTTTGCGATCTTTCAAGCATTTCCCTGCTGATTTTTCCGGACAGGATATCCTTGATCGCATACTCCTGTCCGCACTTCCGGTAAAGATCATAATAGCCCGCGAACGCTTCCGCAGTCTCCGCCTCCGTAATATACTGCCCGATCAGCTTTTTATGGATCTCGTATCCCTTCCTCTCATAAAGATGCATCGCTGTCGATAAATCCTCCCATCCTCTGGCAGTTGCATACTGCATTCCGCCTTCTGCAGAGCGGATAGTGAAGAAACATCGCGGATTGATCTCCAAAAAGGTAAGCACAGCCGCATGAACCCCCTGCTGGCAGGCATATAGTTTCCATACCGCAAAATCCTCCCTGATGTCCATACGCTTCACATGGTCCATAGACGAAACGTCAAATTCCTTTACCGCCTTGTTATACTGCGGCAGACTGCCCGCCGTTACCACGGCCCAGCCCTCCGGCACCCGGCGGTTTCCCAAAGTCTTATATTGCAGAAACTGCTTAATAGCCGGTGCCATTGTATCCGGAATGCAGTTGATCTCGTCCAGAAAGAGGATGCCTTCCCTTTTCCCGGAATCCTGCATCACACGATATATGGAGACAATGATCTCACTCATCGTATATTCGGACACCGCCGTCTTCTTCCCGCCGTAATCCCGGGATTCGATCACGAACCGTCCAAACGCGCTCTGGCGCGTATGATGAGCCATGGAGCAGGACACCAATGCTATGTCCAACTCCGACGCGATCTGCTGCATGACCGCATTCTTGCCGATACCGGGCGGTCCTGCCATAAATATGGGTCGCTGCTTCGATGCCGGAATCGCATACTCTCCAAATTCATTTTTATCCAGACAGATCTCTACCGATTTTTTAATCTCTTCCTTCGCTTCTCGTATGTTCATCTTTTCCTCCCTGACATTTTGTAATCAATTTGCACAGCATATTGATTGCCTGTCCGCCATCCATATATTCTAACCGCCTGCAACCATAATTTATATTAATAAGTAAACTATATTATACTAAATAAGCCTCTTGATTTCAACTATTAAATATAATAAACTATATTTATTAGTATATTTTTACAAAAAGGAGATTTCGAATGGAACAGTATAATTTTGATAAAATCGGGATAGAATTAAAGCGTCTGAGAACAGAGCATTCGTACACACAGGAACAGATTGCGGATGATCTGGGATGCACCGTTTCCTTTGTCAGCAATATTGAAAACAACCGGGCAAAGCTGAATCTGCGTATCCTGATGTATTACGCAGGGCTTTGCAATGTGACCATTGATTCTATTTTAAATGCTGGAAAAGATGATGCCAGATCGCAGGATATTTCCTGCACCCGGGATGCGGAAGTTCTCAATCTCCTGCATCAGTTCTCACCGGACGGACAGGAGAAGATCATAAAGATCCTGAAAACGATAAAGGAGATCTCGTTACAGGGTATGCCTGGCTAATGTGCGGTTACAGGTCACACCTTGACCAGGCGTGACCTGTAACTCAGGCCGCATTTTGAATGTCTACGCTCCGCTTCGGTCCG
>VSNK01000230.1 GCA_009774255.1 Faecalicatena sp.
GTTATTAGTATATGTTATTTCCACTCATATATCACCTTCCATATTAACCTTTTGGTTAATCATATTCTGACATATTTTTTTCACTGTGTCAACACGTTCTATGAAATCAGACCTCTTCCTGCCTTTGTTTTCGTTATATTGGCCGGATGCCTTGCAGCTGAATGCAATGCACCGTGTAAACAGTAGCTTGTTTTCTCAGTCATGCTTTGATCGTATATTGCAAAAATCTCACTATAACCCAAACAGTCACAGTGAGATTTTTTATCCGATCCATTTTTCTGATTTTTCGTGTGTTATAAGGATCTACAGCTGTTATTTTCCTGCAGTTCGCTGCTATTTTGCCTCTTTCAGCAGCTTTTTAACCATGGCCACATGCCTTGTGGTCTGCTCCACCGCATCGTATCCGCCTTCATCTTCATATTCCGTAACGATGAATCCGTCATAATCCGTAGCTGCAATCACTGGGATGATCTCTTCATACGGGATTGCGGGTTCATGCAGGTTTTCATCCACGTAATGGCATTTTCCATGCATTTCAAAGCAATAGGGCATGATCCTCTTTAAGCCTTCCAGCTCTGCCTTGCAGCTTTTCCTGAACTGTACGAATCCGTACATACTGTTCAGGGTTGCACCCAATGCGGGGCATTTTGCCATATCGGGACCCATGATCTTCATCGCCTCGTCCATGGGCACCTCATCGTAACGGAGCTGCGCGCATTTCTCAAGCTGTTCTACGGTGGCTCCTGCCGCCAGCGCCCTGTCCCAGTACGGCTTGTTCGGTTTCGTCGCGAAGCATCCGAAATCCGGAACGAATCCGATATACTTGCTTCCTGTCTTTTCGATCACTTCCAGATAATCCAGGATGGGTTGTGTGATGGGGCTGTCCGGATTATGGATCTCGATTCCCACGTGTACATTGTACGCCTCCGCATAGGGCGCGATCCTCGCCAGCCCGCCAGGCGACAGCAGGTACTGTTCACGCATAACCGTACAACCCAGTTTGTTTGCCGAGACAATATCCGTGATCGCCCGCGCCACCATCTCGTCCTCGGTCAGATCCCGGTCTTTTAGCATGCCCCGGTCCATATTCGCCGCATAGCAGATGGGGCCGATTCCATATTTTTCCGTACATTTATGAATAAAATCTACAAATTCATCTGTCACATGTGGGTAGGAAGGAATCATCTGTGTCGCCACAATCTCATACCCCTGCGCGCCAAGCTCCGCAGCCGTGCGGATGACGCCCTCCAGATTCAGCTCTCCTTTCAGATAAGGAGTTCCCAGTGAAAATAGTGTGATACCTGTTTTTACGTTTGCCATAATGCATACCTCCTAATCTGCCATTTTTAATCTGTAATCTCCATTGTTTTTGTTCCGCAGCTGTCAACCGGCATGTACATATGATCCGGTCCGATGGGCATATACGGGGAACGAAAGAATAATGTCACATCAATCTTATGCTCTCCCTCCGGAAGTCCACCCGGGCAGAATACCCGGATCGTTGCCGGCTCCTTCACCTGCCAGAATTCGGTATAGCACTTGTCAAATTCCACGGGGCTGAATTCTTTCCCGTTGATACAAAACTTGATCCGCTCAGCCGGCACCTCGGCGTCATCCACTTTCACCCCGAATTCATCAATCACAGACAGGAAATGTCCCCTGTAGTAGCTGAGCCGGATATCAAACTGGTATCCCATTTTGTTTCCATTTACATAATAATTCTTAAAGCTGTCATCCACGATGACATCCACAAAATTCATCCGCATTGCAAATCCCATTGGTGCGCCTCCCTTATATATTCAAGTGCCGCCTCACCTTCGTTCGGCGGCATATCGTCGGAAACATTGCTTCCTCATTTTAAAACGAGTCTATCCTTCCCTTGAACTGCAGCTCGCACACGCGTCTGCTGTTCGAAATGTTTACTTAAAATTTGATTTCTTTATTTTCCGCGGCGGATCTGTAGATCGCGTCCAGAACCTTCGTGACTGCCAGTGCTTCTTCCGGCTTCACAAGGGGCTGTGTTTTGTTCTGTACCGCCTCCAGCCACTGCCTGCAGTCGATGGTTCCTTCCTCTCCGCCTCCGCCGCCGAAGTATGCAACGCCGCCTACCGGTGAGATCGTCTCTTCCATAAGCTGTCCGTTTCTTCCGCGGTTATAGATCAGTTCATTCTTCCCGTAGCTCATGCCGGAATGAATCTCTGCACCGGCCAGCGTCCCGCAGAGGGTGGTGGAGGCTTCTCTTGATTCCAGCATATTTAACGCCCAGCTTGCTTCCAGCGCGATGGTCGCTCCGTTTTTCATTTTAACAAATCCAACTGCCGAGTCTTCCACCTCATAGGTCTTCGGATCCCATGGTCCGAACAGGTTTCCTTCCGTCGCCTGCTCCAGGCCGCCGAGCTTGTAGAATACGGAGCCTGACACGCTGTCGATCTCATAGTTGTCCATACACCACAGCGTGATATCCAGTGCATGGGTGCCGATATCGATCAGCGGACCGCCGCCCTGTGCTTCCTTATCCATAAATACGCCCCATGTGGGAACGCCCCTTCTTCTAACTGCATGAGCCTTTGCATAGTAGATATCGCCCAGTTCGCCCTTCCGGCATGCGCTGTGCAGGTTCTGCACCTCTGCGCGGAAGCGGTTCTGATAACCTACCGTGAACTGCATTCCGGACTTCTTCCATGCATCCACCATCTTCTGCGCCTCTTCTGTGCTGTGGGACATGGGTTTCTCACAGTATACATGCTTCTTCGCCTCAAATGCCGCGATCGCGATCTCACTGTGGGAGACATTCGGCGTACAGATATGTACCACCTCTACCTCCGGGTTCGCAAGAACCTCTTTATAATCCGCGGTAACCTGCGCTCCTTCCACGCCGAATTCCCTGGCCGCTGTCTCTGCGCGCTCGATCTTAATATCACAAAATGAAACGATCTCACCTAGATCCGCATTGTTCTTCAATGCTGGAAAATGTTTCTGGTTTGCAATCCCGCCGCATCCGATCACCGCAATTTTTAATTTACTCATGTTTGTATCCTCCTGATTTCGATTGTTTTGATGATTCTATTTTACCGGAATATACGCGAGATTACTTCCTCCCCCGCAACTTTTTTAGCGTCAGATTCTGACTTTGGATGCCCGGACAGATTTTTCTTTTTGTTTCAGGAGGTCAAAAATCTCATATTATTTTTTGACTTTTAAGACCGATCGGACTTTGCTTTTAAAGTATAGTTCTTTACAAATTCCGTTTTCGCCTCTGTATATCCGTCACGGTTATACTCATATTGCTTCCACAAACCAAGTTTTAATTTTTCATACTCCCTGGCTGCTTCAGGGTGCAGATTCAAATAATCGCGGAAATATAATTCATCGTTATCACCTTCCATACGCAGATGCAGATGATAGACCTTCTCCGCAAAACCATTTTCCGTATATCCTTTATTAAAAGACAAGCGCCGGCTGCTTTCCGACATACACAAATATCCCGCCGCGGCAAGGTACTCTTTGAAAGACTGCAGGTCACTGTCCACAGCAACTTCTGCCAGAATATCAATAATCGGCTTCGCCCAAATTCCTTTTATTGCCGTGCTGCCGATGTGACTGATACGAACCATCTGATCTGCCGGCAGAGCTTCCTTCAGCTTCGTCTCTTCTTCTATGTACCACTCTCTCCAATATGCCTTATGCTCCGTCAGTATAATCGGAAAGAGCTGCCATAGTTCTTCAAGGCTCATTTCCGATAATTTTTTACTCATCTTCCCCGCCTCGCTGTCTGCAGAAAAAGTTCGACTTCTTTATTAAAATGATCCGGCTCTTTATTTGCAATGAAATGATCTCCTTGTATCATTGACAGCGCCGCACCAGGAATATTTTCTGCGATCTCCTCCGTATGGTTCCTTTTAATCATATCTTTTGTTCCTGCTATAACAAGTGTTGGAACTTGAATGGAATGTAACTCCTCAGGTTTTATATCAGGCTCATGAACCATCAATCCTAACAATTCCATATTGTGCTTTGCCTGTTCTGATTTTTCAGCAAATAATTTTGTTATTTTATATCCTATCTCTATAGGAATTTGAATTCCTCTTTTTACTCCTTTTGCGTTCAAATTTCCCCCGTTTAATATCAACGCTTCGATCTTTTGCGGATACTGCAAAGCGAATTTCATGGCTATATTAGCGCCATCGGAAAATCCTAATATAATTGCTTTTGCAATTTTTAGTTCAATCATCAATTCGTTTAAATCTTCGGCAAATTGCTCCATGGTAAAAGGCGCAGTTCCTCTCGGCGATTTTCCATGCCCTCTTGTATCTATCGCAATCATTCTGTATCTGTCTGAAAAATAATCTATTTGATGCTTAAAATAGGTCCCATCTTCTCCATTACCGTGTAAGAGAATAAAGGGCTTCCCCTTTCCTTTTTCCTGATAATATAAAGAAATATCCATCTCCTCACCTTCCTTTTAAGCGGTCAAAAATCTCTGCTTCGTCTTCGACAATAAATATTTCCAACCCACTTATCCATTCGCAAAAACCGTGCTGACGCAGCCGCTTTTTGCTCATTAATAAGTGGGTTGGAAATATTTTCATTTTATATTTTCCTTCTTTTCCTGCCGGATAATCCTCTGGATACTTTTATCTGCAAGAAAATATTCCTCTGCCAGTGCCCTGATTGATTTACCGGCCTGAAAGTCCGTATAAATTTTCGCATTTCGCCTTGCCAGTTCTTTTTTCGTCGTTGTCTGTTCTCCCCATGCCTTCTTATCTTCTTCCTTTTTGGGAATATAGATCACGGCGCCGTCCACATATTGCTGCAATTGCTCAATTAGTTCCGGCGGCAATATTTCTACCGCACGTATGTAATCCATATCATATACCCCCTAACCCGGACAAGCCGGAACCAAAATTTTGCCAAAATGCGCAAGATTTCGTTGTTAAGTGCCTAATATCGCATAATCAGGATTTCGAATCTCCTCTCTGCAGCTGCCGGAAGATCCCGGCCATTTTCTCATGATACTCCTGCTCTTTTTCGTAAAATGCACGGACAGCCCCCAACGCATTCTCCGGGCTTACCGAACATTTTCCCTCCTTCAGCATGGATAAAAGAACTTCCGTTTCGTCCAGTTCTTTTTTCAGTTTTTTCAGATAATTTCCTTCGAAAATCTCATCCTCATCCAGTTTCCAGCCCGGCGAAACTATAGCCGTACAGGGAGGAAGGGGACGTACGAACTGCCTTTCCACATCTTTCCCGGAAAGTACGTTCATTTGCGTTAATTCTGCCAAAAGATTATAATAATCTGCCTCTGCCAGATCCTCTACATCATACTTTTCTTTCAGATATTGAATCTGCTCTTCTGTCAGGCTGCCCGTACCATCGGATTCCCAGTCTGTCTCATAATCCGGTTTGTATCCCGCCGCTTCTGCCAGCGTCTTTTCACTGAATACGCCTGTTTTCTTCTTTTCTGGTTGAAACAAAACATGTTCGTCCTCTGGCTTTGCCCGAAATCTTCCCGTATTGTGAAAAAACAGATACCTTTCCATTTCTTCCTTGCGAAGTTCGGCTTCTGCATCATTCATATATAATTTCTGTTCCTTGATCCGGTCAACATCAGAATGCGGATATTCCATTTTAAGATGAGCCGCTGCCTGTGCCGAAAAAGAAGCCCCTGATGCTTCTCCGGGCAATTGCGTGCTGCTTCTTGATAAGTTCTTACTCGGATAAGGACGATCTGCCCTCACCCCATAGCTGTTGTTTTGGAACCCTGTCATATTCATTTGTTCATATTTACCTTATACATCTTTGCCTGTTTTCTACAACTCCTTATATCCGGAAACCTTTCATCATCGGATATATGATTCAGTTAATCTGTCGTTTATAACTGACGTTATTCTCAAAAGAGTCCATAACGATAAGCGGATATAGAACATATACCACCGGCTGCTCTCCCTGCATTGTGTGGCCTCCAGGCAATTCCGTATCCCTTTCTTTTTTTCTTTTACAGACGAGAACCGCCTGTCATCTCTTATTGTGCCGAACATTCGCAGTTCAACGCTTCCTATGTTCTTTTCATTTTTTGCCCCCCTTTCACTGATGCGCACATGCGAAAAATCGCGGAGCGAGCATATAATGCCATATACCGAAAAGTCCGCATATTTATTCTATCATGTGTACTATGAAAACACAGAACATATTTTTTTTTAATTGAAAATGTGCCGAAAAATAAGAGGCTTTCTTGTTCATTTTTAAGTATACCATCAAAGCAGTATCGTTGCAAATATTCGTTAGAATTTATGGCCTGACCGGCAATTAACAGTTACAGTTCACTCCTGGGCCGTGCACCACGCTGCACGGTCACAGGCCAGTACGTACTGGGGCTGGAATCCGGCCTCTTGCCGTAAGGCAACTTTAAATAGGCCGGATTCGTTACAGTTCTCTGGCCGGCCAGCGAACTGTAACAATTGACAATCCCCCATATAAGCTCTATAATATCTTTATTACACATGTAAGACTGGGAGGGATTTATAATGGCTGCTCTGCCGCAGATTTCCGAAGCTGAATATGAAGTGATGAAGATCGTATGGAAATACGCACCCATCAATACCAATGAAATTACTGAGAAATTACTGAAGACCACCGCCTGGAGTCCCAAGACCATACAGACCCTGATCAAGCGTCTGGTAACCAAAGGCGCCCTTTCTTATGAGAAACAGGGCCGGATATTCGTCTACACCCCGCTTGTATTAGAACAGGAATATGTCGGTCAGGAGAGCCGCTCTTTTCTAAAACGCTTTTACGGCGGGGATATTACCGCCATGCTTTCCGCATATATAGAAAACGACAGCCTGTCCGATACGGAACTTGAACAGCTTCGCGCCATGCTTTCCGTAAAAAAGGAGACGTGAGTTTGTCACTTTTCTTAAAAACAAAAAGGAGACAATATATATGGCTGATTTTATGATCCGCTTTCTCATATGCAATTTATTCATCTGTGTCCTGGTTGGAATCCTGCTGGCAGCCAGACATTTACTGAGGAATATTCTGTCAGGCCGTATGCGGTATCACCTGTGGTTTTTACTGCTCGGCCTGCTTATCATCCCATTCCTTCCGTTTCGCCTGGCGGGTTTTCCAAGGCTTCTCTCCCGGATTTTGGCATTTCCTACTCTTGCCTTGCCCGATTTCGGAAGCCCTGTAAATGAGGGCGGAGTGGCGGCCCCTGCTGGAGAGGCGGGCGGGCTGAATGATTTTACCCTCTCCGTAAGCAATAAGATATCTTCCATATCCTCCATTGCCGGAACCATTTTTCTGGGAATCTGGCTTGCAGGCATCCTGATTATGATTGTACTGACAATCCGGGCCTCCCTCCGCCTGCGGAATATAAAACGTTCGGCGCTGCCTCTCCAAAACCCGGCATTCCGCAGGCTATACCGCCGCTGCCGAGAAGAACTTCATATCACCAAGGAGATTCCCATATATAGCACCGCATTTTTGCAGTCGCCGGTTATAATGGGATTTCTTAGGCCGCGTATTTATATTCCCATCCGCCTCATCTCAGATTACATGGAGACGGATACCGGCGCTGTCTGCGGAACGTCCTGCTGTTCAAGCTCCTCCGGGACAGACGGACTTCGCCCAATCAGATACATGCTGCTGCACGAACTACAGCACTACAGGCACAAGGATGCACTGGCAGGTTATCTGATGACCCTCACTGGAATTATCTACTGGTTCAATCCCATGGTCCGGATTGCACTTAAGGAAATGCGAGCTGACCGGGAGATCGCCTGCGATACGTCCGTACTGCACCTACTGGAACCGGACTCCTATGAAGATTACGGCATGACGCTGATTCGTTTTGCCGAAAAGCTGTCCCGCCCCACTTTTCCTTTTGCCGCCGAATTAGGCGGGAGCATGACACAGATCAAGCGGCGCATCCTCAATATCGCCGCCTATGAGACGCCGACCACAAAGAAACGTCTGACGGGCCTGACAGCATTCCTGATCATTACGGTATTTCTCCTGGGTTTTGTCCCCCTTCTGTCTGCAAATGCAGCGGAAGATGACTATTATTGGTGGGATACTTCCCATAAAAAGATCAATGTCCTGGAGCTGTCTCCTCTCTTTCAGGAATATGAGGGAAGCTTCGTTCTATACGATATGGGAACGGATACGTGGAGCATCTATGATATGGAACACGCCGTCTTACGGGTCTCCCCTGACTCTACCTATAAAATTTATGACGCCCTGTTCGGTCTGGAGGCCGGCGTCATTACACCGGAAAATTCTTTCATGGAATGGGACAAAGAGCTTTATTCATATCAGGAATGGAACGCTGACCAGACTCTGCAATCCGCCATGCGTGCTTCTGTAAACTGGTACTTTCAGGGAATAGACCGGCAGCTTGGTATCACCGCCATTAACCATTATATCCGGAAAATCGGATATGGCAATGAAGACACCGGGGGCAGTCTCTCCTCCTACTGGATGGAGTCTTCTTTAAAAATTTCCCCCATCGAGCAGGTAGAACTTCTGCGAAAGCTCTATGAAAACAGCTTCGGCTTCCATTCACAAAATATCAATGCGGTAAAAGCTTCTATCCTCCTGTCCTCTTCCGAAACCGGAAGTCTGTATGGAAAGACCGGTACCGGACGCATAGACGGCATGGATGTAAACGGATGGTTTGTAGGATATGCGGAAACCCCTGGCAATACCTGGTTCTTTGCAGCAAATATCGCCGCCGATAACGGTGCTTCCGGCAGCAACGCAGCAGAAATAACACGGCACATTCTGTCCGAGATGGATATTTGGAAGTAAGGAGTTGTAGAAAAATAACTGATACAGATTGCGCAGGATATTTCTTCGGATGTACAGGTCAAAAAACGCAGTTCTACACTCCGTTTCGGTCCTTGCTGAACAAGCGTCACTGGCGCTTAGCAACGTAGTGG
>VSNK01000231.1 GCA_009774255.1 Faecalicatena sp.
GTAAAATTTAAGGTAGTGTAAAGAGAATTATGAAAAAATTGGAACCTTTTCCTTTAGCCTGATTGATTGTATTTTGCTTATGGAATTACCTCCAAGTCTGAATTTAACGGACTTTCAGTAAGGTCTTGACCGGAATTCCAACGTAAAATTTGGGACAATCAAGCCAAACGAAGGAGGATGGGCTTTTGACCTTCAATCCCTTAATTTTATTGGGGCTGTTCCGATTTTAGCATACAAAGTTTACAGTACCATCAGGAGGTCAGGAGGAAGACTATGAAAAATAAAATGAAAAAATTGTTATGTACATGTTTAGGAATTGTAATGGTATTTGCTTCTTCAATTTCTTCTTCAGCGGCAGAATTGGAAAATGCGGAAACGGCTCAAATAAAGACTGAACATTATGAAAAAGTTATGTCTGGACAGGTTGAAACTCTTCCTACGGAAATCGGTGAAACTAAAACAGTATATCAGGATGAAAATGGTACAATGACAGTCACCCTTGTTGAAACCGATGATAGTAATTATGAATTGGGACGAGCAGCACAAGAAACCAAACATACATTTGTATATAATTATACTAGTTTTGGTGTTACTCGAGAAGCTTTTAGAGTAATTCTTAACTGTCAATGGTATAACAATGGTGTAAATAGCTATATCTTGAATTTAGTTGGAACTTGTATAATTAAAGATAGCTCTTTCAGTTATTATTGGGACAGCGATTTTTATCGTACGGATGCTTACTGTGCTAGATATTTAAATATTCTGCATGGAGGAAGTTCTACGTTTTATATATTTAGTGCTTCATTAGTTCCTTCAAGTCAGCCTTATATTACTTTTGCTGGCACACCTTATTAAGGCAGTATTAATTTTTTTCAACTTTACGTTTGAACAAGGCGTTCTTTTACGAGGTGTTAAAACCATTGGCTATTCCAAAGTTATTTCATGTGGGATTTAGACTCCACATGAAATAACTTTGGAACACAGATAGCGAGTGTAAATTCACTGCTGATTACGCAACTGTTAGATTTAATTAAGGAACTGTATGAAAGTAACCATAACCTTAAGCATATTGCGCATGTTACTACCCTACGATTACTAAATAAGTAGTACCGAATATGTAGAAATTGCCGTTATACTGCACGTCGAATAGATTTGCAGTCATCAACGATAACGAAAGACCGCCAGCCATATTCCTGTTCTGGATTAGTTGGTAAATTCTGGCGGTCTTGAGTATAACATTGTAAATACTATTAAATTTTAAATTATAAGAGGCTATTTATGAGCAAAAAATATAAAAGAATGTATATTAGCATACTTGTTTTTCTTGTTATTTTCTTATGTACAGGTT
Organism: Faecalicatena sp.; assembly: GCA_009774255.1. GTDB lineage: Bacteria > Bacillota > Clostridia > Lachnospirales > Lachnospiraceae > Schaedlerella. Next base: position 1,349 of record VSNK01000231.1, read on the forward strand.
TTCTGGTTTTGAGTAAAAGAACAGAAAAGGATGATATTACATATGAAAATTTTACAGAATACCAGTCAGACTTGACGAAAAAGGAAGAATATAAAAAAGCTGACATGGAAAGAAGGATGCAAGATGTAATACAACAAATGGTAGAAGACAGCGTTCCTCTGGTCAGTATAGATAATTTTAGTACCGAAGATAGTTCAGATACGACTGTTACCATAACATTAAAATCCAGCTATGGAAACGACATTCCTAAGGAGCAGAGGGAAAATATTGAAAACTTAGTGTCAGGCTATTTTAGCGGAATTCCGCAGGAGAATATCATTATAAACGGCGAAGAACCGTAGGAAAATAACTTTCAGGTTATTTTCCTACGGTTTTTTTGATAATTTTGAATTTCTCAGCTTCTCTCAATAACATGAAGTACTTCATTTGTAATTGGTAGATAATAAGTACCAGTGAAATGCATGAAAAACGCTATTGCTGTGTGTTCCTGTTCTGCCAAAGATGAAGGTATGGCAGACAATAAAAAAACAGTAGAAAACAAAGCGGAGAGCAAAACTGTTGAAAAATGTAAATGTTGCTGAGTAAACGTCTACGATCCTGGGAGAGGAATGGGTGGTACGCCAGGTCAGCGTGGATTTGCTGGAGAAGAACGACAAATACGCGGCAGTGGAAGGCGTAAATGCTTTCACAAAGAAAGGAGGCACTGATTATGGCTACTTTAAGTATTTTTGCCAACATAAAAATAACAGAACCGAAAAAAATAGAAGCTTTTGTTGATGCGCTTGAATCTTCAATTGCAGATCCAATGCCGCCATCAAATAGCCCAAAAAAAATTGTTCTTTCTGATCCTGCCAAAATAAGAGAAATTTTAGCAAAAAGGAAGGAGAACGGATGAATGATTTATCAAACTTACAGATTATGAATATTTTGGACGTTTTGGAATACGATGGAGAAAAAAAACTGGCAAACAGGCTTTCCGGCTTTTCCTGCCCGCCTAATATGGAAATAGACAACTTTTTAAGATAAATGCTCTAAATTTTGCTAAGTGCAAATTGTCAGTTACTTATCTTGTTTTTGACGAAAATGATGGGCAAATCCTCGGCTATTTCACATTGGCGCATGAAGCTATCGAAGTTAAAAATGATAATATCAGTAATACCATACGCCGAAAACTTTCTGCTCATGCTAACCTGGATACGGAAACAAACGTTTTTACTGCTTCGGCTTTTCTTCTTGCGCAAATAGGAAAAAATTATAGTATAGATAATGGGAAACGTATTACAGGAAGTGAACTGATTAGATGTGCCAATGATATTATGGCAGATATCCAACATCGCATCGGCGGGGGCATTATCTACCTCGACTGTGAAGACAAACAAATTTTAAAAGATTTCTACATAGATAAGAACCACTACAAGATTTTTGGTGAAAGATATTCTACCATTGACAATATTCGATATTTACAAATGATTCGTTTCTTTTAACAGTCAATTTGACTATCGGCAGATAATGGATCCGATCCCCATTGTTCCGGTTCATGAATTTTATATACATTTCTCAGCTTCTCTCAATCACATGAAGTACTTCATTTGAATATTTGCTGGGTGTTTTCCCGAATTCTCTTTTGAATGCTTTCAAGAAATTGGAGTAATCCCCGAAACCGCATTGAAAGCAGGCATCCATTACGGAGTTGCCGCCGCGCAGCAGATCCCTGGATACGATCAGCCTTTTTTTCATAATATATTGATAGAGTGACAAGCCGGTAAATTGTTTAAATTGCCGGCTTAAATAATATTTACTGGTATAAAATCGGGCCGCCAGATGTTCCAGGGACAGATCTTCCGTAAGATTCTCATTAATGTATAATAAAATTTCATTGATCTTTTTATTTTCCGTGATATCGTACTTGATGGAATCCGGCGCGTCGTAGTAAGCGCGGCTGACCAGTACCAGGAATTCTGTCAGGTACGCGGATGAAAGGGCATAGCTTCCCAGCTCCTTGCTGTGCTTTGCCTTGGAGATCTGCGCGCAGATCTGTTTCAGATGGAGGATATTCTGATTGTCAGGGCGTATCAGCCGATAATCCTTTAAGGCGGAATCGGTAAAGCAGGTGGTCAGATCTTCCCCGTAAAAATCTCTCAGATGCCCGAAAAAGTCATCGGAGAGCCAGATGACAATTCTTTCGTAAGGCTTGCCGGGCTGAATATCCGGGCGGTGGATGTCGGAGCTGCTGGTCAATAATACATCTCCGGGGCGCAGGCTGTAGCTTTTTCCTTCAATAATATAATTCACATTTCCGGACAGGAAGAAAAAAATTTCATAAAAAGGATGCTGATGAAATTCGACCTGGGGCGGTGTTTCATTATATGTATGGTGAAATTCAAAGTATCTTTCTCTCATAAATTGGCTGGGATTAAATTTTTCAATATACATAATACACAAAACCTCTCTTAATAAATTGTGCAAAAATAACAAAATGAATAATTATATAAAATATTATATAGCAAGATTTACTATATTTCAAGCCGTAACTACCACGCAATAAATGAAAGATTTTGGTATACTATATTTATCAAAGCAAAACCGGTTTTGTTTTAGAAAAGAAAAAGGAGGAAGATAAAATGAAATGTTATCGCAGAATATTTCCTGTGATGATCAGTGCCGGAATACTCTCAGCAGTTCTTTCCGGCTGTGGGGGAAATGGGGATGACGACAGGCAGATTGTCCGGATCGGGCATAATCAGGCGACGGATCACCCGACGAATATCGCGTTACTGGAGTTTGAGAAGTACATTGAGAGTAAGCTGGGGGATAAATATAATATAGAGATTTATCCCAGTGAATTGCTTGGTTCACAGACGGATATGGTGCAGCTGACACAGACAGGCGCGGTTGATTTTTGTGTGGCGAGTAATTCAACTTTGGAAACATTTTCCGAAAATTACACCTTGTTTAATCTGCCCTACTTATTCTCATCGGCAGATTCCTATCATATGTCCATGGATGACCCGGAAATTGTAGATCCTATTTTTGAATCTACCAAGCAGGCTGGTTTTGAAGCGGTGACGTGGATTGACGCGGGTACGCGGAATTTTTACACGGTTTCGGTACCGGTTGAGACACCGGCGGATTTGAAAGGGTTAAAGATCCGTGTCCAGCAATCCCCTACGAATGTGCGGATGATGGACCTGCTGGGCGGCTCGGCTACTCCGATGGGATTTGGAGAGGTATATACGGCGCTGCAGTCCAAAGTCATTGACGGGGCAGAGAATAATGAAATGGCGCTGACTTCTAACGGGCACGGCGATGTCTGCAAGTATTATTCTTATGACATGCACCAGATGATTCCAGATATATTGATTGGAAACTGCGCGTTTCTGGAAGAATTATCAGAGGAAGAGCGGGAAATCTTTGAAGAGGGATTCAAGCTGGTTAATTCCGTAGAGCGTGAGGAATGGGTAAAAGCTGTGGAGGCGGCGAAGGAGAAGGCCGAGAATGAGCAGGGAGTGAATTTCCTTTATCCTGATACACAGCCATTTCAGGATACCTGTATATCCATGCACGCGGAGATGTTAGAGAACTATCCGGATCTGAAGCCGATTTATGACAGGATTCAGGAACACAATAAACAGCATCAGACGGAAGAATAGGAGGGGAGATCATAATGAAAGCATTTCGTAAGGGAATCACTCAGATCCTGAATGGATTGGCGGGAATCAGTTTTATCGCGATGGTCATACTGACCTGCTGGCAGGTTCTGACAAGATATGTATTGAAAAATCCATCCACATGGTCAGAAGAACTGGTGGGATATCTGTTTGCCTGGATGAGTCTGCTGGGGGCGTCGATTGTTACCTGTGAGCGCGGCCATATGAATATTCCGATTATTGTAGAAAAATTCGGTGAAAAAGCGCAGAAAGGGCTGAATTGTTTCGGAGAAGTCGTCGCGTTTCTTTTTTCCGCGGTCATACTTGTTTTCGGCGGAATCAAGATTACGACACTTGCCATGGGGCAGATGACCTCGTCTTTGGGGGTTCCCATCGGTATCTTTTATATCGTACTGCCGCTGTGCGGGATATTGAATATGATTTATACCGTTTTAAATATCGTGGATATATGGAACAATCAGGCAAATCAAAGTCAAATAAATCAAGAAAATCAAATAAATCAGACGGAAGAAAAGGAGGCGAAATAAATGGCAATACAATCTTTGGTTATCATACTTGTTATCTTGCTGGTATTGTTGGCGCTGGGAGTGCCCATCGCGTATTCGATCGGTATTTCGGCACTGGTGGCAATCCTGCAGACAGTTGCCCTGGATGTGTCGGTGGTCACCGCGGCACAGAGAACTTTTGTCGGCATGAGTAAATTCAGCCTGACAGCAATTCCATTTTTCATATTGGCCGGGAACCTGATGAACCAGGGAGGAATCGCGAAACGTCTTGTTGACTTTGTTATGGCAGTTCTGGGCAAGCTCCCCGGAGCCTTGCTGGTAACAAATGCCGGGGCCAACGCGTTGTTCGGGGCGATCTCAGGTTCCGCCTCCGCGGCGGCGGCAGCGGTCGGCAGTATGGTGAAAGAGGGAGAAGAAGAACAGGGGTATGATCCGGCGCTGTGTGCCGCGACAAATGGAGCGTCTGCGCCCTCCGGCCTTTTGATTCCGCCTTCTAACGCGCTGATTACGTATTCTTTGGCATCAGGGGGGACGTCAGTAGCAGCTTTGTTCCTCGGAGGATATGTCCCGGGCATTTTGTGGGCATTCTGCTGTATCATTGTCGGTATTATTCTCGCGAAGCGCAAAGGATACAAAGGTGCGCAAGGGAAGTATGACTGGAAAAATCTTGGCATGGCGACGCTCAGGGCATTGCCCGCTTTATCCCTGATTGTTATCGTAATCGGGGGAATTGTAATCGGCGTATTCACTGCAACGGAAGGCTCGGCAATTGCCGTAATATACGCTCTGGTCCTGGGAATTTTTTATAAGAATATCACGATAAAATCCTTTTGGAAAATTGTGGTTGACAGCGCGAAGATGAGCGGTATGGTCGTCTTTCTGATCGGCGTGTCGAATATCCTTGGATGGGTGATGGCGTTTATGCAGATTCCGCAGGCAGTTTCGGCAGCACTGCTGGGATTGACAGACAATTATATTTTGATCCTGCTGATTATGAATGTGATTCTCCTTATCGCCGGTACTTTTATGGATGTAACTCCTGCGATTTTGATTTTTACACCGTTATTTCTTCCGATTGTACAGACGTTCGGAATGCATCCGGTACACTTTGGGCTGATTCTCGTTTACAACCTGTGTATAGGAAATATTACACCTCCGGTAGGAAATACATTGTTTGTGGCAATTAAAGTGGGAAATACTTCGCTGGCAAAAACCATTCCGTATATGCTGTGGTATTATGCCGCGATTCTGATCGGGCTGCTGCTGATCACGTATGTCCCGTTTTTGAGCACCGGGCTGCCGGCCGCGGCGGGATTGATATAAGGAGTTGTAGAAAAGGCAGAGCCGTGTACATTGTTGCACGGCTCTGGTGTGTATACTATTTCTTGCAGAATGGATTTTCCCTGGAAAGATCTTTAAGGAGCCGTACTTCATATGCCGTATACTCATGATCAAAATGATAGCCCAGCTTCTCCGCCAGCGCCGCAGACCATCGGTTCTGTGCGTCCCAGCTTGGATACCAGCCCCGTTCCAGGCATTCCAGGATCAGCCTGGCGCCGCAGGCATAGGCAAGACCTTTTCTACGGCAGTCCTCCCGGGTATCAATCTCAACCTCGATACCTCCCCTGTAGCTGGTATAGGAGGAGGCTCCGGAAACCGGTTCTCCTTCTTTTAAAATCACTGCCCCCAGGCCGTACCTTTGGTACGTGGCATAATCCGGATAATTGGATACCCAGTCGCGGCACCACGGGATTTCCCGGCACTGCAGGTACAGCTTTTCATCCATCATTTTTAGTGTATAGCCGGCGGGGAGGGCTTCGGCTGCCGCCTGTAGCTTCGCCCTGTCAAATAGATCCGGTTCTTTTTTTATGGCGTACCGGGTGACTTTGTTTGCTTTTTCTCCATAGCAGCTCTCGATCAGCTCTCCCCATTCTCGGTTCTGCGGAACCATGATGATGCCCCAGGAAGGGGAAAGAGCCGTAGAATCCGCTGTGTCTGGCATGAATAACCGGGACCAGTACCGTACAAGCTCCGCATCCGGCTTTCCCGCAAAGAAACAGAAGTCAGCCAGCAGAGCCATGGCGGAGGCAGGATGCTCCGGGGAGTCCGCGTAGATCTTCCCCATGATATTCTGCACGCATGACCAGATCATCGATTCCTGCCAGCCTTCGAAAAGCGGGGCTGCTTTTTCCGTATTTTTCAATTCAAAAATCATATACTCTCCTCACAGATGCCCTCCTATATATGTTACAATCAATATCCTCAAATAAAAATCCCTTAGAGTAAGATCACCTGCTCCTTTTCCAGTATAACATATGCCAGTGATTTTCGACAGAGAAAAATATCCGGGTCATTTTTTCCTACAACTCCTTAGCCCAAAGGAAAACATGTCAGCCTTCGAGCCGGCCGGAAGAGGGAGGCTCCGGGGGCTGCCCTTTATTGAACTTCTGATACAGTTCCAGGAGTTCGCGGCGTTTGCGCACGCCAAGCTTCTGGAAAATATTGTGGGTATGTGTCTTGGTCGTCCCGAGGGATATCTTCAGCTTGTCGCTGATTTCCTGATTGCTATTATTATCCAGCAGCAGAGCCAGGATTTCCTGCTCCCTGGCAGTGAGTTGGTATTCCATGGAAAAGAGGGACTGTCTGGAATCCGGGACGACTGGGTCTTCCGAAAGCCCCGCGTCTTCGGGAACGTCAGGAACGATGTCAGCCCCGATGTCAGCCACGGGCATATGATCATCAGGCAGGGAGCCATCATGTGTATCCCCGGAAACGGCCTGCGGCAATCGGCGAAAAAGAAGGTTTACCGCATAAAATGACAGCACGATATTCATGAAATCCTGAGTATAGCTGCGGTTCAGGATATCCATTTCCAGCGGCGTATAATCGTCAAAATGGAAAATAACAACCGTATCCTCCAGCGTAATGGCTGCGGCCATGACCGTACAGAAGACAAGGATTTTATAAAAATGTCCGTCCGATTGCTCCGCCGCACAGGGAACCGGAGTCTTTTTTGCGGCGTATATTCCGTAGAGGCCAAGACAGAACACCAAAAGCTGAGCCGGAAAATAGTAGATCCAGACTTTTAAGGGGCCGTCTGCAAGCAGAGGCGTATAGAGCTGGAAGAGCATGACGAAAGCCAGGCCGGGCCAGAAAATTGCAGTGCTGGCATTTTTTATAAATGTGGAAAAAATCAAAATAAAAGATCCAAGGGTTACCCCGTAGAGCATAGTTTTCACCGTGGGGACAGACAGGAGCATACGGTTATAGAGGTCAAAAAACCAGGGGATATATTCGGTCATATAGAGCAGTACATGGTCTACGATAAAAGAGATAAACAAAATACAGGCATACAGATATCCCCGCTTTTTATTCTGGATATAGGGGCG
>VSNK01000232.1 GCA_009774255.1 Faecalicatena sp.
TTCATGGGCTGCGACTTTCCGAGAGTACTCATACATAAAAGGGAGGTGATTCCATGCCGAATAATTTGGAAATTATCGAAAGATCAATCCATGATTTTCAGAGAGTGCAGCGGCGTATGCTTTTAGCGAAGGAAGAAAATGCAGTAAAAACATACGCCGATCTGAAAGAAGAATATACTTCTTTAAAGGCAGTGCTTGGTACTGCTGGTGTAAATCTGACAGAACTTGACAAGATAAAAGAATAACCGTACCATTAAGGGGCTGACGGGAAATGCTGTTTATCCGCAATATATTGAAGGCAAACAGTCATTTTCCGACAACCCCTTATAAAATTTTAAACGAGAGAAAATTGTTCCAGCTATGCGGTTGGATGCTCCCGGCAAGCCCGTCCTCCAGCTCTTCATAGACGGGTGCCACTGGCGTTTAGTAAGGAACTGTCACAAAATAACCTGTGCAGATTACACGAGTCTATCTGCTGTCTTTCGCGATTCTCCTTAGAGCGATCATGCTGACGACCGTAAACAGTATGACCATCCCTCCCAGGATAAGCCAGGAATATCTATATCGCTTCTTTCAGTACGCGTGCCTCTGGCACGGGAACCAAAAAGGATATCCGGCCAGCTATTTCACACCGTTTTCTGTTCAGTTAATTCCAAGCCCGTCTGCCCATTCCATGACATCTTCCGCTGGCGCACCTGCGGAGAAACGACGTCCGTCAAGCCAGATCGCGGTGCCTGCCGCATCCCTCAGCGCCGAATCGCTGCTGCCAAACTCGCTGCTTGCGGAAGTGCAGAACGCCGCCAATGTCTTTCCGGAAAAATCATAGCTCTCGACAAAGGTACTCATAATCCGGGGAGCTTCCCCCCACCAGATAGGATAGCCCATCAGCACAACTTCATATTGATCCATGTTCTCCACTGTGCCGGAAATCTCCGGCCGTACGCTTGGGTCATCCATTTCCACTGATGAGCGGCTTTTAGAATTGCCATGGTCCAGATCTTCATCGGTATAAGGCTGCATTGGCACAATCTCATAAATATCTGCCCCAAGTCCGTCCGCCAGTTTCTGCGCCACACTCTCCGTGTTATTTGTTGCTGAAAAATAGACTACAAGAACTTTACTGCCATCCGCCCCGCTGACCGGTTCCGCCTGAGAATCATCATGCTTAGAATCCGGCGTTTCGGCGGGCTGTTCCTTTTCGCTCCCGGAAGATGCTGCGGAATTGTCCTGTGTTTGGGAGTTATCTGTGCCATTCTGTGATGAGCCGGTATCGCTGCTGTTTTCATCCGGTTTATTTTCTCCCGTACAGGCCGCAAGGGACAGTGCCGTTACAACTGCCAATACGATTGTTAATATCTTTTTCATTTTCATTTCAAACCTCCGTAGTGTGAATCATCTACCGGTTCCCGCCACTCGTTGGAACCGTTCTCTCCGTGGACTTCGATTGCCAGATGGGAAAACTGCCCACGCTTTCCGCCAGCCAACGTTGAAATGTGCGAAATCTGGTGCAAAATCACCGAGCTGGTTTCTTCCTGCAGTCTGTGTGATTTTTTCCATTTTGATTTTCGTCCCTATACAACATTTCCTGCTTTCTGTTTTCCGTTCTGCGCCATAACGCCGACTAAGGCATGAGGGATATACAATTCCTCCAAATAGTCAATCTCGTCCTGTGTCAGTTCCAAATCTACCGCCTTAACCGCTCCATCCACATGAGCGAATTTTGTTGCACCCACCACCGGGGCGGCAGCCTTAGTCAACAACCATGCAAGAGAGACCTCCGTCATGGATACGCCGCGCTTGTCTGCCAGTTCCGCTACACGCGCAATGATCCTGCCATCCGCTTCTGCCGTAGCATCGTACTTAAACCGGGCGTAATCATCCTCCTGAAGCCTTTTGGATGTATCGCCGGGGCGTTTGGAGAGCCTCCCGCCTGCAAGAGCGCTATATGGGGTCATAGCAATATTCTGGTCTTTGCAAAATGGAGCCATTTCCCGTTCTTCCTCACGGGCAATCAGATTGTAATGACCCTGAATGGAGATAAACTCCGTCAGTCCATGTTCCCTTGCATAGAAATTTGCCTTGGCAAGCTGCCATGCAAAACAGTTGGAAATACCGATGTATCGTACCTTGCCAGCCTTTACCACACCCTGCAGCCCTTCCATGACCTCCTCCATCGGCGTATGATAGTCCCACATATGATAGATATAGAGGTCAACATAGTCCATACCGAGATTTTTAAGGCTCTGATCCAGATAGTTTTCAATGTGCTTCTGGCCGCTGACGCCTGCGTCAATTTCATCCTGCGTCCGGGGCGTGAACTTTGTGGCAACACAAACGTCGTCCCTTTTTGCAAAGTCACGCAGAGCCCGTCCCACATACTGCTCGCTGGTGCCGTTCTGATAGGCAATGGCAGTATCATAAAAGTTGATGCCCATTTCCAAGCCATGCCTGATGATCTCGCGGGTCTGCGCTTCGTTTACCGTCCAGCTATGCTGCCCCGTGGCCGCATTTCCAAATCCCATGCAGCCCATACAGATACGTGAAACAATCAAATCTGATTTTCCCAATTTTGTATATTTCATCGTCTATCTCCTAATCCTCCTAATCCAAAAATTTTTTTACAAAGCTGTAAGTAATTTCATAAATCGTCATAAAGACATAGTTTACATTTGCTTCCTCCATTGCTTTCCTCTGCTTTTCGGTGACGAAGGTGTAAGGGTAGATTCCGAACATGAATGGGAAGAAGGTGTAGATAAAATTCTGTTTATCTGCAATCTCCATATCCGGAAAATATTGATGGAGGCAGGCCATAACCGTGTGGATGGATTCTCCATATGACACTTTGAACTCCATTAACTGCTCCGGGCGGCTCTCAGTCTCCATATCGTAGTGGTTCATAGACATAATTTTGAGCAGTTGGGCTCGATCAACCAAAGAACGGGCCAGCATATCCGCAAATTCATCCTTTGTCATCGCCTTCCGTTCTGCCATGGTCTGGCGCAGGGAAGCGATCCACAACTCATATTCCCGCTTCAACAGTGCCAGAAAAATTTCTTCCTTCGTCTGAAAATAGTTATAGATTGATGTGCGGGTAAAGCTGGTGACATTTCCGATTTCCTTAATTGTAATCTCCTTAAAGCTCATGGTCTTGTAAAGCTCTTCGCAGGCGTTGATAATTTCTTCTTTTCGGGCGTTTGTTTGTTCTGGCGTTATTTTCGGCATAAGCGTATCCCCCTGTTTTTCCCATGCTTTTTTGAAAGACAGGCACTAATACTGACATTGTGTCATTATTATTAGTATATATCTTAACTGACACTGTGTCAATATTATTGTTACAAAAATGTTCTATATTCGTCAAGAAAACCGAGGAAATGTTCCGGTAAAAGATGAGAGGAATTCAAAAAATGAGCAAAGAAAGGGAGTAAAATTATGATATTCCATTTTGGAACCCCAAAACGCCGCAAGCCACATAGATACTGTGGTTGCGGCGTTTTATATTTGTACAACTGCTAAAGACGGGTTCATATCATCTTTCTGAAATCCAGTCAGATTGTTTCATTCAATTTACCAGTTCCTTTATCCACACAGACATTTCGCCCATGCCTCTGTTATTCCAGTAAGCATAGGGAACCGCCTTCAGCGTAACGTCCAACAGGCTCAATGGATGCTCCCCATACAGCTCCCCTTCCCCGACAGAATACACATACTGCCCCAGGGATGCCAGTGTCCTGGTGATATTAGCCATCCAGATCCCGAACATGGCCAGCCCGATGGAAGCGCAGGATTCCGAATAATTGCAGTCATTGGGCAGGTCATAGTCTGTAGTAAAACGCTCCGTAAAATTCTCCTTTCTTCCTGCCCGCCGCGACCGCGCATGTCCCCCCACTTATCCATATCATTTTTCTGGAACTCAGTCAAATTTTATCTGGAGCAGGGATTCTTGCCGCACCAGGAAAAACAGTTGAGATATGACGCAAAACTGCGTATAATATTAAGAAAGCGCGCGCCCTTCGGAGAGATTTTTTATCTGCAGGGAAATTCGGCGAAATTTCCTGATCCAAAAACAAAGCTCTCCGAAATCACAGCAGGCAATCCGTCTGCCGCGCAGGTCGGCCGCAAGCAAGAAGGAGGTTTTTATGGGGAAGAGTAAAAAATATGTGTATGATTATGAACAGTTTGAGAACGGAAAAGGTCCGGGGACCATGGTGGAGGATATCTTAAGTGATCCGGAATTTCCCCGGGTGACGGAGCTGGTGATCGGGTGCTGGGGGGAATCCTGGGATGACAGCTGCCAGATCATCCTGGATCAGATCGTGGAAAACAGGGACAGGTTTTCCCACGTAGAGAGCCTGTTTGTGGGGGACATGGACTATGAGGAGTGCGAGGTCTCCTGGATCGTGCAGGGCAATTACAGCCGGCTCTGGCAGGCCCTTCCTCACTTAAAGGAGCTGACCGTGAAGGGAAGCTCGGAGCTGACGCTGGGGGAAATATGTCATCAGGAGCTGGAATCGCTGACCGTCATCTGCGGCGGGCTTCCGGTGTCGGTGATCGAAGAGATCCAGAACGCCAAGCTGCCCAATCTGAAAAAGCTTGTCCTCTACATCGGAATCGAGGATTATGGGTTTGACGGCAGCGCGGATACGGTCAGAACCCTTCTGGAAACGTCGGATTTTCCAAAGCTTGTGCATCTTGGGATCGAGGACAGCGAGATCCAGGATGAAATGGTGCAGGCGGTGCTGGGAAGCAAATATATGGAGCAGCTGAAGGTGCTGGCTCTGGCAAACGGGACCCTGACAGATATCGGCGGTGCGCTGCTTTTGGAAACGCTTCCTTCCTATCCAAATATCGAGGAGCTGGACGTGCATTATCATTATATGTCAGAGGGCATGGTGAAAAAGCTGGAGGCCCTTCCGGTGAAGGTGGACGCGTCGGAGCGCTATGAACCGGAGGAATACCGGGGCGAGGTCTGGATGAACGCCATGCTGACAGAATGAGGCAGGCAATCCTCCTGGGCGTACCCGGGACGAAACGGGCCGTCTATCTGGCAAAAGGCGCGGAAGCGGCGGGGATACCGCTTGGCATCATGGACTGGAAGGAGTTTCCTGTTCGGAGTCAAAGCCCCTGCGGCAGTCTGACGGGGCATCAAGATTCCAGCGCAGAAAGCGGCGGAGGATTTTGTCTGCACTCCCTTTCGGCCGCTGCTGAACAAGTGCCGCCGACACTTAACAGCCCTCGCGGCAGCCGCCAAATATCCATGCAGGCATGGCAGCCTGGCTCGATGCTTTGCGGTAAGGAAGCTGCATGGGAACATGTATTTCTGAAGATCGACCCTCCCTTGTGGGAGAGCTGCTGCCTGGACGAGCTGAACCTCCTGACCCGGGATTATGAACGGAAGCTGGCATGGCTGGCAGAGCTGGGAGCGGAACAGCAAATCACGTTTCTCAACCGGCCGGAGCATATCCGTGCCCTTCTGGATAAAAGAGGGTGCAAAAGACGGCTGGCCGAAGCTTGGATTCCGATGACGGAAGAGTTGGAAGGATTCGATGGGCTGGTCTGGAAGGGCGAGCCGCCGAAGGAGTGTGGCATTTCCGGGGCGGACCAGGCAGTGACGCCGATGGACGGCGGATATCCTGGGGCAGATCGGACCGCGGAGTCGATAGACGGCGGATATCCTGGAGCAGATCGGGTGGAACGCCTGCTTGAGGCCATGGAACGCAACCATATATTCCAGGTATTTATAAAACCGGTCTATGGTTCCGGTGCTGCCGGAGCGGCGGCCTTCCGCTGGCAGCCCCGCTCGGGCCGGATGATCCTTTACACATGCGCGATGACGGATCCTGAGACCGGTCGTCTGGTCAATACGAAGCGGCTCCGGCGTTTTACAGACAGGGAGCAGGTGCTTTCCCTGGCCGGGCGGCTTCTGGCGCTTGACTGTGTGGTGGAACGGTGGTACGCCAAGGCAGAGCACAACGGTTTTTCCTATGACCTGCGGGCAGTGGTCCAGGACGGGCGGATGGATTTTCTTCTGGCCCGCCTTTCTTCCGGCCCCATTACCAATCTGCATCTCAACAACCACCCGCTGAAAGGAACGGAGCTGGGGCTTCCGTTCCATATCATGGAGGCGGTGGAGCAGCTCTGTATCCGGGCGGCGGGATGCTATCCGGGACTCAGGAGCGTGGGGATCGATGTTCTCCTGGAAAAGGGCAGCCTGCGGCCAAGAGTCATTGAACTGAACGGGCAGGGCGACCTCATTTACCAGGATATTTACGCTCAAAACCGGATCTACCGCCATCAGGCGGAGATGATGAAGGCGTGGCTGTGCGGAGGTCAGATTTCACCCGCCGCGAGTTTATTTTGCAAAAATGGAAAGGACAACAAAAAATGACAGGACAGGACAATTTGAACGGACAGGTGAAAACAGGATCGGAACATGCAGGCGAAGTTCCCTTCCGGCTCTTTTCCTCGGCCAAAGCGCTGAGACAGCCCTCCGTGGATATGAATCAGGTCGTCGGAAAGATGGACATTTTATTCATCTGCCTGGACACCCTGCGGTATGACGCGGCGGTGAAGGAACAGGAGGATGGGACGACCCCGGTGCTGAACCGGTACGGCTCCTGGAAAAAATGCCAGGCTCCGGGGAATTTTACCTGGCCATCCCACCACGCCATGTTCGCGGGCTTTCTGCCGGCGGATTTTGGGGCGAAAAATCTGGCTGACCGGGAAATGCTCTTTTTCCCACGGCAGATCGGCATGGGCAGAAAAACGCCCCCGGGGGCCTATGGGTTTTCCGGCGGCACGATCATGGAAGGGCTGGAGCAGGAGGGCTATGATACCTGGTGCGTGGGCGGCGTCTCTTTTTTTGACAAGCGCTCCGACCTGGGAAAGGTATTTCCCGGATATTTCCGGAAAAGCTACTGGAACCCGTCCTTTGGCTGCGGCGTGAAGGACAGCACTAAAAACCAGGTGGATTTTATCTTGAAAAAGCTGGAGGCGGCAGAGCCGGGGCAGAACATTTTCATGTACCTCAATGTGGACGCCATCCATTATCCCAATTCCTTCTATCTGGATGGGTGTTCCCATGATAATCTGGCCAGCCACGGGGCGGCGCTTCGCTATGCGGACCGGGAGCTGGGACGCCTGTTTGACCATTGGAAGGAAAAACGGGGCGGCGCCTTTGTCATCTGCTGCTCCGACCACGGGACCTGCTACGGGGAGGATGGATGCCAGTTCCACGGGATCGACCATCCGATCGTAAATACGGTTCCTTATAAGCATTTCTTTTTATAAAAAGATTCGTTATTTTGGGCGGCCGATTCAGCCATCAGCATCCAACCGCACAACTGGCAGATTTTCGTACAGGCGGATTGCTTTTGTCCTGTTCCTATCAGTCAAGGAGTTACTATGAATCCGTATATTCAATATATGTACAGTTATCCTCACAAAACGGCATACCGCCCGCTGACCGGGATCCGTCTGGCAGACTGCGCCGACAGTCTTTCGGGACCGGGCTGCGGGCTGTATCTGCATATCCCCTTCTGCCAGACGAAATGCGGCTACTGCAATCTGTTCTCTGTCACCGGAGCAAAGACCGATGAAATGAAAACGTATCTGGACGCGGTGGAACGGCAGCTCGGACAGTACCGCGGGATCCTGGAACCGGCAGGCACAAGGTTTTCGGATTTTACCATAGGCGGAGGGACTCCCCTTCTTCTGACTGCGCGGCAATTGGAACGGGTCTTTGCCATGACGGAGTCTTATCTGCATTTTGACGAAAACCCGAGCATTGTGATCGAAACGGCACCCAACCAGACGGACAGCGAAAAATTACAATTGCTAAAGGATCGCGGCGTTACAAGGGTCAGCATGGGGATCCAGAGCTTTTTTGACAGAGAGCTGGAAACTCTGCACCGTGGGCATAGCGGGAAAAAGGCACAGGAAGCCCTGGAGCTTTTGCTTTCCTTTGGATTTGACTGTGTGAATGCAGACTTTATCTACGGGATTCCCGGGCAAACGATCCGTTCTCTTCTGGATTCGTTGGAAAAAGCGGTGTCTCTCAGTCCCCAGGAGATTTTTTTGTATCCTCTGTATGTGAAACATGGCGCAGGGCTGGAAAGGGCGCTGCGGGACGGAATGGTGCTAGAGCCGGAAAAGGCTTTTGAGCAGTATCGGGAGGCAGGCAGCTTTTTGAGGTCAGAAGGATTCCGGCAGGATTCTATGCGGCGGTTTGTGCAGAGAAACTCTGATGCTTCCCGGCAGGATTCTATGACGCAGCTTGTCCGGTATCAAAAAAACCTGTGCAGGCAAAACGGCGGGATTATTTCGGATCGCAGTGCAGGCTGCAGTGCGTTTTCGAATTCTGATGAACACCTGCGCCCCTTCTCCGAGTGCGGCTTCGGCACCTCCCTCGCGTTGGGCTGCGGCGGACGGAGCTATGTGGGAAATCTGCATTTCTGCACCCCATATGCCATCACAAGGCAGGACTGCCTGCGTGAACTACACGCTTATGAAAATACGCAGGATTTTACTGCTGTCACCCACGGGATTGTACTTTCCCCGGAGGAGCAGAAGCGCAGATATGTGATCCGACATATCCTGATCCGGCCGGGACTGGATATCGACAGGTATCGGGAGCATTTCGGCACGGAAGTCCTGGAGGATTTTCCGCTGCTGGCGGAGTGGATGGAGAAGAGATATCTTGTGCTGCTGAGTGCTCCGGGCCAATGTGCGGACCGAAGTGGCCCGGCGCAGCGAGGTGCTGGCTGTGATCCGGCCCGGCACGATATGAACAGCTGCAATCCCGCTCGGCACAATACGGACAGTTGCAATCCCGCTCGGCACGATACGGACAGTTGTAATCCCGCTCGGCACTATACGGACAGTTACAATC
>VSNK01000233.1 GCA_009774255.1 Faecalicatena sp.
CTTATGCGCGTAGTGCGCATCCCCCGGAGGGTTTTTATTCTATAGGAAAATTCGGAGAAGTTTCCTATAGAATAAAATATCGGCTCAACCGGAAATGTTTTAACAGCCGCTTCGCATCTTGCTGCTCTCAAACGACAGCCTCTGTCAATACCTTATCTCCTAACAAAATTTTTCGTACCCCTGTCTGTTTTACCTTATTAAAATTAAAGCTGACCATATAGCCTCTTTTTAGATGATATGATTCCAGATAATCTGCCAGCTGCCTTTCTCCACGTTGATTATATTCCTCTCCGTGCCAGATCTTAAGTTCTACAATGTATTGCTGCCCGCAGAAATCAATAATCAAATCTGTGCGCCGTTTATTCCTTGTTCTGGCCTCAATATAGTAATTACCGTTTCCATTAATAATTGGTTTCATATAAAGCAAAAAAATGCATCGTCCATTATCTTCTAAAAATCTTTCATTATGTTCTCCGAACAGTTCCGTATAATGGCTGACAAATTTCCGTATCACCAGATCCATATCCAACTGACCGTCCGTAATAAACTGATTCTTCTCATCTGCCGCAATCTGCGAAATTTCCATATGGCGGGCTTTCTCCGCAAGAAAGCCATTATACAACCGTGTCTCAAAAATGCGGTTCGAAACAACAGCAGTCCCATGATCCAAAGTGATAAAGCCGAACATGACTGCCATCCGGATTCCCAAATCCCCCGGTACATATTCTATCGTTCTGCCTTTTAGCAGAAGATCCTGCAGCATTTTCTTTAACTCCGGAAAATCAATCAATTTGTTATCGAGAGATTCGAACAATGTGTTTTCTTCCATCAGCAGAACTCGTACGGCAGCAAGAAATCCTTCCTTCGTCCATGCCGCCTTTTTATCCGGAAACTTCCGGCTCTTTGCAATCTTCTCGTCAATCAGCTTACAAATGCGGGAAACCAGATACGGATATCCGGATGTATAATCATAAATCAATGCAGCCAATTCCTCAACCTTCATGCCTGTATGGTGATCCAGCTCATAGTCTTCCAGCATTCCGGCAATTCCTTTTTCATGCAGACTCATATCAAGGTCAAAATCTGCCGCAATATTCCATGGACTATTTGTCTTATGAATACCTTCCGGTCTGATTTTTACTTTTAAGCTTTTTATATCATATACACCTGCCAAAATAACAGACTGAAATGTCGGCGTTTCGTCTCTGTCGATATAGTAACCTCTCAGCTGTGCCAGGAAATCTAAAAACACCTGATTATTTGACGCACTGTCCACCTCATCAATCAATAAAACCAGAGGCTTATCTGCAGATCCACAAATTCTGCTTAAGCACAGAAACAATCCAAACAGGGAAAAATGTTCCTTCTCCGTTTGACTGCTGTCCCATAATTCAGCCATTCTGCTTTTTATTCCGTTCAATTCTTCTATCTTTTCACGTTCAAGTGTATTCAAAAAAAGTCTGGCAAATGTAATAGAAAATATATTTTCATTTTCAAATGAATTTGCTCCCAGCTTTTGAAAATCAAGGCTTACTACAATATACTCTTTCTGCAAATACTTTTTCAGTGCCCGTAACGTTGTTGTCTTCCCATACTGCCGGGCACGGTTGATCGTAAAGTATTCCCCCCGGTCTATAAATTCCTTTATTTTATGAAGAAGCTCGCTGATATCAACCATATAATGCAGATTCGGCTTACAGTCCGCACTTACATTAAATATTTTACCCATTATGAATTTCTCCCTGAGTTATAAATCTTTTTACAGCGCACCATTTTCCTCTATAATTCCCGTGTCAGATCCTTCACCCATCTGTATTTACGATAGTGATACATGACCCAGGGAATCTTTCCCACCTCATCCAGGCAGGTACATGCATACACGACGGGCACCGGCCAGTTCAGGAAAAAGGTCCCCGCTGCCGCGAGCGGAACAGCCATTCCCCACATGCAGACTGCCAGGCTGTACATATCGAACATCGTATCTCCGCCGGCCGCGAATATCCCGTTGATGATGATCGTATTCACGGTGCGCCCGATCATATAAAATGCCATGATAATCATCATTTGGATCAGATAGTGCTGTGCCTGATCCGTCATTTTTACAAAGCCTGTGACAAAGGGAGTCACCGCAAGCATAATCGCCGTAGATAAAAATCCGGTCAGAAAAGAGATCTTCACCAGCCGGTCTCCATAGCATTTTCCCTTATCCAGATTGCCTGCGCCGAGCTCATTTCCGACCAGGATCCCGCCGCCGTTGGCAAGGCCGTTGCAGAGACAGCATACCAGATCTCTCACCACTGCGGCGATGGAATTTGCCGCAGTCGCGTCTGTACCCAGATGTCCCATGAATGCGGAATATGACGTGAATCCTACTCCCCAGAACAGGCTGGCTCCCAAAATCGGAAGCGCGCATCTCCGGAAGTCTCCGAAAAGAAGCGGATTTCTTTTGAAAATCCTGCTCCAGTCCGGACGGATATATCCTTCCCGATAAGAATACCTCACTACCCACAGCAGTTCTATGATCCTCGCGATCAAAGTAGCCGTTGCCGCTCCCTGCACTTCCATCGCGGGAACCCCCAGGAGTCCAAAGATGAACACCGCGTTGAGTACAATATTGATAAGCACCGCGCCTGAACTGACGATTGCCGTCTGCATCGCGTGTTCGCTGACTTTCATAATGGCAAGATAACACTGCGAGATGCCGGTGATCAGATAGGACCATCCGGCCACCTTCAGATAACGGATGCCGATCACAATCAACGCTTCTTCATTCGTAAAGATCAGCATCAGATATCTCGGAAAAAAGACGCAGCCGATAAAAAAGAGCAGCGACACGCCGATACATAACCTAAGTCCGATGCAGAAGATGTCATTCACGGTCTTTGTATCCTTCTTGCCCCAGTACTGCGCCCCCAGAATGACGATCGGAGCAATGATCGCCGACAGGATCATGTTCTGGATGAACTGAATCTGGGTTGCCAGCGACACCGCCGACATGGAATTCTGCGTCACACGTCCCAGCATCAGTGCGTCCGCCGCCGCGACGGACGCAAGCATCAGATTCTGAAACGCGATCGGCACCGCGAGCTGCCACAATTTCTTTAAAAATATGTTGTCCCCAAAAAGCGTTTCTCTCATTTATTACTCTCCTCTTCTTGTATACTGAACTTCTATGCCACCCGGCCTGTATACTTCCCTCATTTTTTCAAAAATCCAAGCATGATTGAATCTAGTTTATCATAGCAAATGATGTTCCGCAAGGAAATTGTTACAGTTCACTCCGCGTTACTGTTCACTCCCCAGCCAATCATTACACTGATTGGCTGGGAGGAAGCACGCTACGCCTTGAATAGAATTCAGCCCCTCGCCGAAGGCGACTTAAAATGGGCTGAATTCGTTACAGTTCGCTGGCTGGCCAGTGAATTGTAACCACTCCGCGCCATTCGCAAAACGCATCTTCGATGCTTTTCCGCCGCTTTACGGCTATTTTTGCTCATAAACCGGCGCTCCCTTCTTCGGCCGCTGTCATGATAAGTTCTTGTGCAAGCACAAACTTCTCATGACAGTGGCTGAAGAGTGAACTGTAACAGAAAATTATGCCATCTCTTTTTTGTGCAAAAATAGAGAGGTAATCTTTGTCGAAAAGATGTATAATCATACGTATGGATATCCTATAACTTTATTTGCAAATGGAGGAATCAACGAATGGAATGGGTGGAAAGATTAAACGAAAGTATGCGGTACATTGAGGAGCATCTGACAGACGAGATCGACCATGAGCAGCTTGGGCGGATCGCCTGCTGTTCGGCGTATCATTTTCAGAGAATGTTCACTTACATGGCAGGAGTCACTCTGGCGGAGTATATCCGGAGAAGAAAAATGTCTCTGGCGGCTGTGGATCTGCTGGGCGGCGACGAAAAGATCATCACCATTGCGGAGAAGTACGGATACCACTCTCCTACCGCATTTAACAGGGCCTTTCAGGGAATTCACGGTATTGCACCGTCGGCCGTAAAAAATGAAGGGGTTGCCGTAAAATCTTATCCGCCTCTCACATTTACAATCGCAGTAAAAGGAGTGGAAGAAATGAATTATCGGATAGAGACAAAGGACAGTTTTCGGATCGTCGGCGTATCGGCACCGCTGGAAAAAGAGCTTGAGAAAAATTTCATGACCGTACCGAACCTGTGGCAGGAGGCTGCCGCAAACGGCACCATACCGAGGCTGGCCGGAATGATGGATGCGCCGCCGAAGGGGCTTTTGGGCGTCAGTGCCTGCAATGATGAGGAGCAATGGAAATACTTTATCGCTGTCTCCACGTCGAAGGAGCGCGGAGAATTGGACGAATATATCGTGCCTGCCGCGACCTGGGCCATCTTTTCAGGGTCGGGTACAAACCAGTCTATCCAGGAGCTGGAACAGCGTATCGTCACCGAATGGCTTCCGACTTCCGGGTATGAGTATGCCAACGCCCCGGACATTGAAGTCTATTTGAATCCGGATCCGCAAAACGCACAGTATGAGGTCTGGATTCCGGTCACGAAAAAGGGGGAGAAAAGATAACCGGAGACATTGTTTTAAGACGGTCGCCAATCTGATTACGAATCAGGTTGGCGACCATATAGCATACTGGTTTCTCTTACAATGTTATTCTCATACCATTCTTTAGGCACGCCTTCTCTATGATAAGCTACGTCCAGCATTTTATAAATCTGCGGATACTTGACATCATGCTTTAACAGTATCTTTAACTCACTCGTCTGTAGCGGCAATATCTTCATACCGGTGATATATTCCGTGCCGGAACTATTATAATATTCCATATTTTTCCTGGCTCTGAAATCCGATATTACGTTATGATTCAAATATGTTGTGATAAAAACGCAATATGCTTCATCGTCAGTATGTGCCAGAAGGTAGTCGCCCAAATGTCTTGAAACGGGTTCCATTTCCATTCTACGTTGATTGGAGCCATCCGCAAGAGTAGCTTCAATTAAGAGAACATGCTTCGGATAAGAATGTGCCGCATCATATTTCCACACAATATCCGCCTCTCCTCCTCCGGCATGCGTTTTGGGTAACAGATCTGCCTCCAGGGACAAATTCATATATTCAAGCACATCTCCTTTTCGTTCACTGATGATATACCATGCGATACCGAGTATATATTCAAATATTGTAGGAACGTCAGCATTGTCCGTAA
The DNA here is from genome assembly GCA_009774255.1 of Faecalicatena sp. Taxonomy (GTDB): domain Bacteria; phylum Bacillota; class Clostridia; order Lachnospirales; family Lachnospiraceae; genus Schaedlerella. The sequence goes on from VSNK01000233.1 coordinate 5,204, forward strand.
CCATTTTTCTTATTTCATCATCATTTCTGCTCTCAAAATCATCGAATAACTTGATAAGAGTATTTTTATCAAAACGCTCATCTATCAGTCTGTTAAGTCTTACATAGCGTTCATCTTTTATGACTTTTCGAGCCATTTCCTTATTAGATACACTTGTACCAAGGACCTGTCCAAGCTTCTGGTAAAGCAAATTCGTATCGATATCAAAAAATGAACCAATCTCCTTTAAATCAACATTCTGTTGTAATAACCTGGTCTGCGTAAAAGCAATTTCTAATAAATGCCCGCCTGCCATTTCCACGTAACATTTTGGCAGCACATCAAGTTTTACCTTGTTATCCTCAAACAGGACGATATCTGTGATTTTAAAATATCTCCTATTTAAGTCGAAATAATCTGATAATGTTGCTTTCACCTTAAAAATGTGCATAATCCTGAAAAATTCCTCATTAAACTGCTCTTCTGAAGCCGCACTCAATATAGGAACCGTATTCATTACTGCCATACCTTCTCTTGATATCACACTTCTGGCGCTGCTGCTAAAAAAATATTTTCTCCATGTGCCTCCAACCTTGCCGTTGGTCAGTTTTTTTGTAGCTTCGTAAAGTTCTAATGCCAGATTTTCGCCAGCGAAAACGATACTTTTTAATATAGTATATAACTTATAATAAGGCTTATCATACTTTGCGCTCTTCCTGTTGATGCCAACACTGCAAATCACTTCTTCCGTTATCGGTCCTGTTTGAAGTAATTCTAATGCCCTCTGATAATTATCCATTCCCATCAGAACTGCCAGTATCATATCTTCATAGTCATGTTTACCGATACTTCGAGATTCCTTTATGAACTTAATAATCTTTGCAGTCGTATGCTCGTCAACACATAACGGCAGCAGATAGGTAAACTCATTATTCGTGAGATATCCCACCTCATTCATGACATGTAAAAATACTACGAAAGGTCTTACAACCTTGTCCCCAACAATATTCGATGTTTTTAACAGCTGTTTGAAATATAGATAGCTGTCTTTGGGAATTTCCAAAAAGTTATCCGATGAAAAGTCCTCCGATTCGGAAATTTTTAAAAGCTCCAGCCCGGCTTCCGTAAGATTGCGCTCATCATCAAGTAATCCGATATCCCTTAATCCGGAAGTCTTCTCTCTTGCATCCTTATCCGGTCTGGCAGCATCGCCCTTTACAAACATATTTTCTTTCAGGTAATTATAATATTCCGCCTGAAAAGTATTATTACTATTCCATTTCTTTCCTGCATTTTCTTTCAAATCCCGAAACTGCTTCAACAATTGCAATTGTTTCTCAATACTCATATTAAAATTATCAGTACGGTAGCTTGTCGTACCGATCGCCCAGCAGTAACTTTTAAATCCGATCTGATTTGCCATGGGATGTCTCCTCTAAACAGTAATTTACAACCAATACTTCCTTCGTCACTCCATCTTTTTTCGTATGGTAATTTGAATTCGTATAATTATAATTTAGTGGAATAGTCCTAAAATTCTTATGTTCTTTTATCCAGTCAGACAAAATCGTATTTTTCTTCCCCTTGCTTTCCAAAACATTTGATAAAGCAAAACGAATTCCTTTTTTATCAAGCTGTCCCAGATAGCGCAATAGATCTCTTTCATCATTTTCTGTCCATCCTGACTGCTCATTATATGTCGCGCAGGTAATCAAATAAGGAGGATCCACATAGAAAAAACTCTTATCCGTATAGCACTCCATACTGATGTTTCTGAAATCGTCATTTCTGAAGCTATAATCGCCATTTTTCACTCTGTCAATAAACGATTCAAGTTTTCCTTGCATCTTTGAATTAAAATCTCTTTTCCCGACCGGTAAATTAAACTTCCCCTTTCTGTTAAAACGTAATTGATTATTAAATGAATATACGATCAACAAATATAGCATCAGATAATACTCATCATCTTGTATTTCCTTTTTATTAAAATCATCTCTTAGCTTTTTATATCCCGCTTTGTTATATTCTCCCAATCCTTTTGAGCTTTCACAGTTGTAAAATTCATATCCATTTTTACTGACCAGCGATAGCCCATATTTTTCAATAGCTCCATATATCCATCTAAATATGTCGTCTTTAGACACTTTTCTAAATGTATCCAATAATCCCATAAGATATGGATTGCTGTCGTTAAACAATACTTTATTACAATTCAGATTAATTCCTACATTGCAGCCACCGCAAAATAAATCTACCGCCTGATCTATATCTTGCGGAAATAATGGCAATATCTGCGGAAGTAATTTATACTTCCCTCCGGTATAATTCAAAGCGGAAGGGATTACTTCTTTTTCTTCATCACGGCAGATACATAAAAATAACCTCTCCTGATTTGCCTTAATGTCTGATTTTCCTGTAGAAAACGCCTTGTAGTCTTCCGCAAACACCTTTAATTCACCCTTCTTTTGCAAAATCCTCATAATATCTTCATCACTGATCTTTGCGTTCGAACGGTCATTTCCCTTATTTGCCATGTTATTGTAAGATAATAAAATGTATTTTGCATGAATGGATTCAATTAAATTTTCAAATGCCAAGGCTGCCTTCTGCGTGCAATACTCGCTCTTTAAGGATGTTCTGTCCATCTTGCGCGCCACACCAAACACTTCTGGTTTTTCCCATTTAGCTACATTTTCAAGGAGATGATACGCATCACAATACTGTCTGGAATTGTATGGTGGATCAATATAGACTAAATCTGCTTCTATTTCAGGCGCAAGTTCATTTGTATCCATATTGTAACAGACATTATTGGCATTAAGATTCGCTTCGGGTTCCGGAACCGACAACTCTAAATGCTTTTCAAATTCCACTCCCTGTCTATATGCGTCATAATGTCCGCATGTATTAGCAATTTTATCCATTGCATATAATAAAGATGTTATGAGCAAGGCTTTCTCGCGAAAATTAATCTCCCCGGAATCATACCTGTCTTCTATATCCTGCCTTACAAAACCTATTTTTCTGCAATCCTCAAGTGAAAAGTATGTATCTGAAAAGTGATCACTCATATAATTGTCTTCAAATACCTGCAATTTATTATAGTTTAAAATAAGTCCGACTATTTTTTCTTCTGAATAAGCCTCACTGCCAAACCAGGCGACATGGCATATATAATTACTATACAAAATATCATTTGTGATAAGCTTTTTATCCGTAAATGCAGAAGCCACCGCACCTGTACCGGCAAAAATATCTGCCACAGTATTGATATTGTCACACTCTTCTTCGGCAACCTTTGTAATAAACGGTAACAGCTTATATTTATTCCCCAAATATCTGCGATTGTTAATCTTGGTCGTCTTATAAGCTTTTGACGCTTCAAGCTGTTCCGCAGTGTTGTCACCTTTGTTTTTCTTTATATATTCCTGAAGCCTTTGATATGCTTCTTCATTCCAAACCACTCTTCCATTATCATCCACTTCAAGATCTACCGCGCCATTATCCTTCAGATAATATAGATATGATCTCGAAATGTCTAGTTTTTGTGCCAGATGTGTTGCTGAATAGCTCATGGTATCATCTCCGTTTATGCAACATATTTTCCTTTTTATTGGACACTTTTCTTTTTCATTATATC
>VSNK01000234.1 GCA_009774255.1 Faecalicatena sp.
GTTATATAAAGAGGAGGGAACAAATATGGACGGAACCATAAATGAAAAGAAACTCAGATATATGGAATATCTCCACAGGGAAACTGCGGACAGGCACCACACCCATACGGAGGATATGTACCAGTATGACCTTCTGCGCATGGGCGAACCGAAAGCGGTTGATGAAGGAATCCGGATGTTTTCTTCAAATCTTACCGGACATATATCGGATGACCCTCTGCGAAATTACAAGTATCTCTTTGTCGCCTCCATTACGCTTGCCAGCCGAAGCGTCATCGCAGGAGGAATGGATGCGGAGAGGGCCTATAATATCAGCGACCTGTATATCCTGAAAATGGACACCCTGCAAAGCGTGGACGAAGTGAAGGCGCTCCATGCGGATATGTTTGCTTTCTATGCAAGAGAAATGACCGCACTTGACAAGGCTGAGGTCTACTCAAAGCCGGTCGTCCTGTGTATTGACTATATCTACAACCACCTGTATGAGACGATCCGCGTCGAGGATCTGGCGGAGCAGGTGCATCTGAACAGAAGCTATCTCTCAACCCTGTTCAAAAAGGAAACCGGGCAGCCTGTTTCAGCCTACATTCTCTCGAAGCGGATAGAAGCAGCCCAAAATATGCTGCGCTTCTCAGACTATTCCTATGCCGAGATTGCCGCCATTCTTGCCTTCAGCTCCCAAAGCCACTTTATCCGCGTGTTTCAATCCAAAACAGGGTACACTCCAAAGAAATTCAGGAATAAATTCTTTCGAGATTCCGGGCAGGATCAAACGCACAGAGATGCGCCTGCAGGATGAACTTTTCCCTGTATGATATCCAGCATGAACAACTCATCTATGACCAATTCTTGCGCGCCTCCTGAGGCTGGTAGTCTGCCTGTAGGGCATATTCTTTTGGAGACATACCTGTTTTTTTGCGGAATATTTTTGAAAAATAGCCGGCATCCTGATATCCGCATATCTGTGCGACGTCCTTGACAGCCGGCCTTTGCGGCTGACGCAGAAGATACTTTGCATGATCCATCCGTTTCTCATGAATCCATCCAAGTGGGGAAAATCCCGTAGTCTCATGAAATAATTTGTGAAAATGGCTGGCGCTGTAGCTGCTGGCAGCTATGACAGCGTTAAAATCATAATCCGGCTCAAGATAATGTTTTTTTAATTCCTCAAGCGCCCTGGCAATCTGTGGATTGATACGGTACTCTTTCAGCCCGGTGCTGCTGAGAGTCTCATACATCAGCTTATTTGCATGATACATCATTTTAGGAACTGCTTCGTGATGAAAACCCTGAAGTTCTACGGCCAGTAAAAAGACTTTGCGGATAAGTTCCGTATTTTCATAATTCTTTTTTTGAAGATATGTGTTAACAGTTTGAAGTTCTTCCAGCGCGACAATGCCGATCAGCATTTTCTTTTTGCACACAATCCGCGAGGCTTGATTGGGCGGAATCTCCAGGACGTCATGTGTCTGAAAGAAAAATTCACTATTTATTGAAGAAATTTGTCCTTCTCCTGTAAACACGATCCAATATTGATAATTCTCCGTATTTACCGCATGTTCTCCTTCTTGAATTTCTTGGAATGCATATTTTATTTCCATAATCGTCCTCCTTTTTTACGATTTTATTCTAATATATCTGCATAAAAATGTCCATAAATCTCCATAGTTTTATTTATTGAAAATCAAGAAAAAATCTCCTAACATAAATAAAAAACAAAAGGAGAAAAACAATGAGCCACATCCAAAATCCCATCATCCCCGGATTCTATCCGGATCCATCGATCTGCCGCGTCGGCGGTAATTACTACATTGCCTGCTCATCATTTGAGCTTTATCCGGGCATTCCTCTTTTCCACAGTACGGACTTAATGCACTGGGAGCAAATCTGCAACGTCATGACAAAAGAAAACAGTTTTCACGTAGAAAGTTCTTATGGCGGAGGCGGTGTCATGGCTCCGACCATCCGTTACAGCAACGGCACATTTTACATCATCAACTGCAATTATGCACACCGGGGTAATTTCATCGTTACGGCAAAAGATCCCCGTGGGCCGTGGTCCGAACCCCATTGGTTAGACGATGTTCCCGGAATTGACGCTTCCCTCTTTTTTGACGATGACGGCGCCTGCTATGTAATGGGAACCGGAGATGCCTGGGATCCGCAGCTTGGTACGACAAGCCAGGGAATCTGGGTCGCAAAGTTTGACATTGAACGTTTTCAAATGGACGGCGAGCCTTACACCATCTTCCACAGCGCCATGCGCGGAGCGGAGCATCCGGAATCTCCGCATATCTACCATATCGGGGAGTACTATTATCTGATCATTGCGGAAGGCGGAACCGACCAGCATCACTGTGTAGCGGTGGCCAGAAGCAAAGAGCTGTTCAGCTACTTTGAAAATAATCCGTCAAACCCGGTTTTGACCCACCGCATGATGGGCTCCTACGCAAAGATTACCAATGCGGGCCATGCTGATCTCGTACAGACGCAAAACGGGGACTGGTATGCCGTACTTCTTGCTTCCAGAAATATTGATGGAAAGTATAAAAATCTTGGCCGTGAGACATACCTCTGCCCTGTTGTCTGGGAAGATGGATGGCCGTTATTCAGCCCCCGGACCGGGCGTGTAGAATTTATATATGAAGGAACCGGACTGCCGGAGACCTTATATGAAACAGAACCTGCCCGCGATGATTTTGACGGCAGCGAGCTTTCCATGAGCTGGACGTGCTGGGGCACACCTTATGAGCCTTATTATGAAGTAAAGGATTCAAAACTGTCCATCCGATGCATCCATCAAAAATTATTGAAAGAATTGAAACCGGCAAGCTTTGATTTTATTGCCCCGCGGAAGAAAGATCGGTTTATTCCATTTATTGCCCGCCGGGAACGTGAGCTTAACTTCACCGCATCCTGCCGCATGGATTTTGTACCCAAAGGACAGGAAAGCGCCGGCATGGCTCTCATACAGCAGATGAACCAGCAGTATCATTTCGAACGCATCCAGGAAGACGGGAAAGGGTATCTGCAGCTTGTCCTTTATTCCACAGAGATTGTATCCCGCCCTTATCTTCCGGGATTTTCATCTGCTACCCGATGTGAGATTGCCGCAAAGATTCCATATGACAAAGAAACTGTCATTCTAAAGGTCGAAGGGAAGTACAAAGAATATACTTTCTATTACGGCGAATCCGAAGCTGCGCTGACGGAACTGGCTAAAGGCGATTCCACCAAAATCAGCACGGAAGAAATCGGCTGCATGACCGGGACCATGATTGGGATGTATGCCACCGGCAACGGAAAAGACATTGATAACCAGGCTGTTTTTGACTGGTTTGAAATGCGCTGACTGCAACAGGAAATGAGAAGCTTTTAAAGAGGAGAGAAAATATGAGTACAAATACAGCAACTGAGAAAACCAGTCCAAAACTCGCTTTAGGGTATGGAATCGGCGAAATGGCGAACCAGATGAGCTGGTATATGGTGAACAACTATCTGACCCTTTTTTATACGGATGTCGTAGGCCTGACCGCAACCGCGATCTCATTGATCATGCTGATTGCCAGAGTGTGGGACGCCGTCAACGATCCGATCATGGGAACGATTGCGGACCGAACGAACACCAGATGGGGGAAATTCCGTCCATACCTGATGTTTGCGCCGCCGTTTCTGGCAATCTTTAATGTAATGACCTTTACGGTATGGCCGGTCACCGGCACTTTAAAAGTCATACTCTGCCTGGTATGCTACATCGGGACCGGCATGATCTACACAATCATCGGAACCGCGCACAGCGCCATTGTAAACGTCCTTGCCCTTGACTCACAGGTACGTATGAATCTTTCCACAGCCCGCAGTGTAGGCGCATCCGTAATAAATATTGTCCTATCCGCAGCCATAATGCCACTGATCCTCTACTTTAGTAAAAGTGAGACTGCAAATGGGACCGGTTATCTGTGGGCATCCGTAGTATTGTCGGTTCTCATGATTCCCTGCTTTCTGGTCGAAGCATTTATCTGCAAAGAAAAGTATACGAATAAGCTTCACAGTGCGGCGGCAGAGACTAAAACGGAAAAACCCGGTTTTCTTTCTAATCTGAAAGAGATTACAAAAAACGACCAGCTGCTGCGTATCGTGATCTGTACGCTTTTAGGCACCATCTGTGTAACGGCACGTATGAGCCTTTTGACTTACTACATCATTTATGTGGTCGGCGACTTTACCATGATCTCCCTGGTATTTACATCCATGACCCTGGCACAACTGGTAGGCACCCTATGTGTTCCGTACGGAACGAAAAAAATCGGCAAAAGGAACTGCATGATCGGGCTGACCGTAGCGATGATCGCCGGTTTTATCGGAATTTTCTTCCTGGGCACCGCAGGTACGCCGGTACTGCTGGCACTCAGCTTTCTATGCGGCCTTTGCAACGCCTCCAGTACTCTGTGCTATGGCATGGTATCTGACTGTATCGAATACGGCGACTGGAAGCTTGGCATGCGCCAGGAAGGCCTGGCTGCTTCTTTCCTGACACTGGCTGTTAAAATTGCAACGGCATTCTGCGGCGTAGTCGGCGTGCAGGCCCTTGCTCTGGTCGGTTATGTGCCTAACGCAGAACAGACGCTGGCGGCCCAGACAGGCATTAACTTTGTGGTAAATATTATCCCGGCAATCTGCGGTGTGATCTCACTGATTCCGCTGCTTGGTTATAACCTGACTGAAAAACGCATAGCAGAAATCCGTGCAGAGCTGGAAGAAAGAGAAAAGCAAACACAGAATGCATAATACTTAGGATAAACTGCTGTTATAGAAAAAATATCATGCGCAGGAAAATTCCGGAATCACTCCGGTAAGCTTCCTGCGCATGATATTTTTTAATCCAGCATCACCTGATCGTTTCCAATACAAGTGAGCTTTCCTCCTCAATGGAAAATCCTGCCAGCCCCCTGCAGCCCTTCGGCAAAGGCTCCGGCCTTTCGCAGGTGTTCGTCATCTGATAATATCTGCCGGTCCGGGCACTCTCACCGATGCCATGGATAATCTCCTGGCAGTGCAGTCCCAGGCGGGCATCTGCTCTGGGTGTGCGTCCCAGGCGCAGGGACCAGGCCATTTCCGCGGCGCCGACACCTCTGGAATCGTGATCAAATCCATGGGCGCTCAGCACCGGAACCGGTTCAAAGGAGCCGGGGCGGTACATTTTCATTTCACCGCTGAATTCGGCTGGGCTGGGCATGGAAAATGCTCCGCAGGTTCCGTAGATCAAAAACTGGGAGGGTGCCTCCAAAATGCTGTTGCCGTTCAGGTGGATCACCGCGACGACGCCGCTTGCGAATCGGATCACTGCCGCCGCCATATCCTCACTTTCAAAGATATAACTGTTTCCGAAGTCCGGATTTGATACATTCTGATGAATCCGCTCCGGAACCTGGGCACTCAGAACACCGCAAACCTCTTTGGCCGGGCCGAGCAGGCTCACCATCTGTGTGATCAGATAGATTCCGAAGTCATATCCCACACCACCTGCCGGTTCTCCGACAAACCGGAGACGTTCGGCAGCCGCTCCGATATTCTGTCCGACCGTGGCAACCATACTTGTCACATTTCCGATGATGCCGGCATCGATATACTCCCTCGCGCACTGCCAGGAGGACCCCATAAAATGATCCGGCTCGCTGCAGAGCAGAAGCCCTTTCTCCTGTGCCAGATCGATCAGTTCCTGCGTGGTATGATAATCCGGTGTGATCACCTTTTCGGTATACACATGCTTCCCGGCCTCGAGAGCCGCCCTGATCACGTCATAATGCTGCATGGCGGGTGTCAGGTTGGCAACCAGTTCGATCTCAGGATCCGCCAGAATTTCCTCCAGCGTACTTTTTTCCACGCCGTACTGCCGGGCTTTGGCCTCCGCGCTCGCGCCCCCTTTGGAACAGCATTTGACCAGATCGATGATCCTGAAACGCTCCGTAAAATTCCGGAAAAATATATCGCTGATGCTGCCGCACCCCACGATCGCAGTCTTTACCGGTAACATGTCTTTTCTCTCCATAAAAATTCTCCTTCTTAAGATTCAATTACAGCCGATTTCGAGGAGAAGCCCAGCCTCTTCTTCGATATCCGCGTAAGCAACAATCGGCGTTCCGTCCGGAAATTTCACCTCAAGCCGCGGATCACGTCCGGAAACCTTCTTCGCCATAGCCAATACGTCCGTGTAGCTTTCGTCTGTTTTTAGAACAACATGATGCACGCCGGGGCCTTTTTTCTTCAGATGATCCATATAGATGGACGGGCCTGTCGGCTCGATCAGTTCAATCTTCATATTCTTTTACCTCCTGTCGTATCATCAGAATCAATTGTTGATATCAGCTTAACACAGGATTGAGGAAAATGCTGTATTATAAGATGGCTTTTCCGTATCTCTGCTTGACTGCCTCGCAGAATCCCTCCGCCGTTCGAATTTCCTGGTCAAAAATGGACGTTCTGATTTTGACCTTTCTTCAAAACAGACCTTCAATTGAGATCAGTGCAATTTCATTCGGCAGCATTACGATCGGCACTTCCAATACGCCGTTTCTGGCCTCCAAAAGCTTAAATGAAACACAGGGCTGTACAATACGCCGATAATACTGGATCGGCTCAAAAGAATTTTCCTCGTAAAAGTCATTTTCCTTCCAGAGGTCCAAGATGCTTCCGTGCTTTTCATTGACCTGCTGGATCTTGATCCGGTACTCACTGTCCTGCATATGCGTCAGCCTGAAATGAAACTCAAGCGCATCGGCATCCTCATAATATAGCCAGAGCCTGCCTTTATCGATCTTCATTTCGTCAGTCAGATAGTAATAATAATTCAGGTTTTTCTGATTGTGGCAGGCAATCGCGTAATGATCATGTCCGTCCGTGGTCATGATGTAAGATTCGCCTCTGGACAGGCATCTGCCATGCAGTCCATTTAAAAAGGAAAATGCATATCCGGCAGGTTTCATGATGCCGTCCTTTGTAATCAGTCCCATTCCGCCGTGGAGGATATCCCCGGTATCAAAATACTCGGACTCCCGGTCTGTCCCGGTAATGTAGGCAATCATATCGCACTCTCCGATTGTCCGGATCAGATTCTGCATATTATAGGCGCCTTTGAAACAACTGTCATTGATGAAGTTTCTCACCGACAGCGTCTGATTCCATTCCGTAACATAAAGCTCAGGAATCTCAAAATCATATTCCTTCATGATCTTTTTTATTTCCCGGATCTGGCTGAGCAGGTAATGCGGATCTGTCGCGCGGCTGGCAAAGGTATCCCTTTCATCTTCACCTTTGATATAGCCATACAGCTTAACCGAGAAAAAATCCGGCAGAGGGGCATACTTCGGCCAAAGCTCCAGAGTCTTACAGAACATGTTTTTGTTGAAAAGCGCCGTGCTTCCGCAGCCGCCGATCTTGATCTCCGGCAATACGTCTTTGATGGTACGGTAAGCCATTTGAAAGAGAGAAAAATATCGCAGCAGCATTTCTTCCGTCTGCTCATTGCCCTGGCTTTTATCCCACAATTCGATCTTCCAGTTCCGCAGTTGTTCTCTGCCGTACCTTTTCAGGAAATGCCGGAACAGGAGCTTTAATAAATGCTCCTGTTCTTTCCATTCCGACTCTTCATAATCTGCCCGGCTGCCGCCCTCCTGATACACTACATTCCGAAGATTCCCCATCACCACCTTTTGTTTCAAACCCAGGTCAAGAAAAGGAAGAATTTGGTTTTCCACAAGAAAATCCAGCACAAGATCAATATTCCTGAAATAATACTTATCGGTCTCAGGATCCCGCTGCACCAGCATTTTTTCGGAAAACAAATTCCAGACTCGTACATAGGTAAAAGAAAGCTGTTTTTTCAGCAATCTGACATGCTCCTGGATATCGGCTCTGAGAAGATCCGAGACCTGACCGATGTTGATTACTTTGTTCCAGTTCTTTTCATAAGGAACCGACTGCTCCGCATCCGCTTCCACTGTGCGCTGCTTTTCAGGCAATACGGTTGTCTCGGCATTTTGCCGCAGATAGTTCTCCAGCCGGCGAGTCAAATGCTCCTGATTTTGAAGTTCTTCTGCCGCAGTCTCCTGCCGGGCCAGGCTGCGGAATTCTGTGGGTGTGACACCCTGGGCGCCCTTAAAGGCTCTGCTGAAATGGGTTGCGTTGGAAAAGCCATTGTCAACCGCGATCCTTACGACCGTATGGTCTGTATAGAGCAGGTCGTCCAGAGCGTGGGACAGCCGTATATTCCTGAGATACTCTTCAAAATTCATCCCATAATTCTTTTTAAAAAATCTGGAGAGATACGCGTTGGAAAGATACAGGTGGTCGGCCAGCTCCTTCAGGCTGACCGCCTCATTATAATTGGCGCGGATATAGCGGTTGATCTCTTCAATCCTCTCATAATATTTGTCATCCTGTATCTTGCTGCTCTCAGGGCTTAATGTGAAATGAACCTGTATCATTTCCAGCAATGCGTAAAACTGACTCATCATGCCGAGAGAAATTCCTTCGGAGCCCTGCCGTACATACTGGTTCAGGATTTTTTTCAGAATGGAGCGCAGCCCTTCATAATTTTCATTTTCCTCCAGAACAGAATTACAAAAGATCATGGAATACCGATATCCCTGGGCACTGCTGAGAATATCGAGGGGAATCCGCAGTTCGCAAAAAATACTTTCCGGATCCGTCCGGTAGGAATGTTTTTTATCCGCATTGATCACCACAACATCCTCCGGTTTCATGGCATAGACCTGGTCTCCCACTGTCAGTTCCATTGCTCCCTCAATCATATAGATC
>VSNK01000235.1:0-4595 GCA_009774255.1 Faecalicatena sp.
TGTTGTTACAACATACTGAATCATACACTGGTAATACACAAAAACATTGAACAATGCCGAAAATAGAGGGCTTTTAGGAATATACTGCTTCCTCAAGGGTAACAGGCAGATTGTAATTAGAAAAAATGTACTGAATCAGTGATTCTAAAAGCTGTTCATCTACTGTCTGTCCGATCATTTCTTTTGCGTTAGAGTAAAACCGGTTCAGATATAAAAGTAACTGTGGAACCTGCAGATTAACGGCATCCTGCCAATGTTCCTGCTGTGAAATCATTTCCTTTTCCATTTGTTCAAAAAAATGATTGACATTCTGGGTGACATGATAAGATGAGAAGGCCAGCATCCAGTTATTGTTTTTGCGGCATTTTTCTGTTACCGAAAATACATCCGGATAGATAAAAGCGCATTTTTCCAGAAAATTTTTTTGTATACGCAGCACGTACCTTTCATAAGGCAGTTGGATTTCCGAAGGAAAAAGAGGCTGATGTGCTGTTTCCGGCTCAATAATCATGACATTTCCTGACTGAAACAGATATTGCCGATCTTTTATGATATATTTGACATCCCCCTGACAGCAGAAAAGTATCTCCCAAAAATTGTGGCTGTGCAAAGGGATAGCTCTGCCGTCGCTGCTAATATCCTTGTGGATGTCAACAGTTGTGCTTATCATGGGGAGTTTCTGGTATAGCTCCTGTTCAGGAATATGAAATTTTTGGGCAAGTTCTTTTTGCCATATTCTCTGATCTTGCACATTTGTCTGTAATATCTTATTGGAGTAGAGTTCTTTTTGGAGCTTTAACATCATTTTATCGTAATTCATGCATTTCCTTCCTCGTATGATAAATCCATACTATTGCTTAACCTGCCGCCTGGCAGCCTCCAGGGCCATCCATACCAGCACTCTCAACAAATACTGCTGTCATGCAGGATATACAATATATTGAGCTACTTATATAATATACATTGTTATTTTCTTCTGTTATAATCTACTATACAGTAAAAAGGTGATATCTGCAAGTCCGGACGCATACGCCTTCTGAATAACAGAATAAGGAGAAGATGCAATGAAAAAATTTGGTATCAAAGATCAGTTTGGTTATGCTCTGGGAGATGTCGGGGGAAGTTTTGTAAATTTATTAGTGGATTCTTATTTTATGGTATTCTGTACATATGTGTTAGGAGTAAGTCCGTTTTTTATGGGAACATTATTTTTATTCGCAAGGTTATGGGATGCAGTTAACGATCCATTGATCGGTTCTCTTCCCGATCGGTTTCGGATAGGAAAAAGCGGGGATCGATTTAAGCCTTATATAAAAATAGCCATGTTTCCCCTTGCCGTCGCCTGTATCATGTGCTTTGCAGACGTTTCGTCCTGGGGAGACACCGCAAAACATATTTGGATCTGTGCTTCCTATATTATTTATGGCATGAGTTATACCGGTACTTCTATGCCTTATGGGAGCCTGGCATCTGTGATTACTGCGGATCCTGTGGAAAGAACAAAACTTTCTACTGCGCGTACCATAGGCGGCACAGTGGTAGGGCTTTTACTGGCTTTTATTCCTCAGTTCATTTATGATAAAAACAGTAATGTCATCCCAGATGCGTTTTTTAAGGTTGCCGTTGTTTTTGCGGTTCTTTCCATGGTAGCATATATTGGTATGGTCACATTGTCTACAGAACGGATAAAATATGAGATGTCCGGCTCAGAATACCATTATGCAGATGTTTTAAAAGGAGTCATGAAAAACCGTCCGCTGATCGGAGCGATGGTTGCAACTATGGGATCAGTGATCACAACAACGGGTTCCAGCCAGTTCGGATCCTATCTGTACAAGGAATACTATCATAATGCACAGCTTTTGACCTATGTCACTCTGGCGGGACTTCTTTTTATCTTTATTTTATTTCCGGTTATTCCCAAAATAGTGGAAAAATTCGGAAAGAGAAATGCGATATTATATCCTACCGTAGTTTCCTTTGCAGTATCTCTGGTATTGTTTATAGTGCCGATAAAAAATGTTTGGATTTACTTTGGATTGAGCATGATCGTAAATATCGGAAATGCATTTTTTACAATGCTTGTATGGGCGTTAGTAACGGACTGTCTGGATTATCAGGAGTATATTACCGGAAAGCGCGCAGACGGAAGTGTGTATTCTATTTTTACATTTGCCCGGAAACTCGGATCTACCCTGGCTTCCACAATCGCGAGTTATGCGCTGGGATGGATTGGATATGTGTCAGGGGCGGCGTCACAGACACCGGAGGTCGCCGGCAGAATCCGATATTTATGCACTGGGATTCCTGTCATCACCGGACTGTTGATCATTGTGGGTCTGGGTTTTATTTTTAATCTGAAAAAAGAAGACAGTGAGCGAATCCGTACAGAGCTTCAGAAAAAAAGGGACGAAAAGAAAGGAGCATTATCATGAGAACTCGATTTTTAACAAAAATGCTGAACAGTGAGGCAGAGGATTATCTGCGCAGAAATGATATCATCATTGTGCCGGTAGGCACGGTTGAAATGCATGGAGGTTTTCCTTTGGATAGTGAGACGGTGATCAGTGAGGCATTTGCATTGAAGATGGCAGAAAAAGCCGACGGTCTGGCATTAAACGGCCTTCCCTTTTTCTATGCAGGCGCTACGGCATCAGGAAGAGGAACTGTGCAGGTAAGTATCAGGGAAGGGATTGATTATTTGGGGGCGATTGCCCGCAGTCTGCTGCGCCAGGGGTTTAAAAGGCAGATTTATATCAGTTTCCATGGGCCGGCACATATGACCTGCAGTCCCATGGTCAGAGATTTTTTTGATGAAACAGGGGTTCCTGTTTTGTATATGGATTTAACTATGCAAATGTTCCGGAATGCAAAAGATCTTTTTACCAGTGTGGACAGCTTTCACGCTATTACCGTCGGAGCATACGATTTGCTGGGAAGATTAGAGGATATTCCTTTTACGGAAAACTATTTTCATCAAAAGCAGCAGTCTGTGTCGGAATTCCAGAATCTTTTTGAATTAGCTTACCAAAGCGGAAGTATCGGATATTATTTTGGAGAACAAAGCGATCATATGAGTACTCCACCCATTCCAGACGATGCTGTGAGAATGAAGCTGGCAGAGGAAGGTAAGAATCTGATCGAAGCTATTGTGGAGAAGATGAACATCCCGGAAGTTGTTTCAAAAATGCGGGATCTGGAATCCTTCCAGAAAAAACTAGAAGAGCAATATCCCTGGATTCCTTCTGCATATTCACATAAAGCTGAACAGCAGCATTAGGGCTGGGGTCTTTGCTGGCTGGACTGGCCATGCAGATCGGAAATCAGAGGGGGGATGTTATTCTCCCCTCTATTCTTTTGCAGAAGCGGAATCCGTCCGGTACTGCAGCGGTGTGATACCATATTTTTTCTTAAATACATTCTGAAAATATGCCTGGCTGGAAAAGCAGAGGTAGTTGCTGATCTCACTCAGCGGTTTATCCGTGTAGGTCAGCAGGCTCTTTGCTTCTTCCAGCTTGCAGCGCATGATAAAGCTGCTGATATCAAACCCCAGTTCTTCTTTGAAGCGGCGCGTGATATAGGAACGGCTCTTCCCAATAAAGTCCGCCACGTCGTCTACCCGCAGTGGCTCGTTGGGGCGCTGGGAGATGAACTGCACACAGTCAAACACTTCCTTTGACATTCCCTGGATCGGAAGCTTCTGTCTTGCGACCCGCGTGGCAAAATCAATGAGCATGGTATAGGAAAGGGTGTCCATGATTTCGATGCGTAAGGTTCTTTCGCATTCCTGGATATACAGGTCGCTGAGCTGGTACGCCTGCTCCGTGTCCAGGCCTCCGGCGATTGCGGCCCTTGCGGCGAGCGTTGTTGTCACGATGAACAGGTTGCGGCGGTTTCGGATCGGGTTATTAGACAATTGGCCTGTAATCTGATTTTCCGCAGGATAGGTCAGCAGCAGGGGCTTGATTTTCTGTGCGTCACCTGTCTTAATGCAGTCGATCAGCTGCAATTCAAGGTCAAAGGTGTTGTGAAAATCCAGGTACTCGCGCTTGTCATACATCAGATTAGAATAGCGCTTCGAGATATCCTCCTGTATCATGGCGCCGATCCGCGTGTCGAAATGTTCGGCGATATTAATTTCCTTCCGGTTGATGCAGAGATGGAGGAAGGAAAGCATGGATAAAAACTGGTGGAAGGATACCCTCGGGGTGTTCAAAAGCACCTGCGTCATCTCTTCTGCCGCTTCACCGGACAACTGCCCCTCATGGAGAAAGTTATGGACTGTTTCGTCAGAACAGGGGGTACTGAACAGCGGCCCCAGGATCAGGTAATCCATCTTTGAAGGGGAATCATCGATATTGACCATTCCGAAATAGGCATAGCTGTCCGTAATAAAGTAATCTGGATTTTTATAAAATTTGATCTTGTCGGCAAGCACCCTGCTGTGGTGCTCCATTTTCTGGAACGCGGAAGGGCATGACCAGATAAAATGTTCCGGCCAGTGGTAATAAGAAATTGGCATAAAGGTGCTTGCAAAAAATCTCTGGCAGAAGTCAATCATATCCATAAAATCAGTCTCCTTTTTATTTGTTTTG
>VSNK01000235.1:4605-8738 GCA_009774255.1 Faecalicatena sp.
ATATTATCCTTAAAATTACAATACCAAATTCAATAATTGTAGTATTCTTTGTACAGAAACCAAAAATGTTTCATCTGTACAGATACAAAACGTTTCAAAACAGAAAAAAGGAAAGTGAGGAAAACAAAAGTGGCAAAGAAAGAGAAAAATGCAGTAAGGCTTGACCGTGACGGAATCCCAAAGGTCATGCGGATCCGGGATTATTTTGGTGATTCACTGGGGATGTTCTCACTGAATATCATCAGCGGGCTGGTAGGGCAGCTCACCTATTTCTATACGGATAAGGTGGGGCTTGCGGCGGGCGCCGTTGCAACGGTCTTTATGATTGTGAAGATTTTTGACGCATTTACAGATCTTATCATGGGCAATATCATTGATAATACAAAGCCTGGAAAAGAGAGGTACCGCCCATGGTATCTGAAGGCCGGGATTCCCGCCGGTATTCTGGTCATGCTGATGTTTGCCGTACCAAAAGGCGGAAGCGGCCTGCAGCTCGCGTATGCGATGGTCACAAACTTTCTGCTGACGGCCGTACTCTTTACGGCAATTTCCATTCCCTATACATCGATCATGATGGTCCGCACCAACAGCCAGGAAGAGCGGGGGTATATGGGAACCTGGAGGGCGGCGGCAGGCTATGTGTCCGGTATGGTCATCGCGATTCTTGTCATCCCGGTTTCCAATATGCTTGGAGGCACGCAGAGCGCCTGGATCAAGATGGGGGCGATCTTTGGGATACTCCTCATTCTGGCAATGCTGATCTGCTACCGTACATCCAAAGAGACGGCAGTCGCGGCCGGGAGCGGGGCAGAGGAGAAAGAAAATGCGGAAGACGCGGAGGAAGAGTCCATACCGCTGAAAGAGGCAATCATCAAACTGTTCAAGAATAAATACTGGGTCATCGTCCTGGTTGTGAATTTTGCAGCCCAGGTATCCTACGGGCTGATCAATACGTCGGGAACCTATTATTGTAAGTGGATCTATGGAAACGATAACCTGACGGCGCTTCTCGGCGGGATCGGCATGCTCCCGACCGTGCTTGGATTTGTACTGGTAGGGCCCATGATGAAAAAGCTTGGCGCGGTAAAAACGTTAAAGATCACCTTTATCATGGGTGTGGCGGCCAATGCCCTCCGTATTGTAAACCCGTACAATTTGCCTTACAACATTGCGTTGGGGTGCGTCACTACATTTGCCAATATCCCTATGATGTGTCTGGGAGGGGTGCTGACCGCTATGGCGATTGATTATAATGAATACAAATTCGGGCAGAAGCTGGTGGCCCGTTCTTCCAGTGCGATCGGTTTCGGGCAGAAAGTTGCCTCCGGCCTGGGCGCGTCTCTGGTTGGATGGTGCCTTGCGGCCGTAAGCTACAATGCGGAAACGGAAGCGGCCAGAGTGGCGGCAGGAGAGATGGTTTCCATGGGAACCAGACAGGCGATCTTCACATTTTCCATCTATGTACCGCTGATCCTTTATGTGGTCATGCTGGTCATGATCATGAAGTTTGACCTGGAAGGCAAGATTGGCGATATCCGTGCTGAGATTGAAAAGAGAAAATCAGAAAAGAAGGCGGTATCTAATGAAAATTTATGATTTTAGAATTGAGTATAGAAAAGAACCGACGGGAATGTCGGTAAGGATTCCCAGATTTTCATGGAAACTGGAATCTGAGGAGAAAAATGTGATCCAGAGGGCGTACCACCTGCAGGTGATCTGTGACGGAAAAACCGCATGGGACAGCGGAAGGACGGAATCGGACCGTTCCGTCCTGGTTCCCTACATGGGAGAGGAACTGGAAGAAGAGAGGAAATATCAGGTCAAGCTGACCGTGGAAGATAACCAAGGAAATCTGGCGGAGAGCCACACGTATTTTGAAACAGGGATTTTTGACCCGGAGCAGTTCCAGGCAAAGATGATCACCCATGACTTTGATGCCGAAGAGACAGCCTGCCCGGTGTTTTATAAAAGATTTTCCATAAAAAAAGAAGTCAGGCAGGCTTGGATCTATGCCACCGCCCATGGCGTGTATGAGATTTCTATGAACGGGAACCGGGTGGGAGAGGACTATATGGCGCCGGGCTGGACCAGCTACAATAAGCGCCTGCAGTACCAGTCCTATGATATTACGCAGTATCTGGAAGAGGAAAATGAGGCTGACGTCACCGTGGGAAACGGATGGTATAAAGGGATCTTGGGGTTTGACTGCAAGCCGGATCGGTACGGAGACCGGGTGGAAGCATTTGCGGAGATCCATATCCTCTATGCAGACGGAACCAGGGAAACCATCGCTACGGATGCCACCTGGGGCGTGCGCACCGGGGAGATCCGTTACAGTGAGATCTATATGGGAGAAACCATAGATACCAGCAGGCCGAAGATCAAAGTAGGGCATGTAACGGAAGTGCCTTTTGATAAATCGGTACTGTCGCCCCAGGAGAATGAGCCGGTCCGCGTGACACAAAGGTTTGAGCCAAAGAAAATGTTTACCGATCCGGCAGGGAACCGTGTCGTGGACTTCGGCCAGAACATCACCGGGCTTGTGGAGGTCAGGGTAAAAGGCAGAAAAGGCCAGAAGATCACGGTTCGGCATGCGGAGACGCTGGATAAGGACGGCGTATTTTACCCGGAGACTTTAAGGAGCGCGAAATCTCATGACACTTATATCCTAAACGGGGAAGAACAGACATTGATGCCCCATTTTACATTCCACGGGTTCCGCTATATTGCGGTGGACGGGTTGGAGAACCTGGAAACGGAGATGTTTACCGCCTGCGCCATGCATTCGGATATGGAGAAGATCGGAGACTTCCGATGCTCGAATCAAAAGGTGAACCAGCTGCAGAGCAACATCAGCTGGGGGCTTCGGGATAATTTTTTCGATATCCCCACCGACTGTCCCCAGAGGGATGAACGGCTGGGCTGGATGGGGGACGCACAGGTATTTTCCTGGACTGCGGCGTTTAACCGGAATACGGCGCTGTTTTTTGGAAAATGGATGCGGGACATCGCGGCGGATTCTTCCCGGGAAAAAGGGGTTCCCCATGTGGTGCCGGATATCATGGAAACCTACAGTTCTTCGGCGTGGAGCGACGCGGCCGTGATCATTCCCTGGGTCGTATACCAGAACTATGGGGATCAGAGGATCCTGGAGGAATCCTGGCAGTGTATGCATGAGTGGGTGGATTATATCCAGGAGCACACAGACGAAAACGGGCTCTGGATGTCCGGCTTCCAGTACGGTGACTGGCTGGCGCTGGATAAGGAGGAAAGTGCGGACCGCACCGGCGCGACGGATAAATTCATGATCGCCAACGCGTATTACATCTATGTGACGGACATCGTAAGGCAGACGGCCCTCGTACTGGGGAAAGAAGACAGGGCAGAATATTATCGGAAGCTTCATGACGATACGCTTGCGTCTTTTCGGGAGGAATATTACACACCGCGGGGAAGGATCGTCAGCGAGACGCAGACGGGCTGCGTACTTTCGCTTCATTTTGATCTGGCAAAGGAAAAGGACAGAGAGAAGATCCTGGATGCGTTGAAGACAAATATAGAGAACCATAAGAACCATCTGTCCACCGGCTTTGTGGGAACACCCTACCTGTGCCATGCATTGTCGGACAACGGCGCCCATGACATGGCTGCCATGCTGTTCATGCGGGAGGACTTCCCGTCATGGCTGTATGCGGTGGACAAGGGGGCGACGACCATATGGGAGAGATGGAATTCCATCATGCCGGACGGCAGCTTTGAGATGTCGGGCATGAATTCGCTGAACCATTATGCCTACGGCTCGATCGGGGACTGGATGTACCGGAAGATAGGCGGGATCAACCAGCTGGAGCCGGGATATCACAGATTTTATGTGCGCCCCATGTTTGTCACAGGGATTGAGGAAGCGAGGGCGGAACTGGATACCCCTTATGGAAAGATTGTTTCCGAGTGGAGCTGCAGGGATCAGAAGATCCGTGTAAAGGTTTGTGTTCCGGTGAATACGACGGCGGTACTGTACCTGCCGGAGAAGGAAAGGGCGCTGGAGCTGGGTTCCGGGGTTTATGAATATGAATATGCTACGGAGACAAGTCTGAAAAAGGTGCGGTTTTCCATGGACAGCAATCTGGGGGAAC
>VSNK01000236.1 GCA_009774255.1 Faecalicatena sp.
CTGTGACGCTTGTTTAGGACGGACCGAAACGGAGTGTAGACGGGCTGGTTGCCAGCAACCGCTATTTTACTGGCCGGCTGCCTTGCAGCAGGGTGCAAGGTGGTAAGCCTCCCTACACTTGAAAAAGAGGGGAGGTGGTGCAGATGGATACATACGAAGTTTTAACCCTGTTATTTTGGGGTGATACGTTCCTGATCGCATTGCTTGCCTATTTGGATAATAGGAATAACAAGCGGAAATAAATAAGCCTACCTTGTACTTTGCCGAGAACAGGTAGGCTTATCCGGATATTTTTCCACGGAAATTCAAAGCAGCTCAAAACTCCGGAAATCCACCACTCCGTTTCCCCTGTACGTAAAATACAGCGCCGCCTTTCCATCCTCCGCCTTTATTTCCCCTTCGAGCCTGCTCCACGCGTCCGAATCCACATGGATCTCAATCCGCCCGATCACAGCTTCTTCCGGTTGCGTGCTGCGGCCGGGTTCCCGGGTGCGGATCTCCAGCACGCCTTCCGCCTTTCCCCTGAGCATGGCTGAAATCTGTTCCAATATTTCCTCTACCTGAAATGCTTCCTTTTTCTCTGCTGTTATCTTGCTCACTCCTCCTGATCCTCTATAATTATGTTCCGATTATATCGCTTCCTTCCTCTTTCTCACAGCTACTCTTTGGCGAAAATGTACACAAATTCATGTTGTTGTACTCTCCAGCCATTCTTGTTCATATTTTACAATTTCATGTTCACATATGGCTAGACTTCTGGCCGCGCAAAAATCTATGATAGGGAAACAGAAGCATGAACATTGCTCATGCGGCTTAAGGAGGGATATTCTTATGGTACTGACAAAAATGACCGAAGAGGAACGCATCCGGGTGGCTTCCGTCCTGACGCTGCCCCGCCGTGAGGCAAAAGAGCGGCTGGCCGGTAAAAATCCGATCTGTGATTATCTGGTGAAAATCATCCTGGATACGATGCGGACAGACGAACAGTGGGAACTGCAGAACGCCTCCGACCAGGGTATGGACCGTAACCAATCGGCACACCCCGCAAAGGGAGAAGAACAGTCCCGGATCATCTGGAATATTGCCGCAATTGCCGCGCTGAAAGATCCTGCATATGTAAACGCCCGGCTGATCTCCTCGCCTGTTCTGTCAGATGATCTTTCCTTGACAGAAGCCCATGCCCGCCATATGATTAAGATGGTCACAT
The DNA here is from genome assembly GCA_009774255.1 of Faecalicatena sp. Lineage (GTDB taxonomy): Bacteria > Bacillota > Clostridia > Lachnospirales > Lachnospiraceae > Schaedlerella. The sequence goes on from VSNK01000236.1 coordinate 1,208, forward strand.
CCTGCAGCCGGAACGCCATTTTTGACGATATGTATTCCAAATTGTTATTGGAATGAAAGGTACGTCATCCCCTGACTAAGGAACTGTATGGAAATCACTTATACATCTTGACTTGTCGTGGAGACCACTGCCTGCGTATGGGGCGATTCCTGTTGTATCTGCCGGTATTCTTTTGGGGTACAGCCCATGGTTTGATGAAATACCTTGGAAAAATAGCTGTTTGAGCTGAATCCGCAATTTTCGCTGATGGTGATGATGCTCTGGTCCGTATGCAGCAATTGCCCGGCCGCTATCCGGACCCGGTATTCAGACAGATAAGAAATGGGCGACACCCGGAGATATTTTCTGAAGCACCGCATACATTCCTGGCGGCTGACACCCACGGCGCCGGCAATATCGCCGAGGCTGACCGGCTCTGCGTAATGCTCATGGATATATTGTAGCATTTCCCTGACGCGCCTGCTGTCCGCGCTTTCCTTTTGTCGGACGCCGCCATGCAGGGAACGGGTTTCCTGAAAAAACATGCACCATAATCTGGAAAGCTCTTCCCGGACAGCAAATTCATATCCGAAGGGCTGCTCCTGGTCCAGCTCCACGATGTGCAGGTAGATCGGCGTCATGGCGGTATTGGAAGGGGTTCCCTCTGGAAAATGGCAGACCGTAACGGCTCTGTTTCCCAGAATCGGCAAGATATACTTCTGCTCGATCTGGCTGTTGTGCATGCCGGAGAGAAAGGAGGTCCGGAATAAATGCGCGTAAAAGCTGCATCCGTCGGATTGGGGATCGGTACTGAAGGAATGCAGTACGCCGGAGTTGATAAAACAGATGTCCCCTTTGCGCAGCGTCAGCTCCTGATCCGGCGTCGTCAGGACCAGCTCCCCCTCCATGATGTAATCTATTTCGATCGACTTGTGCCAGTGCCAGGAAACCGTGGATTGGAATCTGGTATCCAGCGTGCGGTAATAGCATGCGTACGGATATTTCATCTGGTCCATTTCCAGCATTTCTTCCTGCTTTTCCCCATAATTCAATCCTGACGCGTATATCATAACCGACTCTCCTTCCCCTGATTTCGCATATTCATATCTTATCATAGTTTCTGGCCAATTTAAAGAAATAGCCGGGATAAATATTCATATTTTACAACATTCTGTTCACATTTACATAGAATCCGCAGGGAAAAGCGTATAAGATAATACTATCTGGTATGAATAAAAAAGGAGGATACACTGGAATGAAACAGAACTATGAGTACAAGACAGAACGGATTCACAACGCATTTTTCCGGTATAAAAAAGAGCACCCGGAAAAGCTGGCGGACAGGCTGAAATTTTCCTGGAGCAACTGGGGGTTCGGCCTGGAGGATTTTGCGGTTTCATGTGAGCGTCTGCAGAAGGCAGGCATCTCCTACATCGAGCTCCATGGCAATCATTACGGAGCGGATCTGGGATATCGGCCGGCGGAGTTAAAAAAAATCATGGAGCACTATGGAATCCGGGCAGGCGGCGTCTGCGGCATGTTTTCCGCGGATAACGACCTCTCGTCCAACCGCCCCGTCCAGCGCCAGGCAGCGATCGATTATATCCGGCGCGAAGCGGCATTTACAGAGGAAGTAGGCGGTAAATATATGCTGGTGTGCCCTGCCGCCGTAGGGAGAAGCAAAAAGTATGATAACAGCGAGCTTGAACGCAGTATCGACAGCCTTTCCCGCGTAGCGGATGTATTTACGGAGCATGGAATCCGGGCGGCAATTGAGCCTATCCGTTCTGCGGAAACCACGCTCGTACACAGCGTCGCAGAGGCAAAAGCGTATATTCGGCGGCTGGACCATCCGGGCGTACAGCATATTAACGGAGATGTCTTCCATATGCTTGTGGAAGAAAGCCACATCGGCGAAGCCATTCTGGACGCCGGGAAGCAGCTGACCAACCTTCATATGGCGGATACAAACCGCTGCGCGCTGGGAGAGGGTTCGCTTGATATCGATACGATCATTATGGCGCTGTATCTTCTGGAATACAACCTGGATGAGAGCTGCTTTGTAACACCGGAGCCTTTGGGACCTGGGGGAGATCCTTATCCCATGCAGCATGCGAAAACGGATCCCGCCATTCTGGATAAGCTGGTTTTTGACAGCGTAACGTATTTTCGTGCCCGCGAAGAGGCCGTACTTGCTATGGAAGAATAAAGTCAAAGCCATGCCATTTTGTCTGCCGGATACCGTGTTCCGGCAGACAGCTTGCAATTGACTGTGGCTTTTTATCCCTTATTCTGTTTTTATTTCTGCTATTCTGCCTCTGTGCAAACTACGCGGCATTTTCTGACTATGCTACTCTTCCAGTTCTCCCAATATCTGCAGCGGCTCCTTTCTCAGCGCCTGCCGCATGAAGCCTGAGCCGATCAACACTGCGGCCAGAAGTATCCCAATCCCCGCTGCAGCCGCTGTTCCTGGGTCAGACTTCTGCCCTGCCTCGGGGATATCAACCTCCTCCGTATCCGTCTGGGCAATCCCCGCATTGCTGAATGTGGTGTCAACGTCCGCGGTCTTTTCCGCAGCCTTCACCGCCTGGTCCGTGGCCATCCAGCCTGCCGCGCTCCCTGCCGCCGCACCCAATGCCGCGAGCACGAAAAATCCGGTCAGGATGGAGACGGCGCACTGCCGTTTTGTCTGTCCCAGCAGCCGCTCCACCGCGATCCGCTGCTGCTGGCCCGTGATGAACAGGTTAGCAAAAAAGCAGAGGATCATCACCGCCAGCACGCTTCCGCTGGCCAGGAAGATCACGGACATCAGCCTCCTGCTCTCCAGTCCGGTCTGCAGATGAGTATATCCGTTATCATAGAACCGGATCTCCAGACCTTCCACGCCCTGCTTCTCCCATGCGGCCATGAAGTCCTCAATGGTTCCGTTTGGAATCTGGAAGGAGGTGTTGATACCCCGCATCGGCCCCCGCCCTGCAATATTGTCCGCCCAGGAATTTTCGGGTACTGCATTCCATGGAATGATGACCTGCTGTTCGCACAGCTCATACCCATTTACTGAGGCAGGCGTCGTTGTATAGATTCCGACAATCTCATACTCCTGCTCGTCAAAGACCGGATATATCTCCCCTTCGGCATTTAAAATGGAAAGAATCCACATCGCCTTTTCCGGCATCCTGGAATAATCCGCACAATAGAGCGGAAGCGTGAGCCTGTCCCCAACTTCTTTTCGTAAAAGCAAAGCCAGAGCGGAAGAAAGCAGGCAGACCGGTTTTCCTTCGGTGTACTCCTCCTCCGTAATGTCCCTTCCCTTCGTGATCTGCGCATCTTTCCAATAAAAGGGCATCAAAAGCTCTGTCTTGTCCGTAGGCATCACCGGAACCGTGTAGAACTGAATGTCGCGGGATTTTGCCAGTTCCAGCCAGCGTTTTCCCCGCTCCGTTTCGTAAAAGCCTTCCGTGACCACGTCTATGTCACCGTCCTCTTCCGCTTCGGCCACAGCGTCATAGACCCGTTTTCCCTCCATCGTATACTGATAAGAGGCCACACTGCTTTCTGGAAAATATTCCGGTACATATTCCTCCGGTGCAATGTGCTCCACCTTTGTCCCATGCACGAAACCGCAATAATTAAGCATCATAATGTACGTAGTCCCTGCTTCAAAGTGCCTGGGTTCTTCCAGATAATGGTCGCAGATGTAAAAAATATCCCCCTCTTTCATTACAAATTCATCCCCTGACAGAACCTTTTGAGCACGCATGGGAAACGACTCATCTGCCGTGCCCGACTCTACGGGGGTTGCCTCCACGACCGTAAAGGCGTATCGATCGCCTCCGACCTTCTGATCTACCAGCGCGCCAAAGTTTGGTCTCTGCTTTGCTTCCAAAATATAGCCGGCTCCTTCGAAATCCATGACCGAATTGGGAATCCGTTCCCCAATCACGCCCATTTGCCAGTAATAATACCCCGTTTTTGCGTCCCAACGCTTATTGATCTCCACATGATCAATCTTCTGCTCCACCGTCCCCACCGTGGTAAAAATATTTTCAAACTCCTCCATCATAGCCCGGTTGATCTTCCAAAGGTTGCCTCCCAGCGCCAGCAGAAATGCCGAAATTCCGGCCAGCAGAAGGAACAGGATGCTTTTCAGGGGACTCCGCAGCATCTGTTTCATACTATAGTATATTGTCATCCTAAAACCATCCTTCCGTCCTTCATCTTCATGCACACATCCGCCTGCCGGGCGATCTCCGGGTTGTGGGTCACTACGATCACCAGATACTCCCTTTCATGTGCCAGTCTTTTCAGCAGTTCCACAATATGACCCTCATTTTCTGAATCCAGATTTCCTGTCGGCTCGTCCGCAAGCAATATCCGCCCCTGCGCTGCCATGGCCCGGGCAAAGGCGCCACCATGCTGCTCGCCGCCGCTCATCATCCTTGGGTACTGGTTCAGGATCTTTTTGCCAAGCCCCACCTCCGCCAGACATTCCTCCGCCTGCTGCCTTGCCTCCCGGCGGGACAGCCCCTGCAGCTCCAGGGGGTACATGACATTTTCCGCCGCGTTCAGAAGCGGAAACAGGTGAAATGCCTGATAAACCACGGAAATCTGTTTCCTTCGGTATGCATCCCGGTCCATTTCCAGGAGGTTTTCCCCGTCCACCAGGATGGTGCCGGATTCCGGACGGTCCAGGCCTGCCAGAAGGGAGAGGAAGGTACTCTTTCCGGAGCCGGATTCGCCTGTAATGGCATACAGGTTCCCGGCCTCAAAGGAGCAGCTCACTTCCTTTACAGCTTCAATCTTCTGATATTTATTCTGATAAGAATAACTCACATTTTCTACTATGATCTTTTCCATTTGCATCCCTCTCAATCATTTGCAGCCAATTTGCCCGCGCAGATCGACTGCCGAATCTAATCCGTCTGCCGTGCAGGTAGACCGCCGAGTCTCACCAGTCTTACGCGCAGATCGACTGTCAAATTTCACCAGTCTTCCGCGTAGATCGACTGTCAAATCTCACCAGTCTTCCAGTCTTCCGCGCAGATTGACTGTCAAATCTCACCAGTCTTCCGCGCAGATTGACTGTCAAATCTCACCAGTCTTCCGCGCAGATTAACACTCTCTATCGTTGTGTCAGCACGGCCGCAACACTGATTCTTCCAAACATCCACATGGCTGCCGCCGCACCCAGCGTATAGCAGCACAAAAATACAGCCCACACGATCCATGCCGTTAAAATATCTGCGGTTCCGAATACCGCACCGATCACGACTCCCGCCACACCGCCAAAGGCCGCCAGCAGCATGTGCTCCATGAAAAAGACCAGAGTACAGCGCCTTTTGCTCGTTCCAAGCGCCCGCATGATGGCGTACTCCCCCTTTCTGCCCTGGAGCAGCAGATGGGGCACAATATATCCTGAGAGCACAACGATCAGCAATACAAAGGGCAAAAATCCCTCTAACAATGAAATACTTTTTTGCAGTCCCAAAGCTGCCTGGATGAACACGTCGTCCTCCATCCGCAGCGCGGAGCCCGCATAATTCTCCGCAGAACCCGGAACCACAGGCGTGAGCCCGGTTTCTCTCAGATCGTGCTTTAATTCGTTGAGCTTCATCGGCTCCTTCACGGTGAATCTCAGGGAGGACGCGAAATAGACCTTGTCATTTTCTTCATAGATCTGCCGCACCGCCGCCAGAGGAAGCACCGCCTCCGCCGTCATGGATTCCCCTGCCTTTGTATCGTCAATTGTCCCGACGATCTCCATTTCCAGGGGCTTGAGTCCTTCCCGCTCCAGCCCCAGGCCGACATCCGACTGGATATAACGTTCCAGGGAACAGGACAAAAGGTCTCCCGGCTGCAGATTTCTGTTCTGCAGAAATGTCGTTCCTGCGATGCACACACCGGTGCTGTCCTGAAATTTTTCCCAGGTCCATCCGTCCGCCCAGGTCAGATCCTTCTCACAGTCCTCATAGACAGAATCCAGATCGTCGACTCCCAGAATCCGGAACTCATCCTCCCAAAGAATATCTTCTGCGCTCTCCTGTGCCGATTCGTCCGTTGCATCCTCTCCGCTTTCCTGAGCCAATTCGTCTGCTGCGGATTCTCCGTCTTCCTCCTGTGCCATATACCCCACCAGCTCCGCCGTCTCACGAATCCTGCCGATGTAGGGGGACGCATAGACCGTATCCAGCACCTGCTGCCGAATAAACAGCCGTGCGTTCAGCGATGCCGCCGCATTCATCACCGTGCCCCGCACAGGGATGGCCTCCGGCAGTTCTTCGAACTGCTGTCTGGCGCTGACCAGATTTCCCAGATAGAATACCAGTACCGCCACCGTCAGCATACTGATCATCCCGTTCAGAATGCTTTTAAAACGATGCCGCCGGATATTAACCCCTATGGAGTAAATGCCCTGAAGCACAGCCCTTCTGTTTCTCCGTACTTCTTTTTTCACTTTCTCATCATCCTTCCTGCTGCAGACAATGCACGTCCGTGTCTCCTTCGTCTCCTGATCCCGCTCCACCGTACATGCCGCCGTATACGAGATACCGTCCAGTGTGAATTCCGGATACCTTCCCGAACGGATCATCCTGAACTTCCTCTGCCCTTCCTTTGCCCATTTCCGCAGTTCCTCCTCAAAGCTCCCCGCGGTATTCACCGGCCGGTCTGTATAGAAGGACAACCGCCTCTGCCGTTCTTCCTCCGCCACCTGTTTGTAATCGTCCACGATCCGCGCGAATATACTTCCGCTTCCTTCCATATGCTCCATCCGGTCCAGATAGCTGTCCACGTCAATCGCCTCCGATTTCTCTTTTCGGATACTGGCGCAGACCTCCACCGCTGCCTGAAGCTGCTTCTGCTGCAGAAGGAGGACTTCCTGCTGCCTGGCGGCGGCCTCCGCGAGCGGAAGCGTTCCGTCGAGCACCTGTCCGATCTCCTTGAGCGGCATGTCCAGCATGCGGAGCATCTTGATCAGTTTCAGCCGCCGCACATCCTCCTCGGAATAGTCCCGGTATGCGTTGCCGGTGTCTCTGGCCGGTTCCAGAAGGCCCTGCCGCTCGTAGTAGCGGATATTCTGCCTGGTAATCCCGGTCAGCTCTTCAATCTGTTTTGTGTTCAATCATACACCCCCTTTTTCTGCCATACCTGTTTTTTTGATTTTGAGCAATCCCTATTGACGAAGTCAATAGGGATTGCGGCCGTATCTGCGAGAGTACTGAGCAGATACGCATATTTTAAAGTATATAGTAGGTATACAGTCAAGCTATTTTGAAAAAAGGATACGTTCTTTTCAGAGCATATCCTGCCGTCTAACTTTTTAATCCCAAATGTACATAAGAAAAACCACTCACTCCGAAGAATGGGTAGTTTTTATCAATTTTAAATCTTTTTTGTAAAGCAATGTATTCCTTCCTTTTCTCCTGCTTCGTTCAGTTTGATGAAATTCCTATCGGGGTTCCGTATCAAAACCCGTAATATACGCATCTCGAATAAGGTAATCCAATTTATCTACGTCTATCACTTTTGAATTAAGCAT
>VSNK01000237.1 GCA_009774255.1 Faecalicatena sp.
ATATTCTTCCTATCATGCCGCGTATCTTTCCTCTCATGACGCATATTCTTCCTATCATGCCGCGTATCTTTCCTCTCATGACGCATATTCTTCCTATCATGCCGCGTATCTTTCCTCTCGTGCCGCGTATTCTTCCTCTCATGCCGCGTATCTTTCCTCAGAAGAATACCCGTACTTTGAGCATGACCAGCAGACATAACATTTCACACAGCCATGCGGTCATGTACATCAGATGATTCACCCGTCTGATGTCCCCATATTCTACCCTGCGCACCTCCTCACCGATATACGGTTTCTTTACGGTCTTTCCAAAATAACTGGCATCGCCCGCAAGCCTGATCGAAAGCGCACCGGCGCAGACCGCCTCCGCCTGGCCGGCATTCGGACTTGCATGTTTTTTTCGGTCCCTTTTATAAATCGTCCATGCTCCGATTCCCGAAAAATGGCGGCCTGCAATAAACGCTGCGGCAATCATAAGGCAGGCGCTGATTCTTGCCGGAACGAAATTTACAAAATCGTCAAGCTTTGCCGCCGCCCTTCCGAAATACAGGTATTTGTCATTTTTATATCCGATCATAGAATCCATGGTATTTACCGCTTTATAAAAAAATCCAAGTACCGGACCGCCTACTGCCAGATACAGCATCGGCGCGATCACTCCGTCAGAGGTGTTCTCTGCCACCGTTTCTATCGCCGCTTTCGCAACGCCTTCTTCGTCCAGATGCTCCGTATCCCTGCCTACAATCATGGAAACCGCTTTCCTTGCCTGCTCCAGGCTGCCATTTTTCAGATATTGCCAGACTTTCATACTTTCTACCTTCAGACATTTTACTGCCAATATCTGATAAGTCATCATGCACTCCACCGCCGTTCCAAGGATTGGGTGCAGCTTATATGCCATAAACAACAGAAATGCCGCAGCTGTCACCACACTGATCGTCACAATGAGTACCAGTTCCGCTCCTCGCCTGAGCTCATTTCTGCGATCATCTGCCTTCTTCGCTTTTCTTTTTATTCCTGTCTCTGTTCCTGTTTCTATTCCTGTTTTGCAAAGTAGTTTTTCGGTTCCTGTGATCAGTTTTCCAATCAGCCGGATTGGATGAGGCAGATCATAAGGATCACCGAAAATCAAATCTACGAGAAATCCCAGAAAAAACGCAATCATATGATAGGTCATATAGTATCTCCTATTTGTGCCCATGCCGTTTCCCGGCGCAAACAATCCTGAAAGCCGGGCACAAGTACTTGATGTACACAGGCTGCTATGCAGCCTGGCGCTGCACGGACTGTGCAGTGAATGCACAGTCCTGGTAGTAGTTTTTTCATATTTCTGCTGTCACCTTTATCTGGATATCATCTTCCTGTATTATCCTGTCAGCTCCTGTCAGTGTGCGTACATCAGGCGCCCCTGCGCCTGAACCGGCACCGAATGTCCTGTCATTCATCCCTGTCAGTATGCATACATAGCCCCTGCCGTTTGCCGCCTGATAGTCAAAATAATCCTTTCCGGCAAATAAACTCAGCAATGACATAATAACTCCGCCGTGAACAATGATTCCGACAGAAGGAAAATGGCTGCAGCCGCTGCCGCGCTTCGGCACGGGCGTGCATTTTGCCGCACATTTTTCTACATTCCACCCGGCAGCCCGGCTCAATTCATGACACATTCTCAGAAATCCTTTTTTACATCGCAACGCAAAAGCCTTTCTGCTTTCTCCCCCCGGAAAATCCAGTGTGCCGCCACTGTCGAGCCATTTTTGATATTCCGCATCCTCCTTTAATTCTTCATAATTTTTATATTCAAACCGCCCGAAATCAATCTCTTCCCATTCCGGAATCATAATCGGGCGCAATGCAGGATAAAGAATTTCAGCAGTCTCCGTACATCGTTTCATGGGACTGCAAAACAGATACTCCACATCAGGATAAAATTTCCGCATTTTATAAGCTTTCAATAATTCTATCCCTTCTTCCGAAAGGGGCTCGTCCGTTTTTCCCAGATATCTTCTCTCTTGATTTGCCCGTGTTGCACCATGCCGGATGAATGCCAGCATTATTTGATTTTCCGTCCGATCCCACATATGACACGCTCTACCTCATCCGCTCTCTTTGCAAGCCGCACCAGAATCCTTCCCACACGCTCCCTGTATTCTCTTTCAAACGGATCTGCCGGAACAATCCCGTTTCCAATCTCATCGCATATCATAATACAATCTTCATTGCAATCCAAAAATGACATGATTTCATCTTCCGGGCATCCCCCGTCAACCATACGGCTCTTAACCCACTGATGAAAATGATTGATGATCACAATGCTTCCATTTGATTTCATGTCCCCTGGCAAAACGCCGTCCAACACCCTATTTTTTGGCACATCCTGTTTTGAAAGTACATACTCCAGTTTTCCCTGCGATGTTCCGCCTATTACTAATTTCATTTTTACTCCCATCTGTCAATCTACATATACTCACGGCCTAACCGGCCGTGAACAGTAAGGAGTTGTAGAAAAATAAGTGATACAGATTGCGCAGGATTTTTCTTCGGATGTGCAGGTCAAAAAACGCAGGCGTAGTGGGCTACGTCGAGGCTTTTTGACCTGTGCAGCCGGAGAAAAAGACAAGCCAAGATGTATCAGTTATTTTCCTACAACTCCTAACGTGAGTATCGCGCCTGCCGCAGCCGCAAAGCGGCATAATTCCTCATGCGATTGTGCTCATCGAATGATACTGTGCGGCAGATTTATCTGGCGCTCCGTATCAAAACATCCATAAAAGCCGCCGCCATTATCATACATCCCTCACAAAAAACTACAAAAAATCCGGCCGTATCGCCCGTCACTCCCCCGAATTCCTTCCTGCTGCGATAAAAATAATACGCCAGCGCCAGGAAAGCCGCCGCTGCCACAGCCAAACCCGCGGGAAATGACAGAAAGCACATCAGGCCAATACATCCCACGCTCTGTAAAAATAACGAAAATTTCACAGCCCTCTTATGGGAACTGTCTGCGAAAGTATAAAGCATACCCTCTTTTTTCGCCAACGGAAAAGAAACGGCACTGATGCCGCACAGACAGCGCGACAGGAAAAAACCGCAGCATACAATTTTTAACAGCATGTCACTTTCTATTTCCGAAAATGCGCCAAAAAGAATCAGTCCATAAGCGGCAAGCATAATCACTGCAAAAGCCCCGATATGGGAGTCCTTTAATATTTCCAGTTTTCTCTCCCTGGGGCTGTAAGAATGGATCGCATCCATCGTGTCCATGAAGCCATCTACATGAAATCCTCCCGTAATAAGAATCGGAATGGCCATTCCCACCGCGGTCCTGCACAAATCCCCTATTTGATAAATGCCGCATAAATAGTTCCAGAAATAAATGCAGCCGCCGATCCATGCTCCGATCCACGGAAAAAAACAAAAAACATACTTCATGTCATCTTCTTTCCACTCAAACTGCGGAACAGGAATTTTAGAATAAATGGATACTGCTATAAAAAAGGATTTTATCACCTGCATATGTTTCCTTTCGATGCTTTCATCTTATGTAATTACTCTGCACAGGATAGCGCATTTACTGCGCTATCCGTACGAAAACGTATAAATCGCAAGAGCAATCCCCATTGCCGCAGGGTGCTTAACATCCAGTGGATGTTAGTTCAGCACGGACCGAAGCGGAGCGTAGACATTTTCATGGGATTGCGGCGTAACTACGAAGGTACTGAGTAGTTACATTACCATTTTATAATGATCGGAATCCCTGCCGCCACTTCCACTGCCCGATCCGCCATTGCCGCAAGTTTTTGCTGAATCATTCCCATTGCATGAATGTACTCCGTGGTTGTTTCGTCATAAGCAATTCCATCTTCGAATACATTGTTCCCCACCACAACAAGGTGCGTTGTCTGTTCCTTTAACAGCTTTATACCGCATAGAATATCTTCCATAACCTGCATTTTTGTCCTGACATTGTCTCCTGAAAACATCTCATTTGCCGTCAGGTTCGAAATACACTCCAGCAAAACCGTGCGCTCTCCTGTCTCCATCTGATCCAGTGCGCCGGAAATCGCCGTCGGCTGTTCGATCGTAAGAAAACCTTTGCCCTTTCTTGACTTCCTGTGTCTGTCAGCCTTAGCGCGTCCTTCCTCATCAAAAACCCGCATCGTTGCAAGATAATATTTTTTCATAGCTGTTTTCTCCACACTCTCCTGTGCAAGAGAAACAGCCAGCTCTTCCGCATAAGAAGATTTGCCGCTTCCGCTTCCCCCGACGACCAAAACCATCATGTTTATAAATACCTTTCATATTGTTCCATTTTCAAATCCGAAAACAGAGTTCTCTTACGATAAACGCACAACGCCATTTCCAAAAGGGAGAGCATCATCACGGCTCCCGTTCCTTCGCCCAATGCCATCCCGCCGTCTATCACCGGCTCCAGCTTTAATTCCTTCATGAGCATCTCCGCTGCCGGTTCTTTGCCCTTATGTGACGGAATCAGATACCGTATTGTTCCCTGTACCATTCTTTCCGAGAGCAATGCCGCTGCCATGCTGATCACGCCGTCAAGCACGATCGGTATATGAAAGACACCGCCGCCGATACAGAGCCCCACAAGCCCGGCAATATCCAATCCCCCGACTGTTTCCAATACAGTGAGAGGCTCTGCAGCATAAAGCCCATACTTCCTGACCGCCTCCGCAATAACCCGCTTTTTATACTGTAATTTTTCATCGCAAAGTCCGGCGCCCCTTCCGGTCACTTCCTCGGCTTCACATCTCAGCAGCGCTGCCGCCACCGCACTGCTCGTTGTTGTGTTTCCAATTCCCATCTCCCCGGTTGCAAGAATCTGATACCCCTTCTTTTTGCACTCTCCCACGATATCCATACCGGTAAAAATTGCCTTGACAGCCTCTTCCCGCGTCATGGCCGGTTCTTTCCTGAAATTTCTGGTGCCGCAGCGAATTTTTCTGTCAAGCACTCCTGCAATCTGCTCTTTTCCATTGATTCCGATATCTACAGGAATCGTGTCCGCCCCTGCCTTCGCCGCCATTTTTCCGACAGATGACATACCCTTCCCCATCTGCGCCGCTACTGCCGCCGTGACTTCCTGGCCGGACTGGCTGATCCCTTCCTCCACAATTCCATGATCCGCACACATGATGATAACCGCTTTTTTGGCAAGATCAATTTCATCCGTACCTGATATGGCGCCAATCTGTGCAATGATCGTTTCAAACCTTCCCATCCCGTCAAGGGGCTTGGCGATCGAATCCCAGTTTTCCAATACCTTTTTGTATATGTTACGGTCAGGTTCTTCCAATTTCAGTTTCTTCAGGGTTTCCTCGTTATTTCCAAACGGCAGAAAGGGTTCCCCGCAGGGGCGCTCCTGCGTATGATTATTTAATATGTGACTTCCTGAGTATGCCATATATTTCCTCCATATTCAGATACTTCGATAAAATATCTGCCAGTTTATCATACTGTTTTTCTTTAAATTCCTTATAATCCATGCAGGATTTATTTCCAATGGATAATCCTTTCTTTTCCGCCAGCGCAGCCGCAAGAGCAGCTGCAATCGCAGCCCTGTCAAATATTCCATGTATATAGGTTCCACATACATTTTTATTTTTTCCGGTCACAAACGCCGCCTCCGCGTCAGATACCCCGGAACTGTGCGGAGCCTGCCCGCTTTTCCGGCATTCTTGCGGAGCCTGCCCGTTTTTCCGGCATTCTCCTGTGTGGGAAGTATTTCCCGCACTGTCCCCGGTATGTATCTCATATCCGTCAAACTCAAGTCCTGAAAGTACGGAAAAAAAGCCTTCCGTCTGATTCACCGTACCGTGTATCTGGCGGCGCACTTTTTCACATTTCAGCACCGTGATAACAGGCAGCAGTCCCATCCCCTTCATAGTCCCGCCATTTTCCATACCCTCCGGATCGGAAATTTTCTCTCCCAGCATCTGATACCCGCCGCATATTCCACAGACCGGTATCTTTTCCGCCATTTTTTTTACGGCTGCTTCCAGCCCGTTCCTGCGCATCCAGTCCAGGTCGCTCATCGTATTCTTGCTGCCCGGCAAAAAAATCATATCCGGAGAACCCAGTTCTTCCACTGAAGCAACATAACGTACGGACACCTCCGGTATCTGTTCAAACACATTAAAATCCGTAAAATTAGAAATTCTGGGATACCTGACAACCGCGAGATCGATCGTTCCCTTCTCCTTTTTCCCAAAGTGTTCTGTCAGGCTGTCCTCATCCTCTAACCGGATATCCATGTAAGGAACCACACCCGCTACCGGAATCCCGCCCTTTTCTTCCAATATTTCAATTCCGGAATCCAGCAGCGAACGATCTCCCCTGAATTTATTGATGATCAGTCCTTTGACTCGTTTCCTCTCCGTTTCCGTAAGCAGCATCAGTGTTCCCAAAAGCTGTGCGAACACACCGCCCCTGTCAATATCGCCTGCCAGCAATACCGGAGCATCCACAAGCTCTGCCAGCCCCATGTTGACGATGTCATGCTCACGCAGATTGACCTCCGCGGGACTTCCTGCTCCCTCGATCACAATGATATCTGCCAGTTCCTCCAACTTTCGGAAAGCGCGCTTAATGTCCGGAATCAGCCTTCGCTTATAGGAAAAATATTCCCTTGCACTCATATTCCCGAGAACCTGTCCGTTTACAATCACCTGTGAACCTGTATGGTCTGTGGGTTTCAATAAAATGGGATTCATGCAGACCAGCGGAGCAATCCCCGCAGCTTCTGCCTGCATGACCTGTGCCCGTCCCATTTCAAGTCCTTCCTCTGTAACAAAAGAATTGAGCGCCATATTCTGCGATTTAAAAGGAGCCACCCTGTATCCGTCCCGTTTCATGATCCTGCACAGTCCCGCTGTCAGAAGGCTCTTCCCCGCACAGGACATGGTTCCCTGGATCATAATAATTTTTGCCATAATTACCTCTCATACTTCTGCACATATCAGCACCCGGCACGCACTGTCATGACAGATTGCTTTCATACTTCTGCACATACCGGCGCCCGGCACACACGGTCATGACAGATTGCTTTCATACTTTCCGATCTGCTTCATATACGCAAGGAGCTTTTCATTCCCATAAAAGTCTTTTTCGCTGATGCCGAATAATCGTTCAATAAAATCTGACTCAAATATTTCCTCCGGTGTTCCGTATCGCTCCGCATATTCCCCTCTCAGACAGAGTATTTTGTCGGAAACAATCTTTGCCAGCTCCAATTCATGTAAGGACATAATAACCGTCAGTCCTCTTTTCTCCCTCATCTCCTGCAGCAACAGCAAAAATTCCAGCTTATATTTGATGTCCAGATAAGACGTTGGTTCATCCAATATCACGATTTCCGGCTCCTGGCAGATTGCCCTCGCCAGCATCACCCGCTGCTTTTGTCCGTCACTTATTCTGCCAAAATCTTTTTCACCGATGTCCGTTATCTGGGTAAGCTCCATCACTTCACTTACAATCCGCTCATCTTCTTCTGACAATATGCCAAACCATCCGGTATATGGATAACGTCCCGTCGCAACCATGTCCCTGCAGGTTTTCCGTTCTGTCTTTACCTTCTCGGTAAACACAATGGACATTCTCTTTGCCAGTTCCTCTGCCTTGATCTGAGATAAATCATCTTTTCCAAGAGATACCGTTCCCCCAAGCAGCTCAAGCTGTCCCGCAATGCTTTTTAAAACGGTAGATTTCCCGGCGCCGTTTGGTCCGATCAGGGTCAGGATTTCCCCCTTTGGCAGCGCAATTTCCAGATCCTTGATCAGCGGTTTCTTATCGTACCCCACACACATTTTTTTCGTAGAAAAATAGTAGTTCTTCATGCTTTTTTTCCTTTTATGATCCAAAGCACCACCGGCGCGCCGAAAATCGCCGTCACGGTACTGATACTGAGCTCTGTCGGCGCAAGTATCACTTTTGCAATCAGATCGCAAAACAGACAGAAAGCGCTTCCGCCCACAAAACAGGCAGGTATAATCCAAATCGGTTCTATTGTATTCAACAATTTTTTGACGATATGCGGCACTGCAATTCCGACAAAAGAAATCGGTCCCGCAAATGCTACAATGCACGCAGATAAAATACTTGAAAAAATCACAATACACACACGCAGAAGCTGTAAATGAACACCCACGTTCCGCGCATAAGACTCTCCCAACTGGTAGGCGCCAAGCGGCTTTGACATCATAAAAACCGCAAGAAACATGACGGACACCACCACTGCCATAACCTTGACATTTTCCCAGGTCATTCCCGAAAAGCTCCCTCGTGACCAGTTGTGGAGATTCACAATATCCGCATCATCGGCAAATGTAACGACTAATTCCGTAACTGCCGAACAAATGTAGCCAATCATAACTCCGCTGACTACCAGCATGGACATATTCTGGATTCTGCGGGACATCAACAGTACGAAGCCCATAGATAACATCGCTCCGACAAACGCCGCGAGAATCATAGCTGCCGATGTCACCCTGACTCCTCTTCCCATAAGAAAAACCATGACAAGCGCCACCGCCATTTTCGCCCCGGAGGAAATTCCCAACACAAAAGGTCCCGCGATCGGGTTATTGAAAAAGGTTTGCAGAAGATAGCCGGCAAGTGAAAGAGCACCGCCGAGAATCAATACCGCCAGCGCCCTCGGAAGCCTGATATCCCACAGAATCCTTG
>VSNK01000238.1 GCA_009774255.1 Faecalicatena sp.
CCACGATAATTACCGCTACCTTACACGCAGGATAAATTTTCATGTGCAAGGAAGCTGAATGAGGCGATGCCGGTAGCATCGTCGATTGAAGCTGACGCGGCAGATGGAAATTTAGACAAGTGAAAGGTGTGGATAATTATCGTGGGTTATACTAGCTCGCATGCATGTGAACTAGTGGACTGACTTACGGGTCACGCCTGATCAAGATGTGATCTGCCAAGAATTTATACATATAAAGGATACCGGGCGAATACAATATACCATGTCATTACTATTCGGCAATGATTTGATCAGAAAACGGATGGAGGAATGCAGCATGGAGCAAAGGCCGGTATCTTTTTTAGTGAAATTTATTATGCGTGCAATTTTAGGCATGGGGCTGATCTTTTTTATTAATCAGTACATCATTCCCCCGGAGAGCGCATGGAAAGTGGGTTTAAATGCGGTATCTTTTTTGGCGAGCGGTACTCTCGGCATTCCCGGAGTCTGCCTTCTCTATGGAATTCTGATTTACCAAAATTTGTGAAAGTTGCACAAAATTCTGAAAAATTGAAATTAGTTATGGACATTTCTGAAAAGTCTGTTTATAATACAACCTACGCAGCAGATTTCATACCTGCTGCTTTATCCCACATCATTTCAGGATGGGGATATATCTAAGGATCGGGAAAACCTGAATTCCCGATTATCACTATATCCACGCTGCATATTCGCAGCAAAGTTTTCAAACCGTGAGAATAACACGATTAGAAAGCAACTATATTGACAGCCGCAGGCGAAGTCACTATACCCTCTAAGGAATTGTAGGAAAATAACTTGTACAGATTGCGCAGGATATTTCCATACAGTTCCTAAGCACTTACGAGCAAGTTTTCCCACACAATGGCAAAATTTCCGTGGCATGCTTTTCCGGTTTATCCGGATCAGGGTTCTGGTAAAGCTCATATGGCGGCTTGAAAAAAAGGAGGGATACGTTGCATGAAGGAAATCTTGTAATATGTGACCAGGAACAGCAATACGCACGGAATCTCCTGCAGATGTTTGCACGGAACAGGGAACCAGAGGTTCAGATGTATCTTTTTCACACGACGGAAGAAGTGGAAAAGTTCGCAGAACAAAAAACAGTCCATACCCTGCTGATCAGCAAAGAATACCCTTTGGGGCAGAGAGAAAAAATTCCGGCGGCGGAGCGGTTTGTACTGGTAAAAAGCAGGCAGGATTCGCTGGCTGAAAATGAAGTCGGAGTATATCGGTATCAGTCTGCGAACGCAATCTGGTCGCAGATACGAAACGGATCAGCAATACCACAGACACGAAACGGCTCAGCGATGCCGGAGCTACGAAGCGAATCAGCAATGCCGGGGCTACGAAGCGAATCAGCAATGCCGGAGCTACGAAACGGATCAGCAATGCCGCAGTTACAAGGCGGATCAGCAATGCCGCAGAAAAGCCGGAAAGGCAGGCCGTGGAATTCGGAAAATAATGAAAGGGGGCAGAACCCGCAGGATGTAAAAGAAGACGAAAACAGAAAAAGCCCGAAGGGCTTTAAGACAAAAGAGAGAGAACAAACGGAGCCTTTCAGGAAAAATGAACGGAATCAAAAAGTATCGGCAAAATGCCAGACGAAGACAACGGGAGAACTGATCGGGGTATATTCACCGGTTCACAGGATAGGTAAGACAAGATTTGCCATGAAATTAGGCAGAGAACTGGCGAAGAAAGAGCCGGTCTTGTACCTTAATCTGGAAGAGTATGCCGGAGGAAGCTATTATTTTCCGGACCAGACAGGCCAGACATTGGCGGATCTGCTCTATTACGCCAGGCAGGAGAAGGGAAATCTTGGGCTGCGCATCAGTTCGATAGCAGGACAGGATGAAGAACTGGACTATATTCTTCCAATGCCCTATGTACAGGATATGCAGGGAGTGTCCGGGGAGGAATGGCTGAAGCTGTTCGAGCAGATTCTGGAGAATTGCATTTATCAGAAAGTAATCCTCGATCTGGGAGACAGTGTAAACGGACTGTTTCAGATTCTGGAAGCCTGCGATACTGTGTATACGCCATATATTGAAGACGAGGCGGCACGGGCAAAGCTGAACCAATACGCTGAAAATCTGAGAAAAACAGGAAGAGAAAAGGTATTGGAGAGGACCGTTCAGAAAAAATTAAAGCACAGATAAAGGCACTCGAAAAAAGGAGGAATAGCCCGATGGTAGGAAAATGAAAGCAGAGCAGTTATATGAAATTGTCATGGACAAGATGGATCTGACCAGAGATATCGAGGATGAGGAACTGATGGATCTGATTCATGAAGTGATCCGTGAATCGGCGGAAAACGAGTATATGCCGCTGCAGGAGCAGATACGCCTCAGCAGACAGTTGTTTCACTCATTCAGAAAGCTGGATGTACTTCAGGAGCTGGTAGAGGATGAAACGATCACAGAGATCATGATCAACGGCACGGATGAAATATTTCTGGAAAGGGAAGGGCGAATTGTCCAGTCAGACAGAAAATTTATGTCGGAAGACAAGCTGGAAGATGTCATTCAGCAGATCGTCGCGGGAACCAACCGCTATGTAAATGAGTTGTCACCAATCGTAGATGCCAGGCTGGAGGATGGTTCCAGAGTGAACGTGGTATTAAAACCCGTCGCTCTGAACGGCCCCATTATGACGATTCGTAAATTTCCAAAAGAAACCGTTACAATGGACCAGCTGATTTCCTGGGGGAGTGTCAGTGAAGAGGTTGTAGAATTTTTAAAAATGATCGTAAAAGCGAAATACAATATATTTGTCAGCGGCGGTACGGGTTCGGGAAAGACCACATTCTTGAATGCCATGTCAGATTATATTCCAAAGGACGAAAGGATTATTACGATTGAGGATAATGCGGAGCTGCAAATCAAGGGAGTGCCCAACCTGGTCCGTCTGGAGGCGCGCAATGCCAACCTGGAAGGAGAAGGCGCGGTTACGATCCGGGATTTGATCAAGTCGGCCCTTCGGATGCGTCCGGACAGAATTATCGTCGGCGAGGTCAGGGGAGATGAGACCGTAGATATGATTTCCTCCGCGATGCTCAATGGACATAGCGGGTCTATGTCTACCGGGCATTCGAATAATCCGGCGGATATGCTGCACCGTATTGAAACCATGATGATGATGGGGATTGACCTGCCTCTTGTGGCAATCCAGCGGCAGGTTGCCTCCGCCATAGATATCATTATTCATCTGGGGCGGCTTCGGGATAAGACAAGAAAATTGCTGGCAATCGTAGAAGTTCTTGGATATGAAGAAGGAAAGATTCAGATGCAGACACTTTATGAATTCAGAGAGGAGGGTTGCAAAAATGAGAAAGTTCAAGGAGCCATTGTGAAGGTGGAAGAGCTGGTTCATCGGGACAAACTGCTGGCAGCAGGATATCCGGCGTAAGGAATACGCCATGGCGATTCTGCGGGCAGTCCTTCTGGATGCCATGCTGGCGTATCTGTTCTACAATACATGGATAGCTGCAATATTGCTGGTTCCGGTGGTCATATTCTACCTGCATCAGTGGCGTGAAGATTTTTGTAGGAAAAAAGAGCAGGAGTTCCGGGGACAGTTTCAAAACGGAATGCAGATTCTTTCCTCCGCATTAAAAGCCGGGTATTCCGTAGAAAACGCAATCAAGGAGACAGAAAAGGATCTGCGGCCACTTTACCCGGGAGACAGCCGGATACGGAGAGAATTCAATCGTATGATCCATGAGCTGAACATGAATCTGACGGCAGAACAGGTGCTTAAAGACATGGCAAGACGCATTCGGCAGGAAGATGTGGACAACTTTGTTACGGTATTTGCGACGGCAAAACGAACGGGCGGAGACAGTATTTCTATTTTAAAGGATACGGTGCGGATGATCGGAGACAAGATCGAAGTGGAACGGGAAATCCAGACATTGCTGGCTTCGAAAAAACTGGAATTTAATGTCATGTGCATCATTCCGCTGGGGATGGTTCTGTATATGAGAATGGCATTTCCGGAATTCTTGTCGGTATTGTACGGAGGCATTCCGGGTGTGATCCTGATGAGCGTCTGCCTTGGAGTCTATGCGTTTGCATGGAGAATGGGCACAAAAATGATACAGATTGAAGTATAAAGAAGGCGTGGAGATCGGGTATAAAAATAATAAGAATGGAAGTATAAAGAGGGGGCGGAATGGGAATCAAAAAAGCAAAAAAGCAGCGGACGAAAAAGAAAGGCATACTGCAGCGGGCAGAGGAAAGATGGAATCCGCTTTATGTGAAAATGGGTATGGTGTTCCTGGCCGTACTCGCGGCAGCGCTGCTTGTATTTTGGATGGATAATACACAGCCATTTCCCACGGACGAAAATGGCGCCAGCGCCGTAAGCCGCAACAGCCACGGCGGGGGAGACAGGGAAGAAAAACTGGAAGTCACAATCGGAGATGTGGAAGAGAGCGTAACCGTAAAGGTCGGGGAACAGGAATATTCCGAGGGTGAGCTGGAAGAGGCGTTCCAAAAGGCTGGAGAAGAGCTGGAAGTACTTGTGCTTGGAGAAAATGAAAGCCTGGACGAAATCAGGAGCAGCCTGGAATTGGTCAATAAAATCCCGGATACGGGAATCACAGTGACCTGGGAGCTGGATAATTATGAAGCGATGAATCTACAGGGCGACCTGAAACAGGAAAACCTGACGGACGAGGGAACGCTGGTAAAGCTGACCGCATTGCTGAGCTACAAAGAAGAAACGGCGGAGTTTTCGTTTTATGCACGGCTCTATCCGCCGAAGCTGAATCAGACGGAAAAGCTACTGAAAAAGCTGGATGGAGAAATCGAACGGCTGGATCAGGAGACAAAGCAGAAGGAGAAGCTTTTGCTGCCGGAAAGCGTGGACGGTATTCCTGTAATCTGGAACCAGGGAAAAAATTTCCGGGCACTGGCACTTCTGCTGATCGGAATTGCAATGACTCTCTTCCTCTATGTGTCCGAACAGGAGAAACAGAAGGATCAAAAAAAGAAACGGGAAGTACAGATGTCACTGGATTATCCCCAGATGGTCAGTAAGCTGACCCTATACCTGGGGGCAGGCATGACCGTAAGAAAGGCGTGGTATCGAATCGCAGAGGATTACGAACAGCAGAAAGAAGAAAAAGGCAGAAGAGAAACCTACGAGGAAATGATCTATACCATGCACGAAATCCAGGGCGGAGGCTCCGAGAGTGAGTGTTATGAAAGATTCGGCGAGAGATGCGGACTCCCGGCATATAAGAAATTCGGCGCCATGCTCTCCCAGAATCTGAAAAAAGGAACAAAAGGTCTGGCGTCCTTGCTGAAACAAGAGGCTGACAATGCGTTTGAAGAAAGGAAAAGCCTTGCAAGGCGACTGGGAGAAGAGGCGGGAACAAAAATGCTGATTCCTATGTTCCTGATGCTGGCTGTGGTGCTTGTGATGATCGTCGTGCCGGCATTCTTCTCCATACAAATATAAAAATTAAAAGCAAATCCGGTGCCAGACACTGAATTTATACTGCACTTCGAATAGATTTGCAGTCATCAATTATAACGAAAGACCGCCAGCCGCATTTTTTCTCTGGGCCGGTTGGTAAATTCTGGCGGTCTTGAGTATAAGAACAGACAGTATAAAGCATCGTAAAAAACATACGGGCAGGCAATCAATTTGCTGCGCGGATTGGTTATAAAAATACGAGAGGAGAAAAATATATGAACAAAATCAAAAACTTTATAAGAAAAATCAAGCAGAAGGTTTGTTACGGTATTCGGGTACTGCAGGACAATTCCGGAATGTCGGTAATTGAATTGTTGTTAATTCTGGTCGTGATCATTGCTCTGATCTTAATCTTTAAGAATCAGCTTACGGATCTGGTAAATACCATTTTTGAGAAAATAACCAGTGAGAGTGCCGGGATCTAGGATGAAACGTACAAAAAAAGGGGAAATTACAGCATTATTGAGTTTGATCTTCGTGCTTCTGGTGTCCTTCATACTGGCTATGACGGAGAGTGCATTGATTCAGACCGTGAAAAATCAAAAGAGGATGGACGCAGACCGGGCGGTATTTTCCCTTTTTGGAGAATACCAGAAAAATCTGCTGGAGGAGTACAACGTGTTCGCCATTGACGGCACGTATGAATCCGGGGATTATGAAGAAGGGCTGCTCCTGGATCGAATGTCTTATTACGGAAGTATCGGAATTCAACAGGAAATCACGGATATCCAGCTTCTGACCGACAACAACGGACAGGCATTCCGGGAGCAGGTCATACAATACATGGAAAGCCGGACCGGAATTACCCTGGTACAGAATCTGACAGGGCTGGCATCGAATTGGGAAGAACGGGAGATACAGGGTCAGGAGATGTCAGAGCAGTTGGAAGAGGTTCTTTCTGAAAATGAAGAATCACTTCCGGAGCTGCTTCCGGAAGAAGCCGGAGGAGAACTGACGGTGAGTAAAGGAGCCATTCTTTCCCTGGTCCTGCCGAAAGAGTTTCAGCTTTCCGGAAAGACCATACGGCCGGAAGAGCAGATATCCGGGCGGAACTGCCGGACAGGCCGGGGAAGCTTTCCGGAACGAAAGAGCAGCACAGCAGGAGCGGAAGAAAAGCTTTTGTTTGAACAGTATATTGTGGAGAAATTCGGTAACGCCATGGAGCAAAAAGGAGAAAACCGCAATCTGAACTATGAGGTGGAGTATATTATATGCGGAAAAGAAAGCGATGCGGAAAATCTGAAAAGCATTGTCTATCAACTGCTCATGTACCGGTTTGCCGCAAATTACGCGTATCTGATGACCGATACGGCGAAACAGGGAGAGGCGGAAACAATGGCAGCGACGGCTTCCATCCTGCTGGCGAATCCGGAGCTGGAACCGGTGATAAAGCAGCTAATCCTTGTATTATGGAGCTTTGGAGAAAGTATTATGGATCTTCGTTCGCTCCTTTCGGGTAAGAAAATTGCACTGACCAAAAAAGCAGAAAACTGGCAGCTTCAGTTAAGCGGCCTGTTCAAGCTGGGGAAGGAAGAGGATACGCAGGAAGGCCAGGATGATGAAAGCGGACTGACCTATCAGCAGTACCTGCAGATCCTGACATTTCTAAAAAGTGATACACAGCTTACCATGCGGACGATGGACCGGGTGGAACAGAACCTGATCCAGGAAAAGGAACTGTCCTTTTTCCGGGCGGATGCCTGTGTATCAAAAATAAAACTGCAGAACACGGCAGATATCTGGAATGGAGTGACCTATACATTTCCGATATATTTTGGGTATCTGTAAATAAAGATGTGTTCCGGATTCTTTTGAGCCTGGCATAGATGCCTGCTCATCCTGATATCTTAAGGGTTACAGTTCACTGGCCAGCCAGCGAACTGTAACGAATTCAGCCCATTTTAAGTCGCCTTCGGCGGTTCTAAGCGCCAGCGACGCTTGTTTAGGACGGACCGGAACGGAGTGCAGACGGGCTGTATTCTATTCAAAGCGCAGCGTGCATCCTCCCAGCCAATCAGCGTGGTGATTGACTGGGGAGTGAACTGTAACTCTTAAGGAACTGTAGGAAAATAACATTTACAGATGGAGACACGTCAAGATGTAAAAGTTATTTCCATACAGTTCCTAAATGCGGAAAGGCTGATGAACAGCAGACTTTCCGTGTGATTTCTGTTTTCTTACGGTGAGAATCCCAAAAAAGAAGCGTGGGACAGTAAAAAATATGAGAATCAAAAATATTTAGAAAGGAAAAAATAGAAGATGGCTTATCTGCGGAAACATATACATATTATGCGCTCTGATCAGGAAGAGGCATCTATGTCAGGCTCAAAAGGAAGTATGACGGTAGAGGCGGCACTTACGATTCCGATTTTTTTGTTTGCCGTGCTCTGTCTTGTATATTTGCTGGAAATCCAGGCAATCAGGCTCAGTGTCCGTTCCGCGGCGCAGGGAGCGGCAAAAAATGCGGCGGAGGATATCGTCACGATTCCGGTGCTGAATCTGTTTAAGATGAATTCCGATATGGTCAGCCTCATCGGGGCTGACCGCCTGGAGCGAAGTATTATAGAAGGAGGAAAATCGGGGATATCCTGCCTGGGTTCCTGGCATCAGAAAAGTACCGGCGAGATACATGTAAGAGTAACTTATAAAATCGAACTGCCATTTCCGGGCTTTATGAATATGAAGGCAAGGCAGAAGGTAGAGATGACCGTGAAAGCGTGGACCGGATATGAAAAACCGGATATGAAGGATGGGGACGGACAGATCGTATACGTTACGGATACCGGAATTGTTTATCATACAAACTATCAATGTTCTCATTTACAGCTTTCGATTCGATTTCTTCCATCCTCCGGGCTGTCCGGCCTGCGCAATCTGGGCGGAGCAAGATACCGGGCCTGTGAAAAATGCGTTCACGGAAGTGCGATGGCAGGAATCTATGTCACAAACAGTGGAAATCGTTATCACAATTCATTGAACTGCAGTGGATTAAAACGTTCCATCCGCGCGGTTCAAAAATCAAAAGTACAAGGAAAAAGAGCCTGCAGCAGGTGCGGAGGTTAGCGCAGCAATCAAAGTAACAAATACAAAATAATAAAATAATGAAATAAAAAATTTGGAGGAAAAAAATATGTATTCTTTTAGTCAGATGTGTTGGGTTGGGTATTTGTGTTATTTATCCG
>VSNK01000239.1 GCA_009774255.1 Faecalicatena sp.
TCCACAATTCCTTCCTTTATTACCGCGTCCACAAGCAGATTGAGGCTCCAGTGGCTAACCTCATATCCCAACTCTTCTGGATTGCGGCAGGCAATTTCAAGGATTTTGATGATCTGTTCATCCGTATAATGCGGAGGCTGTCCGGGACGCGGGCAGTCATTCAGGAAAGAGGAAACTGCCTCTGCCAGTTTGGCTGGATCTTTTTCAGAAATTTCCTGGAGAAGAGGAAGCTTCTTGATGAAACGGCTTCGCCACTTGCTGACAGAATCCTGTCCAAGAGTTCATAGGAATGTCAATGAAACACATCAAAAAAAGCCTTGATATTATTCTCTATTGTGAATATAATAATGAGTATGAATCTTGTTTCCTCTCTTCCTGAATATACAAAACCGAAAAATGTAGGGCTAATGTTTTTTAGCTTTGAACCGGACAAATTTTTCCCCTATACTCAAATTGATATGAATTATTCTAAATCAAAGGTGACAAACGAAAATATGCCCCCCCAAAGGCAGATCATACAAGGAGCAATATAGAAATGGAACGTATTCTGATCATCGAGGATGAAAAGGACGTCAATCAGCTATTGGCACGGAATCTGCAGAACAGCGGATATGAAACCGTATCTGTCCGTGATGGGCTTGACGGCATTGAGCAATTACGCAAACAGCAATTTGACATGGTTTTACTGGATCTGATGCTTCCCTGGAAAAGCGGAGACGAGGTGTTAAAAGAGATCAGAAAGGACTGTGATATTCCGGTTATTGTAATTTCAGCCAAAGATTTAGTGGGTACAAAGATTGATCTGCTGACATTGGGAGCAGATGATTATATCACGAAGCCATTTGATCTGGGAGAAGTAACTGCCAGAGTCGTTTCCAATTTGCGGCGGTATCACATGATGAGCCGGGAAAAGCAACTCACTTACAAAGAACTGACTCTGGATACCGAGAGCAAGTCGCTAGCAGTCAACGGCGCTGTGCTGGAACTGACAGCAAAAGAATACGGTATCATGGAACTATTGCTGCAGTCCCCGAACAAAGTCTTTTCAAAAGCTTCTCTCTATGAAACAATCTGGGGATATGAGTATCTGGGCGATGAAAATGTCATCAAGACGCACATCAGCAACCTCAGAGCCAAGATGAAACATCACAGCGAAACCGAGTACATTGAAACCGTGTGGGGCCTGGGATACCGGCTCGCAAAAAAAGACTGAACGTAACTACAACTCAGGAACTGCACAAAAGGGAAAGATATTTTTTCACAGTTCCTTAACCTTTTCTTTACGATTTTACTCAATTAGCATGATTTTCTTAACGTTTATCAAACCATTGGGTGCTATACTTTCTGTTAGGGACAGTTCCTTTAGAAAGAACTGCGTGGAAATATCCTGCGTTATCTGGCCGGGTGATACTGCACGCCAGATAAATCTGCCGTAAAGTATCACATGATGCACACAGCCGCATAAGGAAATATGCCGCTTCGCGGCTGCGGCTGGCGCGATACTCACGGCAGATTTTATCGGCCGTGAGTATATTTTCCTGCAGTTTCTTAGAAATCATTTCCAGGAAAATTACATAGCAGAAAGGAAACGGATTATGAGCAATATGGTTTTGGAAACAAGAGATTTATCAAAAGAGTACAAATCTCAGCGGGCACTAAAGCACGTGAATCTGCGTCTACGGCAGGGTAAGATTTACGGCCTGATCGGGAAAAACGGTGCCGGAAAGACAACGCTGATGCGGATGATCGCAGGGCTGGGATTCCCGACACAGGGCAGCGTCCTGCTGTTCGGCACAAAAAG
Organism: Faecalicatena sp.; assembly: GCA_009774255.1. Taxonomy (GTDB): domain Bacteria; phylum Bacillota; class Clostridia; order Lachnospirales; family Lachnospiraceae; genus Schaedlerella. The sequence goes on from VSNK01000239.1 coordinate 1,802, forward strand.
CCGCAGTGAATTGGAGGCGGCGGGCAAGCGCATCGGTTCCCTGATCGAGGCTCCGGCGCTGGTGGCCGGTATGTCCGCAAAGGAAAACCTGCATCTGCAGTGTCTGATGAAAGGCATGCCGGATTATAAAATTGAAAATGAACTGCTGGAGCTCGTCGGTCTGAAAGACACCGGAAAAAAGAAAGTAAAAAACTTTTCTCTTGGAATGCGGCAGCGGCTTGGAATCGCCGCAACACTGGTCGGCAATCCCGACCTGCTCATGCTGGACGAACCCATCAACGGCCTGGATCCCGCCGGCATCATCGAGATCCGAAATCTGATCAAAAAATTAAGCGCATTTGAAAATAAGACAATTCTCATTTCCAGCCATAACCTGCCGGAACTATATCAGGTTGCCACCGATTTCATCATGATCCATGAAGGCGAAATCCGCGAAGTCATTTCCCACGAAGAACTGGACGACCGGTGCAAATGCTATATTTCCCTGGAGGCTGTCAATGCAAATCAACTGGCAGCGGTATTGGAAGAAAAGCTGCACACCGAAAATTTTCAGGTCATGCCGGACAGCAGTGTCAGACTGTTTGATTTTCTGGACGAAAGAGAGCGGGTGGGACGGGTATTGCATGAAAATGACGTGATCATCACAGAAATGTCGGTGTGCGAGACCAGTTTGGAAGAATATTTCATGCGTGTGATCGGAGGGAAGAAACATGCTTAGTTTACTGCGCTGTGAATGGTATCAGCTACGAAAATCATTGTCCTGGAAAATTACGGTTGTAATTATGGCGGCCGCGTCCGTCATATTTGGAGTCAAAACTACTGCCGCAGTCCATACGCCGGAAATGAAAGCTCTGGATCATATGTATACCTTATACGGCGGGGGTTCTATATGCAGTGTGATGAGTGACAGCGCCATGGCGCTGCTGCTGGCCAGTTTGTTTGCCGGCTGGATAATCGGCGGAGGCTTCGAGAACCGGGTGATCCAGGAATCTGTCTGCTATGGAAAAAAACGTAGCACCGTCTATCTGGCTAAAATGTTGACGTACTCTGCCGCAGTGACCTTTCTCTGCCTGATCTATTGGTGCGGGGCAGCGCTTCCGGCAGGTTTTAAAAACGGTCTGGGGACAGCGGATATCTGTGGAAATTTATCCCGGATTTCCTATATCATCGGAATGGTCGCCGCCGGCAGCGCGGCATATATCAGCCTGTTTGCAATCTGCGGCCTGATCGCGTTCTGCGCGCAAAAGACCGGAACTACCATGGGCATCTGTTTTGTCGGGATTCTGCTCGGCGGAAATATTCTGGCGTTCCTCCTTCCCGAAGATGTCATAAAGATTGTCAACTACACCCCGCTCGGACTGTACCGCCATGTATTAAAAATAGATGTGGCATGGCCGGATCTCTGCCAGACAGTCGGAATCAGCCTGATCTGGATCATTCTCTTCTGGACGGTTGGATATCTCAAATTTCAAAAGACCGAGTTATGCTAAAATATACTCACGGCAATAAGGGAGGAATCGATGAATCCTGCATTTCTTGTCATCAGTGTGTTAGTGGTTATTTTTATTATCTATATCATAGGTTTGAAATTGCAGCTGCGCAGCTTAAGGCGTCAGTTGGAATATCGAATCAGCGCCCCGGTCAAAAAACCGCTTGCGCTGGAAATGCAGGACAGCGACCTGATGGCGCTGACTGCTGCCCTGAATCAGATATTCAGACAGGACGAGGAATTTCGCAGAAGCCGGAACAGGGATGAAAATGAATATAAGGAATTAATCACCAACATTTCCCATGACCTGCGGACTCCGCTGACTGTCCTGAAAGGATATCTGCAGCTTTTGGAGCGCTGTGAGATGGATGATACGGGCAGAACGTATCTATCCGTCTGTTTTCGGCATACCGATGAACTGGAACAGCGAATCCGGCAGTTTTTTGAATACTCCTTTTGGATGAATCAGGACCAGGAACCGGAGTTGAAGCTATTAAATGTGACCAACCTGATTGTTGATACCATGACCGATTTTATACCGATGTTTGAGGAAAAAGGTCTCACGATGCGCTTAGACCAGGACACCGCCTGCAAAGGCCTGGCAGAGGAAGAACTGCTCCGCCGGGTGATGCAGAATCTCCTGAAAAATTGTCTGCAGTATTCCGTCGGCGAAGTGGTGGTCTCCGTCACACAGGACGCAGCCGCGTCTTTGCGCTCCCTGCAGGACCACACGCCCGAAGGGAACATCCGTATCTGTGTACAAAATCCGATTGCCGCAGATTCTACGCTGGATCCCTCCAAAGTATTCCAACGGTTTTACGTGGAACGAAAAGAACGCAATCATTCCACCGGGCTGGGATTGTCCATCGTAAAGCTCCTTGTGGAAAAAATGCAGGGAGAAGTATTTGCCGTACGCAATGAAAACCTGCTGCGCATCGGGTTTTATCTCAGGACTGCCATTTTTTAGGATATTCTCTGCCCCTTTGTAAATCTGCCGGAAAGAAATAACATGACATCGGGAATTGCCAATCATTAACCATAATAAGGGAAGGAATAGTAATTAATTTATTCTCTACTTCAAACAGGGGAAACTCCAAAAAATTAGCATTGCCTCTGTTAATAAAATATTCTACAATATCCCTAACTTTCTGTTCACGAATACCACTAAGCTTCATAATATCCTGCATACATTTCTCTTTATCAAATAGCATAATACATTCTTCTGCATTTTCAATATATTCTACACCCAGAAGTGTAGTAATTCTTACACAAATTGAACGTATCATCGCATAGTAATAAAAGAAAGCAATAACCATTGCTTTCCCCTTGGTTTTTCATAAGTTACCTGATAGGACGATATTTATAACTGGAAATCTGCGAAAGCTGTATATACCTCCGCAAAAGCATGACGCCATATATTACTTCGGCCAAGACCTATCAGCAACTGACGGGCATGCTCTGTAACGTGGCTTGCCATCATGATCATGTTCCCGATCACCGTGCGCAGCCTTCTGCGTCTGACTTTATGTTTTGTCTCGGTTCCCTTCCTGCCGATGCTTTCCTGTCCAATCATTCGCAGGATGTTATAGGCCAGGATTGTCAGCTCCAGTACCAGCTCGTTGGTCTCAAATTTGCCGGATGGCAACCGCTCCACATCCATATCCGTCTTGATCTCACTGTGGAACTGTTCACATTCGCCGTGGGCATGATAGAGATCAATGACTTCGCGATCCGTCATCCCAAGGTTTGTCCACCAGGTATTGACCTCTGTGTCGCCTTCCAGAAGGAATTGCCCATATTTATCAATGGTACGGTTTATGATCTCATAACCGGTACGCAGGGTGATGTTTTTTTCTTCACCATCCGCTGTTTAATACGAAACCGGTTTCCAGTCGCTTCCAATATAAACGATCTTTCCATCTCGGGGAGTTTCGACATCTTTGCTGTATTCCTGGGCCATCTTCAGCCAGTCCTCTTTGCTTTCCTTGCGGAGGTTGCGTTTTATGATGAAATGGCAGCCCGCTTCCACCTTAATCTGGTGCTGTGAACGGTTTGGAGTTACATCCATACGATTGCAGCGCTTTACGAAGTCGCATTTGCCGAGAATGGCACCGACAACTGCAAGGCCGCTGGCTGGGATGATCCGCTCGTTAGTAAACTCAATTTTTATCTTTTTCATGATGACTGCCTCCATAGTGTTCTTATGGAGTATTGTATCAGAAAATATCACCAAATGGGTGATATTATTTCATCCAAAAAAATATCGGCAGGCCGCATAAACAGGGCAGTTATAGCATGGAACAATAATTAAACTTCACGGATTAAGGTAAATTATTTATGCTCTCTGCTAATACTCCGCTTTTTTCTTTCATTTTAACCCTTTCATTTGCAATTTATAATAATTTACAGTCACTCAAAATCTTCTCTATTGCTTCCCACGCAGAAAGAGATGGGTTTTCTTTATAATATCTATACCCTTTATACTGAAGTAATGTATATCCATTCTCCTGATTCCTCTGCATGATATTTCTCGCACGTTTGATAGCGTCAATTACATTAACAAGATTCATTTTGCTCAAACAGCGTTTGAAATTACCCTCATGTTTGTATTCATCCATGTTTTCAAATTTCTCACAAAAGGCTCTATTGATCAGTGTAATATACTGTTTTCTATGAGCGTATGAAGTATTGCAATCTGCCATGTGCAGTAAAATCCATAAGTCGAAAGTGAAATTGCTATATCCCGATTTATACTTAATCTGCTTACCTAATTGCTCTGCTTTCTTCATATTATCCATAGCGTCTTGGAATCCCTGTACATGAATAGGCTCATCACTTTCATAATCAAAGAAATGATATATCTCAATCTTTCTTGTAACAGTCAAAGATTTTGCGTGTTTTAGTGGATTCTTTTTCACCGGACAATCAATCGAAACTTTACAGACAGATTCTTCCGTATTGTTAATCAGATCCTGCAGCCATTTCAAATACCACTGTTCTGTTTCCCCCTCAACACTAAAATAGTATTTATTGGTCGGCTTTCTCTTTGCCATAACTACACCTCACCTTCTCTGGCCAAAATCTCCTCAAAGATTGGTGTAAAATCAATATCCTTAATCGCACCATATTGGCTGATAAAGTATTTGCCCATATAATCCTCATGCTTACGAACACCTCTATCACCCGTTGTTCCAAAATCAGACAACGCATACAAAACACTTTGATGGCTGTCATCATCGCGCTCTACGAATTTAATTTCATCTCTTCTGAACAGATTAGAGTTCAAAAAGATTGGATTGTGTGTATTGAAAATCAGCTGTGCATGATGGATATTGATGTCATCGTTATGAAAAACATTGATAATACTCATCAACGCTATTGGGTGAATAGATGCATCAAACTCATCAACTACAAGCGTTCCTCCAGTCTGAATTGCTTTTATAACCAATGGAAACATATTGATAAAGCGGATTGTCCCGTAAGATTCAAAAATTTCTGCTGCAATAGCCGCACTCTTTTTATTCTTCATATCCTGAAAAATAGAATACAGTTTTGCGTCCGACTCATCTTCCCTTACGACATACCCTACTGCATTGGAATTAACTCCAAATAGTTTCGCTGCTTTATCCGTTGTCTTTTCCACATAAATTGCTTTTTTCTTAGGATCAGCAAATTTTTTTATCAGCTGCATAGAGTCGGCACGATAAATTACCATGAATTTATTTGAAAACCAATCTACAATTAATTTTACAAACCTCTGTGAGAAAACAAGTTTAAATCCATTTGTTAAAAACAATTCATCTTTACTTAAACTGTTCTTAGCAATCTCAATTACACTTTCCACATTTTGCTCTGTCACATCCGAAAGGTACTCTTTAATCGCTTTCATATTTCCGATATACAGATCATCGGCGCGCTGAAAAATCGGCTCTCCATTTACAAAAAGATTTTCTGATACGATTTTTCTTGGATATTCCTCATCAAGAAATCCTCCTAAATCAATCCCCAATTCATACAGAATTCTAAACTTATCTCCTGCATCTTCTTCATAAAATTCCACAGAAAAACAAACCGGCTTTCCTTCTATTGCATTATTATTTGGAATCAGCTCCAATGCTGCCGCTGCCGGATTTGGTGATGATTTTTCTTCAGAATTTCTAATATTTCCTCGTAATATAATCGCACGGAGAACGTCCATTGCACCTATAATATTTGTTTTTCCTGCAGCATTTGGACCGTAAATTACTGAAGAGCTTAAACCACGGATTTCTTTTCCTTTTACCTTTGTTTTCATCAAACTATAATCTAATCCTTTCTGCTTCGGTGCAGCCACCATAGAGAAACAAGATTCTTCTACAAATGATTTATAGTTCTTTGTCTTAAATTCAAGAAGCATATAATAACCTCCATTCTGCTAAGTTCTTGCAAAATCATACTATAATTATATGCTTATTATTCTTAATAGTCAATATTTTTATCTTTATTTTGCAGTTTTCCTGCAAAATTATGTTTTTATTCAATTTCTTGACATAGACCGCAGGAATAAAAATCGGGAAATGCATGGTATATACACTCCATATATCTCCCGATTCCACAGTTACCCGAACCATTCCGTATTTTGTTGGAAAAAATCATTGTCATAAGCATAATAGCTGCCAGGCATTGCCTGCGGTATGACACAGGACAATGGCCTGCCAAGATGCCAAACCCGCCAAACATAGGCTCATGGATATCTTCCGGTTTAGAGGATGCCAGTTCTATATACTTTTTGAAATTTGTTCAGCTGCTTTTTTCATGGACAACTACCCCGCATGGCTGGTAGTCAAGTCCCTGTGCTGCAAATGACGCTTTCAGCCTAGGTGTGGCATTAAAGAAATCATCTATCTTGCATTCATAGTAAGCTGCCTTTTTCGGGTCATTTGCCATCTGTTCCAGAATGTTTGGGGCAATCACAACATCATTTCCACTCATGCCCTTGCCAATTTTGTCAAGGCTCTGCTGATCTTTCCCAATATTCTGGATTTTTACATTGCCGTATTTTGACCGAAGATATTCCGTGTAGGTATCTACCTTTGATGTATTCATTGATTCTCCTGTCTAGTGTTCCAATTTGTGTAACTTCTAACAGGAGCCATACCTATTCCTCCTCTCTGAACTCAAATGTGCTAAACACCGGAATAGCACCGTATCTGCCTTCCAGATAGGCTTTGCTAAGAACTTTGTCGTATCTTTCTTTAAACCGGTCTAAAGAATAAATGACACTCGCATTGTCTGCGCCTCGTTCAATAAACCATATCTCGTCTCGCCTGAAGATACTTTGATCCATGATGGAAGATTCATGTGTTGTAAATAATAACTGCATACATTCCTCACTATGCA
>VSNK01000024.1 GCA_009774255.1 Faecalicatena sp.
GCACTGCGGCGTACAAGGTAGATGTCGCGGTGCGACCGCCGCAGGCGCGAGTTTCGCAAGCGAAACTCTTTGTTCTAAGCTTCCTGTTTGGAAATGTTTCGGTCTATTTCTAAACAGTTCCTTATCTGCAAATCTGTCAAAAATGTCACCTTCACGAAAGATTTGAGAAAGAATCCCCTGTTATACTATGCATTGTCAAAAGAGAGCAGAAAGCAGGTGTAAAAATGAACATATTAATTACAGAAAATCTAAAAAAATATTATGACATGGGGGAAATACGAGTGAAGGCGCTGGACGGGATCAGCCTTTCGGTCCAAAGTGGAGAATTCCTTGCAATCGTCGGCACCTCCGGAAGCGGCAAATCCACACTTCTTTACATGCTTGGCGGGCTGGATCATCCCACCTCCGGGAAAGTGGTGGTAGACGGCCAGGATATTTCTGAAATGACAAAGGATGAGCTGACCATATTTCGCAGGCGGAAGATTGGGTTTGTATTTCAGAATTATAATCTGCTTCCGCTGATGAATGTGTATGAAAATATTGTTTTGCCGATCAGGCTGGACGGCATTCGACCGGACCGGGAATATGTGGAACAGATTATTGGGATGCTGGGCCTGGAGGAAAAGAAATACGCCATGCCGAATCAACTGTCCGGCGGCCAGCAGCAGAGAGTGGCTCTGGCAAGGGCACTGGCGGCAAAACCGGCGATCATCCTTGCGGATGTAAACTGGACTATGGTTTTTAACTGTATATAGCGTATATTGTGTTTAAAATAATGGAATATAGCTACTTGATACACAAGGCATAGGGAAAAATGTGTATAAAGTAGAGGGAATAAATGTAATGACTGGCAGGAGGAATGTGATCTCCGGATGCCGGTTTTTTTGTTGGACAGAAAGCATGGCGGAGGGAGGCTATGGAGGAATAAAAAAAGATAAGAAAGGTGGTTTGATGTGGGAAAAGAGATTACAGAGATAAACAAGGATACCTTCTGGCAGTTCATTGAAGAAGCAAAGGGACAGTGCGGAAAGGATATGGATGCAATGCTTTCCTGGATAAAGGGACGGCTGTTAGGCATGCAGCCGGAACAGATCCTGAAGTTCCATACAGTCCTGCATGGGTATCGGGACGCAGCTTATAAATATGGGCTCTGGACCGCAGCCTCGCTTTTGATGGATGGCTGCACGGATGACCTGTTTATTGATTTCAGGGCATGGCTGATCGCCCAGGGGAAAACGGTTTATATGGCCGCTTTAGAGAACCCGGACTCGCTTGCGGAAGTAGAGCAGTATGGGGATTGTGAATTCGAAATGTTAAGCTATGTTGGAAATGATGCCTATGTGGAACTGACCGGGCGGGACGTCTATGAGGATTATACGGCTGAAATGAGGGACCAGATGCTGGCAGAAGTATCCGGGGGGATCAAGTACCATCCAATGATTGAATACCCGCTGGAAATACGGGACGCGGTGGCCGTGTATCCAAAGCTTGGCGACAGGTTTGTAACAAGATATGGTATCCAGTGCTTCTTTATGGGCTCCACGTGGAATACTTCTCTGCCGGGGATGAAGGAGCTGGTAGAAAAAGGGGCGGATGAGGCGCGGAAATTTCAGAGGAAGCAACAACGGAAAAACCAAGATAAGAAGAAAAAACAGGATGGGCAATCCAGATAGCTGTGTATCTAAAGCAGGAAAATAATTCTTGAATACAAACATAAGTTCTGCTATGATATAGTACATCAATGGAAAGTTGGGGAAGAGGAACATGAGTGAAAGGAATGTATTTGAAGAATGCCCTGTTTACCAGTCGGGACGTTTCTGCTTAAAAAAAATGAGGATGGAGGATGCGGAAGGTCTTTTCCAATGCTACAGCAACCCGAAGGCCGCAAAGTATTTTAACGGTGACTGCTGCGGCGATGATTTTTACTATACGGAGTTCAGCCGGTTTGTGAAATGCATGGAATTCTGGGAGAGCCGATACCGGGAAAAGGATTTTGTCCGTTTTACGGTCGTCCATCAAAGCACAGGGAAGATTGCGGGGATGGCGGAGGTCTGTCCCTCTTATAAATATTCGGCCGATGGTTCCTGCATGGGGATCCTGCGGCTGGATATTCTGCCGGAATACGAGGACAGGGAAGATATCCAGGAACTGATGGAATTGCTCCTGGCCCATGTGTATGAAGATTTCCATGTCCGTTCCGTGATCATGAAAGCGCAGGAGGACGCATGGATCCGGAGAAGTGTACTTAAGGGGCTGTATTTTGTCCCAGCCCAGGATGAGTGCAGTATTCCATTCAAGGATTATTTTATTCGATATTGAAGCAGACCGAAACATAGAAAAGTGGATAGGGAAAAGCATGTCAAAGACAGCAGATACAGTGCGGCCTTCCGGCCAGAGGAACTGTATCTGCTTTTTGTTTTCCATGGAATGGACCAGGATTTTGTGCCATCTGCACAGTTTCAGAAGGGAAGGATTGGTAGGTTCTGTGAATGGCTTTTCCTTTTAGATTCTGGTATCATGTCGTACTTGAAGCAGAGAAGATTTGGAAAAGAGGAGGAAGGCAAAACGCGGAGCGTTTTTTCAGATGCCTTCCGACGACCTGCCGCCGAACGCAGTGAGGGGGGTAATACCTTGAAGGAGGAAAATGAAATGCTGGAATGCGACAAAGATGAGCAGTGGAGGGAAGTGCTGTCACTATGGGTAGACCGGAAAGTAGTCACGTATCTGAAAGAAAACCATTCCCGGTTTGAAGCAATCCTGAGTGAGCAGAGCCAACTGGCTGAAAAGTATCCTGTGATCACTCCGTTTCTGGATGGGGAGGGAGCCATGGAACTGACGGCTGAAGAACATCAGGCGATCAAAGAATATCTGAGCCTTCGGGAGAAAACAGAACTTTTGCTCCGGGAATATCATTACTATTTAGAGCAGGCCATGAATATTCCGGGGATGGAGGAGTTTAGCATCCATCGGGATAGGAAACAGGAAGCAGGAGAAAACCGGACAAGCAAGCTCCTGGATCTTCTGGCCGGAAACCGGATCGAGGAAGCGGACCAGATGCTCCGTTCCTCCAATCCGGAGTACCGGATGAGGGTGGAGCTGGAATCGGAGGCACAGAAAGTGGTCAGCAATCTGCGGAAATCGGAGAAATTGAAGCATGCTATTGCCAACTATGCAGATGCCATCCATGGACGCTGGCTCCTGTTCACGAAACTTTTCTATCAGTATGCGGTGGAAGAAATTTTAAGCTCATCAAGGGAAGCCAAAGAACAGCAGGATTCTTGAAGAAGGGAGAAAAACATGGCATTACAGGAACCAATGAAAGGAACAGCCAGGATCAAACGAAACTCATGGCGCAGAGGAAACGGATCCTACAGCTCCAGGGGGGAGCTTCGCGCCGGGATTTCGAGAAACAAAAAAATACTGAACCGGAAAGTGAGGCGTAAATCTAAGGTACTTCTGCAGAATTCAGATTATAAAAAGATATGCAAATCAAGCATGATGGTAGACTTTTCCTGATCCGCAGCCCTGCATAAGCAGCACGGCCATTTTGGGGCAGCTTGCTTATGCGGGGCTTTATCATTTATAGTATGCAGAAGGCCGCCAGCGGCAGCTTTTCTGCGATGGCATACGAAACGGAGGTTGTGTATGAAAGAAGAACAGTATCACGCAAAATGTCCCAGGCATATCCGGATTGCGGACGCAGCATATTTGGACAATGATGGGAAGGGCAAGAAGGAATATGAGGCTATTGATTACCAGCCGCCATCAGAGTTTCAAATGGGAATCCTGCTGGAACAATTTCAGGCTCCCTTTGAAAAGGACTGCACCAGGTATGCGATGGGCCTCTATTTTGCCCCGGAACAATCTCTGGATGCCTGTATGAACCACGAAGCGCTCAGGTGCCGGGGGCTTTCCCAGAGGTGGGCGGAAACCGGGAGCGCCAGTTACATGGTCACGGCGGACGAAAGGCAGGAAACTGTAAAAACAGAGGCAGACGGGATCTGGAGCCAGTACCAGGAATTTTACAGCCATGAGGGAAACGCGCGTAAGACGGAAGCAGTGCTGATCCTCCTTGTGGTGCCGGATGATGAAACATTTGACGGGATGAGAAGCCTGGTGTATTCGCTTTTTGAAGAGGTACGTCCCGTACCGCTGAAAGAGAAACTGCTTGGGAAAGAAAAAAGCGGCAAAATGGCAGGGCATATTTCCGTACGGGGAGCCCTTCAGGAACTGCGGAAAGCAGAAACACAGGGGACAGGGCATCCTGGAGAACAAATGCTGCCGAAAGCCGCGGCGAAAAAGCAGGGGAATAAGGAACGCAAAAAGAAGGATCCGGAGCGGTAAGTTCCGGATTCATGTCTGTTCTTCCCTTTCTTTTCCATCAATGAGGTAATCATAGGAAACATGGAAGATCTGGGAAAGAGCCTGCAGCTCCAGGTCTGTGACGTACCGCTGGTTTGTTTCGATCCGAGTGATCACATTCTTATCCATATCATAGCCAGCAAGCTGGAGCAGGTAAGACAGATACCTTTGGGAATAATTGTGTTGTTTGCGGAGTTCAATTAACTGATGGCTGATGAGGTTTTTCTCACCGGTCTTTGTTCTTGGTTTTGGCATGATCGTTCCTCCTAAATTTGTCTCATTTTTTGCACTTCTTATAGATTTTAACTGCTAGGAAATAGAATAAAGGTTACAAAAGTGAGACAAATAAAACCAGAGATATATTTTTATAGAGAGGAAGATTGTAAAATAAAAAATCGAAGGAATCGGAGCAGATAGGAATTTCTCACAGGAGACTTCCTGCTTTCATAACTTAGTAAGCGGAAAGTCGCTGGCAGGTTTTCTGTAAATTTAGAAGGAGGTTGACAGGTTTGGAAATGAGTGTGTTTGAGCTTCTGGCGATCGCGCGGGAGACGGCAGGCGCGGACTATGTCAAGGGAGACCACATCTTATGTAAAAAGCGTTATGCCGAAGGTACGGAACATATGGTGGAATTCCGGATACTGGGCGGCCAGGAACCCTATGGAAACTCGGGAGATTACTGCCGCCTGTTTCTGTCGGGAGAAGCGTACCGCCAGATGCGGGAAAAGGAACGGCAGAAGAAAATACGGATCATCCGCTACGCAAGGGTCAGGGAAAATACCCTCGCATATGGGCCGGCTGCAGGGCAGCCGGCTTCCAGGGGGGAGTAACCCCTACCGGCTGGAAAGAAAAAGTGTCCGGGATTGCCGCTTCCCTCCCTGTCTCCAGCCGTCTTTCACACCGGGTATTTCATAAAAAGTGTCCGGGAACCGCAGGCGGAAGCCTGTCTGACATCACGCTTCAAGTTCAAAAAATATTTCTGATCACATTCCACAAATACAGGATTACAAATAAATATAGAAAGGAAGTGATGCCCATGGTAATCGGAATCGACCATGGTTTTTATGCCATCAAGGGATCCCATGTGGTGTTCCCCAGCGGGCTTACCGCTTATGATTATGAGCCGTACACCATGCAGAATGTCCTCCAGTACGAGGGAAAATATTATGTCTGCGGTACCGGACGGCAGGCGTTATTGAAGGACAAGACGGCCAATGACAATTACTATCTTCTGACCATGGCGGCGCTGGCACAGGAGATCCGGTGCCGGAAAGCAAAGAACCAGACGGAGGTTGTCCTTGCGGCGGGTCTGCCCCTGGCTGGTTTCGGGAGGGAGAAGCAGGCGTTTCGGAATTATCTGCTGCGTGACCACCAGCCGATGTGCTTCCGGTATGACGATGAAAAATACCGGTTATGGATCCGGGATGTAAAGCTGTTCCCCCAGGGGTATTCCGCCATTGCCCTGCATCCGGAGTATGTGAAGGAAGAGCCTTCTGTTCTCCTTGCCGATATCGGGGGATGGACGGTAGACCTGATGCGTCTGGACAATGCGGTTCCCAATGCGGCCACATGCCGCAGCCTGGAACTGGGAGTCATCCGGTGCATGGACGAAGCCATGGAACAGATCCGCCGGAGGACGGGGTTGTCCGTAACAGATATCCAGATCGAGCGTGTTCTAAACGGGAGCGCCTGCAGCATGGACCAGACCGCAAAAGAGATGATCCAAAGCCATGGCCGGATCTACACGGAGCGGATCTTGTCCTCTATTCTGGAGGCGGGGTTTGATTTCAAAGCGATCCCCGTGGTCTTTATGGGAGGCGGCGCTTCCATCATAGAACGCCATATCAAGCCCCAGGACGGGCTGTGCCGGACGATATTTCTGACAGACGTCCATGCCAATGCTGCCGGGTATGAACGGATCGCGGAGCAGATGCAAAAAACATGAGCCGGCCGGTGTTCTCTTTCCGGCCCAATCTGGAGAACCCGGAACATCGGAAAGCATGGGAAATCCTAAAAAATGTTCCGGAAGGGCAGAAGAACCTGTTCCTTGTGCGGGCAATCCTGCAAAAGGATCAGACGCGGCATCTGGAAGAAATGATACGGAAAGCTGTCCGGGAAGAACTGGAGGAAGTCCGGCTGGAAAAGAAATCCATACCGGTAGAGCCGGAAATCCCGGGGGTGGAGATCCCAGAGCCGGAGATACCGGATCAGATGCTGGATTTTTTGTCACGGATAGAATGAGGACGTGGAAGGGAGGTGGTGCCGTTTTGAGGGAAGATTAAAAAATATGCCATTGTTAGGTATGCTGCATTTCCGGTCACCATATTTGTTGGGTATTGTGAATGGATATCCATGAGGGTTTCAAGTATCCTGTATATAACAAAAGAAAAGGAGGAACCCACATGGCAGAGATGAAGAACATCTGCGGGAAGATCCCGCTGGAACTGCATACAAAAGTAAGGCAGGAAATTGAACAGAGGGAGATCAGCACACAGCAATTCATACAGCAGGTCATTGAAGAACATTTCACAGAAAAAGGAGGACAGGTCAGCATGGCAGTAAGGACAGTGGCAGTACAGGTATCGGAGGAACTCTTCGCAAGGTTTAAGGCGGCGGTAGCAAAGAAGGGATGCAAACAGAAAGATTTTTTGATCGCATTGATCGAAAAGGCGATCGAAGAGATCGAGGCGGAATTCGGGGAAGAAAAGGAACCTGAGATACCGGTGGAAGAGACAGCGGCCGAAACACCGCCTGCGGAGCAGGAAGAGGAATCCGGGGAACCAGAGACCGGAGAAGCGGAGGAAGCAACGGAAACGGAATCAGAGGAACCGGAGATCGGAGAATCAGAAGAGCCAGAGGAAACGGCAGAGCCAGAAGCCGCGGGAGCAGAGGACGATCTTGAAGGGGAACCTGAAGAACCACAGGAACCGGCGGATCCAGAAGAACAGGATGAAATGGAATCTGAAGAATCCGCAGATCCCGAAAATGAAGAGGCATCCGGACAGGAAACCGCTGGCGCGCCCGAACCGGGGCAGGAACCAGACGATACGGCAGAAGTAGCATAGCAACAAGGCCAGAGGGCAGAACGAAGCAATATGGCCATAAGACAGAGACGGCATGGGACAGAACCCATGCCGTTTTTTCAGTTCAACAGGGGGCGGGCTGTCCGTCCTCCGTTTATTTATGGAAGGAGTGATAACCGGAACAATTCGATTTTTTGATCTATTCAGCGGGATCGGGGGATTCCGTGAAGGGCTGAACCGGGCAGGCGGGTTCACCTGTGTGGGGCACTGTGAGGTGGACGCCCATGCGGATAAGAATTACCGCCTGCTGTTTGATACGGAAGGGGAGTGGTTTTGTGATGACGCGAGAGCAATTGAAACTGGAAGAATGCCATGCTTTGATCTCTTGTGCGCGGGATTTCCTTGCCAGGCATTCTCTATCGCTGGAAAACGGGAAGGATTTGCCGACGCAAGGGGGACCCTGTTCTTTGAGATTGCCAGACTGGCTGAAGCCAGACAGCCTGCTTATTTTCTCCTTGAAAATGTTCCCGGGCTGTTATCGCATGACAAAGGCCGGACGTTTTATACCATCCTCCGTACGTTTTGGGAGCTGGGGTACCATGTGGAATGGAAGGTGCTTAACAGCAAAGATTTTGGGATCCCACAATCAAGGAAGAGGGTGTACATTGTCGGATATCTTGATGGAAGATGTGCCGGAAAAATACTTCCTTTCCCGGAAACAAACGGAACGGCTCTTATACAGCGCGTACCCGGATGCCAGGGAAAACGGGTCTATGACCCAAACGGTCTGAGCCGCACATTGACATCAGGCACCGGGGGGATGGGCGGGAAGACCGGGCTGTATGAAGTGGGCGTCCCGATCAAGGAGGCGACCCGGAAAGGCTATAAGATGGCGTATCCGGGTGACAGCATCGACCTGGGATATGCCGGCCTGAACAGCAGGCGCGGGCGTGTAGGGCAGGGCATTGCCCACACGCTGACCACCGGCAGCCAGCAGGGGACGCTGCAATTCATGGGGGCGTCCCCGGCAGGAACAGAAGCCCGGAAGGGCGGCCGCAGTGTGGAGGCTCCGGAAGAGACCCTGTCCACCATTACAGCGGCCGACCGGCAGGGAAACGCATACCATGGCAGGATCCGCAGGCTGACCCCACGGGAGTGCCTGCGGCTGCAGGGATACCATGATGGACAGATCGACAGGATCATTGGGGATACGTCCGACAGCCAGCTCTATAAGCAGGCCGGGAACGGCGTGACGGTCAATGTCATCGAAGCGATCGGCAGGAACCTCCGGGAAGTTGACGCGCAGCTAAAAAAGAACGCCCCTGTCTGAGCAGGGGCGGAAAAGGAGGGACCGGATGGACCTGAAAGAGCAATTCTATGGGACGGAGATTGAGATGACGGGGATCACGAGGAAGCATGCCGCGGAAGTGGTCTCGGAAATGTTCGGCACTTCCATTTACCATAGGAGCTCCTATGATTCCTGGTGCCTGTTAGACCGGGAAGGAAAAGAATGGAAGTTTGTGTCTGACAGTAGTATCAATCCGGAGCGGAGAGCCGGTAGACAGATGGTTCCGGCAGGTTTGGAATACTGCACGGAAATGGTAAGCCCCAAGCTGGCCTATGAGGAAATGGGAAAGCTGCAGGAAGTGGTGCGCTGTTTGCGGAGAAACGGAGCCAGGGTAAATCCATCCTGTGGCCAGCACGTCCATGTGGATGCCTCCAACCATACGGCAAGGAGCCTCAAAAACGCATTGACGATCATGTATTCCAAGGAAGATATCCTGTTTAAAGCATTGAAGGTGCAGGCCGAAAGGGAAGAAGAATACTGCCGGAAAGTACGCCCGGCGGTATTGGAGAAGATCCGGAGGATGCCGAACAGCAACATTTCCATGGAAAAGCTGAAACGGGCCTGGTATGAAGGAGGGGACTACAGTATGTACCATTATAATTGGTCAAGGTATTATGCCTTAAATCTCCATGCGGTGTTTTCAAAAGGCACCCTGGAATGGCGGTGTTTCGAGAGTACCCTCCACGCAGGGAAAGTGCGGGCGAACATCACGCTCGCGCTTGCCATTTCCGCCCAGGCGATCAACCAGAAATGTACCCATATGAAAAAAACGGAGATCACGGAAAACCCGTGTTTTACGTTCCGTACCTTCCTGCTCCGGCTGGGGCTAATCGGATCGGAATATAAAAATGTCCGGGAACACCTGCTGGAAAACCTGGAGGGCGACCCTGCATGGAGGTATGACAAGAGTACATACAAATGCTTACAGAAAAATGATGTGGGAGAGGAACGGTAGAGCTGAACAAATACAAATATGTGAAGAAATAAAATAACAGAAGGAAGGTGACGAAACATAGAGAATCAATTTTATTTTGCTTATGGAAGCAACATGAACCTGGAGCAGATGGAATACCGGTGTCCGGATGCCAGGGTGGTGGGAACTGTCCGCTTGGAAGATTACCGCCTTGCGTTTTGCGGGAGACCAGCGGGGAATGGGGTGGCGACCATTTTCCCGGAGGAAGGAAGCCAGGTGGAAGGTGTATTATGGGAGATCACGCCGGAATGTGAAAAGAGCCTGGACGGATACGAGGGGTATCCGCATCTATATGGAAAGCAGACCGTCCGTGTGCGGAATAAAGCGGGAATGCAGATGGATGTAATGGCGTATGTCATGAACGCGCCTTACAAGGATACCCTGGCCAGCCCGTCAACCCTATATCTCGAAGGGATTTTAGATGGGTGCAGGCAGAATGGAATCCCGGTAAAACCCATCCGGGACGCAGTGAAATGGACAAAAAAAGAAGCGGCAAAGACAAAGAAGCACCACAGGGATCCGGAAAGATAAGATCCGGATAGACGATTAGAACTGAGAAAAAGGAGAATACAAATGACATTTCATAAAATGAGAACAAGGCTTGCGGCTTTTGGGCTGGCATTGGTCATGGGGCTGATCCCGATGGGGAATGTTTTCCCTGCCTATGCAGCAGAGGAACCGGCCAGCCAGCAGGAAAATGTGACACCAGAGAATACGGAAGAAGAAAACGAAACCATCCAGGCACAGCACCGTGTCGTAGCGGAGGACCTTACAATAAAGGTGAATGACAAAGCTTTTTCGATAGGAACCAGCCTGGAAGGGATCCGGTTTGACCCGGAACAGGATGCGGTTTCTTTTTATAAGATTGTGGGGGATGGTGGGAGCGAATACCAGCCCTACAAGGCAGGAACCTATACCGCCAGCTATCTGGTCACACCCAAAGACCAGCAGGAGTGCTACGTGGTCACCCGTAAGATCATTTTGACGGATACGGAAGGTATGGCAAATGGATCAGATAATGGCGGGGAAAAGCAGAAAACCGATACCGACCCAGAGGACGGATCGGAGCCGGATGCCAATGTAGGAGAAAAGGAAGATTCGGAACTGAATCCAGATTCAGAGTCAAAGAAAGCTCCGGAATCTGATCAGGATTCAGAGTCAAAGAAGAATGCGGAGCTTGATCAAGATTCAGAGTCAAAGAAGAATGCGGAGCTTGATCAAGATTCAGAATCAAAGAAGAATACGGAGCCTGACCAGGATTCACAATCAAAAAAAGAATCCGGATCAGAGAAAGACGCAGCCGCCGGGGAAAAAACGGAGGGCAGGCCGCAGGGTACAGCAAAGGTGAAGATCACGGCCAGTGGGAAAGAAGATACAGAAGAATCCCTGTCCAAGCTGCAAAAAGACCTTATGGATGGAAAGATAATGATTGTTTCCGCAGCCGGAAGCGATTTCGAATCTACCAATCCGGTTGTAAATTTAGAGAAGGGAGATACTGTTCAATACCCGGATCCTCTCGGGGATTCTGAGACCTGCTTGTTCCAGGTCAATGGCAGGGCTGCCTATTGCCTGGAAAACCAGAAGCCAGCCGCTTTCTCCGCAGATACCGTTTCCGCAATACTGGATTCCAATGAGAACCTGCAGAAGGTTTTATACTATGGATATGGCGGTAAAGGAGATTTAACCGGAGAAGCCCTTTCCGGAAAAAGTGGGGAAGAGAAATATGTATATACCCATATCGCGGCAAACTACGCATATATAGGTGACGCTGGGTTTATGGGATGTACGCGGGAGGATCTGGAAAAAGCGGGCGTAATGGATTATATTGATTTCCTGTTCGGGCAGGAAAACCCGCCCAGTAACAGGCTGTCGCTGTCCGCTACCTCTGTGGATGCCATCCAGGACGGTGACTTCCAGAAAACACCAGAGATCCGGTTGGATGGGGACAGCAGGAATTTTATCGAGATCAGCGTCCACGAAGATGTTACCTGTTATAACGTGACCAGAAAGGAATCGGCCACCAATGGAACCATCAAAATCTATGGCGGCGATTCGTTTTACCTTTCCGCTGAAATGGATGTAGACGGGCAGTATGATTCCGGAGAGCTGTTCTGTTCCATAAAAGATGGCTGGAAGCTTTTCGCACTGGCCTCCGGAGAGGAAAAAGAGGAGATCGATGTTTATGAATCCCCGTCCGCAGAGCCAGTCAGATTCACAGTGAACTGGCTGGAGCCGGTCAAGATTAGCCTGCTGAAAAAAGACCAGGATACAGACGAACCGGTGGCAGGGGCAGTGTATGGCATTTATAAAGATCTTCAATGCAAGGAGCTGCTGATGGAAATGCCGGAGACCGGGGAAAACGGAAAAACAGCCAGTGGGTATTTTGATAGGGAATGGAAGCAGGTCTATGTAAAAGAGCGGAAAGCGCCGGAGAAGTACCTGCTGGATTCCAATGTTTATCCGATAGACGTAGAAAATGAAAAAGAGATCGAACTGACGGTTTATGATGTCCCTGAAAACACGGAGCAGGAAAACAAGCCAACGGAAATACATGCCACCAAGATCGACGCGGTCACCGGGAAGACGCTGGAGGGCGCTGTGCTGCAGTTGGCGGATGAAAAAGGAAACCTAATCGAAGAGTGGACAACTACAAAAGAAACCCATGTAATCTATGGGCTGCCGGAGGGAGAGTACATCCTGCATGAAAAAATGGCGCCCTATCAGGAGGGCTATGTATCGGCATCCAATCTCACGTTCCAGGCATCGGAAGAAAGCGTGACGGAGGTGGAGATGAAGGATGAATACTCTAAAATAGACATTTCTGTTCAGGACCAGCCAACAGGGAAAGCACTTCCGGGCGTTACGTTACAGATCGTTGGACAGGACGGCAATGTCCTGAAGGAATGGGTCACAGACGGCAAGCCGTACCGTGTGGAGAAGCTTCCGGTAAATGAGGAATTGACCCTGCGGGAAACCAATGTACCAAAGGGCTATGTGATTTCAAAGGAAGCGAAATTTATGGTAACGGATACGGAGGAAATCCAGAGCATAGAAATCAAAAATGCCAGGGTGTCAGATCCCGCCTCCGCATCAGGGAACACCTCCGTATCAGGAAACACATCCGCTCCAAAGACAGGGGACGCACTGCATTTGTTTGCGGTATTTCTTTTCGCAGGCCTGCTCTCATTCCTTGTGCTGGCAGTGCTGCTGATCCGCAGGAGAAAAAGATACGGCCGGGAGGAAGAATAGATTCGGCAGGGTGGATATTCTGGCGGGACTGGGAAGCTGTCTGAAAGTGCAGGAAAAGTGAGGAATCGGAAACAAGGTGTGTCCTTTTTCTCGGGAAGCGTGTTCGAAAGTGCCCGAAAAACGCAGAATCCGAGACAAGGCGTGCTTCCCTTCCGGAGGAAGTGTTCGAAAGTACCCGAAAAGTGCAGAATCCGAGACAAGAAGTGTTCACAACTCCGGCAGGAAGTGTTCGAAACGGCGTATTCTGACTGCAACGCAACGTTTCGTTTACAAGCGGAGCGCAACATTCTATTTATAAGCGCAGCGGGGATATAGCAGAGAAATGCCATGATCTATTTTCCCAGCCAGATCCTGTCTGATGGGACCATCAGTTATTCAGGAAATATATAATCACAAAAACAGCAATAAAAAATACCGGGCAGGAGCTGTCCCCTTGAACAGGGGAATGTCTCCTGCCTTTTTTGAAAGGAAGGTGTCGGTTATGAGACGATTTTATACAGCGGAATCGGTGACGGAGGGGCATCCGGATAAGCTCTGCGACCTGATCGCGGACAGCATATTGGATGAATGCCTGAAGCAGGATCCGGAGGCCAAGGTGGCATGCGAGGTACTGGCTACAAAGGGGCATATCCTGATCGCTGGGGAGATCACCAGCAGATATGAACCTTATGTGTTCTGGACGGCAAAGGAAGTCCTGGAGAAGGTGGGATATCCATCCGGAGAGATCCACATGGATGCCCGGATCCACCACCAGAGTCCGGATATCGCAGGGGCGGTGGAATGCCCGTGGGAGAAACGGAAAGGGACACGGGAACAGACTTTTGAAATGGAATACGGCGCAGGAGACCAGGGAGTCATGATCGGTTATGCCTGCGAGGAAACCCCGCAGAAAATGCCCATGCCGGTGGTGCTGGCAAACCGGATCACGGCGGAATTGTCCGCCTGCCGGAAGAGCCGGTATATCCAGGGGATCCTGCCGGATGGGAAAGCCCAGGTGACCGTGGAATATGAAAACGGGAAGCCCATCCGTCTGGACAGCGTGGTGGTCTCCTGCCAGCATGAGGAAGAGAAGGATTTGCGGATGCTGGAAAAGGAAATCCGGGAGAAAGTGCTCCTTCCGGCACTGCGCCTGCTCCCCCCGGATAAGAATACCCGGATCCTGATCAATCCCTCCGGGCGGTTCGTGCAGGGCGGGTTAGATGCCGATACCGGGCTGACCGGGAGGAAGCTGATGGTGGATGCCTACGGAAGCCAGGTGCCCCATGGTGGCGGTGCCTTTTCCGGAAAGGACGGTTCCAAGGCAGACCGCTCCGGAGCCTATATGGCAAGGTACATCGCAAAAAATATCGTAGCCGCAGGTCTGGCCAGACGGTGCCAGGTATCTTTAGGCTATGCCATCGGGGTGGCGCAGCCGGTGATGGTGCAGGTGGATACCTTCGGCACGGGGACGGCCTGCGCGGATGACTGCCTGTCAGAGGCGATTCCCCTGGTATTCGAACTGACCCCGAAGCAGATCATCGGCACCCTGCGGCTGAAACGCCCCATCTTCCGTCAGACTGCCGCCTACGGGCATTTCGGCAGGAAGGAATTCCCATGGGAGCGTACCGACCGGGTAAAGCAATTGCAGGAGGCCCTGCTTTAATGCCCTGGTATGGGGAAGCGCAGATGGAGACCGTGAGGTCAGTGACGGCCATGGAATATTTACGGAACCACCAGCCCTACCGGCTGAAAAAATCATCCGCAAGGAATGAATGGGAACTGACGGACCATGACAGTTTCAAGATCAACGGAACCACCAGCAAATGGCATTGGAAGTCCAGGGATATCGGTGGGATTTCCGCATTGAATTTCTTGATCCATGTAGATGGCATGGAGTTCCAGGAGGCGGTGGAGACTCTGCTGAAGGAAAATCCTTCCCTGTCCTATCGTCCTCCCCAGCCGGAGGAAAGGCCAAGGAAGCCTTTTGTGCTGCCGGAGCCTTTCCAGAACTGCGGCCGTGTACAGAGATATCTGAACCATCGGGGAATTAGTAGTGAAGTAATCCGTTATTGCAGGAGGCTCGGCATCTTATATGAGAGCAGTCCATACCACAACGCTGTTTTTGTTGGGATGGATGAGTCACAGAAACCCAGGTATGCGTTCCTGCGTGGGATATATGATAAAGACGGAAAGGCTTTCCGGATCGAACAGTCCGGGAGTGAGAAGAATTATGCGTTTTGTGTACCTCCAGACGGGAAAAGTATCCGGGTGGCAGTCTATGAGGCGTGTATTGATGCACTGGCCCATATGACTTTGGAAGGAGGGCGGGCAGATAAGTATAGGCTTGCCCTGGGAGGCATCAGCGCCCCCAGGGAAGAGCGGAGTGCGGCGAAAGAAAAGCAAGGGATATCTGGAAAGAAAATGCAGAGGAAGCCTGCGAAGAATTCCCCGGCACTGGTACATTTCTTGAAGAACCATCCGGAGATTGAAGAAATCGAGATCTGCACGGACAATGATTTTGCTGGGAGATGGGCTTGTGAATCTATCAAATCAGCCTATGGAAATGATTACCGGATCATAGAAAATCAGCCGCAGATTGACGGAGCAGATTATGGGGATCTGGCAGTACGGGAAATGGAAAGGAAACAAAGCAGAACCAGACAGCATGATCAGGGGAGGTGAAGGGCATCATGGAACAATATATGGAAAAAGAACAAGTAGCAGCGAAAGCATCGCCGGAGACTTATCGGCTGAAACTTCCTGTGTGCGGAGTATTCTGCGGAGCCGGGGAAATGGGCACAAGGATCCCGCTGTCAGGGAAAGGGCTGATACGCTACCAGACGCAAATCCAGGCATTCCTCCAGGACATGGGAGGAGCCGTAGGCGGAAGTTCCATAAATAATAGCAAGCTGCTGGAAGGGGAGCTGCCGCCGGAAGTCAGGGAAAAAATCGAATGGACGGATATTTCTGTTTCCCCCGAAGGAAATACCCTGTATGGCTGGATTGTTATCCAGACAAAGATACGTCTTTCCGAAAGAGAAAAGCAGGAGCTGTCCAATTTTGTGGAGCGCAGGTTTATGGAAGGATGGGGGGAGCGGTTCTCAGACAGCAGGCTCGCTGTGAGCGGAGGAAGCCTGTGTTTTTGGCTGAAGCCACCCAAGCAATATCTATTTACAATCCAAAAGAAATATAAGATCACACAGCTTTCCCACCCACAGTACCCCTGGCTCCATCGGATCCAGGCGCTAAAAACAATCAATGAATGGGTAGAGGCCGGGGAGCTGGGAGGGTTCGTCCAATCAGAACAAAACCTGTCCCAGGAAGGGACGTGCTGGATCTATGACGATGCCGTCTGCTGTGGGGAAGCCGTGGTGAAACAGGATGCGGAACTCCACGATGGGGCTGTGGCAGCCGGTTTTTCCATTATTACAGGAGATGCCTGTATGTATGATCGGGCCTGGGCGAAAGGGAACTGCTGGATCCAGAGCGGGGAAGTGAAGGATGACGCGGTTGCGGCCGGGGAGGCAGTGATCAAAAAGGACGGGAAGGGTTCCCCCCTGATTGCCGGAAACAGCCGGGTCTACGGTACAGTCTGTGGGAAATACGTCATCAAAGATATTATATTTCCGGGAGAGACCTATCAAAATCCGACAGAAGATATTTTGATCCTGGAGAATGGGAAAAGGAGCGTACTGATGCAGGAGCAGAAGTTCCAGCCGCCGAAGCATGTTCAAAAGGCAGAAAAGACGAAAGACGGTATGGAACGTTGATGCGGAAATCGGATAGGAAATCAAAAGCCATGTGGAAACCGGACAGGAGACAAGAATCCTATGCGGAAACCAGATAAGGGATAAATTTTGTTAGCCAGGGGAGGTGAAAATGGCGAAAAGTGAAACGAATACCAGACAGAAAAAAATACAATTAAAAAACCAGGAGCGGCTCCAGATGAAGCTCTTAAGCCCTTTGACAGGCGGTTTTTTCAGAAGCTACAAGCGCAGAGGGAAAGAGTATTTCGAGAATCCCGGCAGAGGGATTGACGGCAGGGAGCTGGCACAGTATGAAACGGCCATCCGGAAAGCGGTGGATCGGGAGAACCGTCCGGAGATAGAGGGCGGGAATCCCTTTGACCTGATGGACGGATGCTTTGACGGCAGCCCTTCGATCCGGGAGAAGGTGGAGCATGGCAGGATCTCCGTAGAAAATATCGGAGGCGCTTTATATGGCTGTACCACATTGATCCTTAAGGAAGAGCTGGAAGATTGGGAACTGGAGGAACTGAAAGATTTCGTTTCCATCCAGTACAGTGACGGCTGGGGGGAAGGCTTCGAACAGAGGGACATCCCGGCAGACGGAGGAATGGTCAGGGTATATTTTGATTTTGTAGATAGCCCCAATTTCCAGATAGAGTCAGCGGTCATAAAGAATCCAGATCTGGAAAACCAAAAGGATTCTATATTAGAAAGCAATGAATCCAGATTCGAAAGCAATCAATCCAGGATTCCGGAAACAGAAACGTCATACCCGCAAAAGAAAAAGTCCCGGCCGAAGCTGTCACTGCTCCGGCAGAACCGGCATCTTTTTTCTGTCCTGCCGGGGACGCTTCAGTTGCTGATAAAAAGCGGCCAGAAGAAAGAAGCCGATGAAATGTATGACAGGGTTTCCAAAGTACATGGCTATGATGAGGCGCTGGAGATTATCCGTGAATATGTGGAGATCGAATGGGGCGGCACTAAGGAAAAAGCGGATCCGGGAGAACAGAAGCAGAAACCGGGGCAAACAAAAGAACAGGGGAGGTGAAAGGGATGGGGAACAAAAAAAATCTTCTATGGGATGGGATCGAGATCAAGCTCCTGACCCCTTTAAGCGCAGAATTTTTCCCGAATGAGGAATCCGGTTGGGAAGGGGAACAAGGGGAACCCGGCAGCGAGGAACTATGGGACGGCATGGACCTCATGGAGTGTATGGATGCCATCCAGGAAGCGGTAGACCGTGAGAACAGCCCGGAGGAAGAGGGCGGCGAACCCTGCAACCTGATGGAATATTTTTATGGCAGCGATTCCATAAAAGAAAAAGTGAAGTCTGCCGTGGTCTCCGTAGAAAGCGCGGAAGATATCCTGTATGGCTGTACCACGCTGCACCTGAAAGAGAACCTGACATCGGAGGAATTTCATGAATTATGTGAATACATTACCGGCCAGTACAGCGATGGCTGGGGGGAAGGGTTCGAGCAGAGGAACATTCAGGTAGACGGCGGGACATTGAACGTGCATTTCTGGCAGGGAAACGGGATGGAATTTCACATACAGGAGGGAAAAAGGCCGAATCCGGAAAATGAACAAACAGCAGGTTCAGGGAACCAGGCCAGGAAAATCCGTCCGAAATTACAGCTCTTCGGCCATGACGGAAATATTTTCTCCATCATGGGGGATGCCAAAAGGCTGCTTGCCAGAAATGGACAGAAGCAGGAAGCAGACGAGATGTGTAAACGGATTTTCAAATCGGGAAGTTACAATGAGGCGCTCGGCATCATCAGCGAATATGTGGAAACCGAACTGAGTGATGTCAGGGAAAAGAAGAACCAGAGAAAACAGAAACCGGGGAAATCACCATGCCGCTGATGGATGCCATCCAAAGGGCGGCATGGGTTTCTATAAAATACAGGAAAAAGAAAGGAAGGGATGCCTATGGAAAAAAGCTTGAAACTGGAGGAATTATTAAAGGAAGGGATGTATCCGGAAGAATCAGCAGGTGGGGAACATTGGAGGATCCTGCACGGGGATACGCTGAAGCTGGTGAAGTCATTCCGGCCGGAGCTCTTTGACGCAGTGGTCACGGATCCGCCCTATGCGTCCGGCGGCACGAAGCAGAATGAGAGGAACCGCACCACGAACCAGAAATACAGCAGCATGCGCTCCGGAAATGCCCTGCCAGATTTTGACGGGGATAACAAGGACCAGCGCTCCTGGACCCATTGGATGGCAGAATGGCTTTTGGATGTGCGGAAAGCCTGCAAGAGCGGCGCCCCCATCTGTTTATTTATTGACTGGAGACAGTATCCTTCCATCACCGATGCCCTGCAATGGGCAGGCTGGATCTGGCGGGGAACCGCTGTGTGGGATAAAGGAAATTCCCGCCCGCAGAAGGGGCGTTTCCGCCAGCAGGCAGAGTATATCGTGTGGGGGAGCAACGGCCCCATGCCCATCAACCGCCCGGTGGCGTGCCTGCCGGGAGTGTTCCGGTATGGGAATCCCCAGAACCGGATCCATGTGACGGAGAAGCCGCTGCAGCTGATGAAGGACGTGATCCAGATTTGCGAGCCGGGGGGACGGATCTTAGACCCCTTTGCCGGTTCCGGCACGACGATCCTGGCCGCTGTGGAGGAAGGATATGAAGCCGTAGGGATTGAAGTCACGGATACGTATTATGCCCTGGGGACGGAGCGGGTACGCTCCGCGCTGGAGACGGGCAGACAGAAAGAGGGTGGAGACGATGAAACCGGGAACTGAATTTCTTTTAGAACGGGAACCAAAATCCAGGCGTGAAAAAGCATGGAAAGCGTGGGGGAGAATGTGGGAACAGAAATCCAGAAAGAGAAAAGGGAGAAAGTGCCATGGGGTATAAGATGGATTATGAAACATTCCGGCAGGAGATGAAGAAGCTGGTCGAGGAAGGGCTTCAGGAAAAAGGGGATTACAGCTGTTCCTGGCAGCCGGTACATAAAAACAATGTGACCAAGACAGCGCTGCGGATCATGGAAAAAGGAAGCAGGGTTTCCATAATGGCCTATTTAGACCTGCCCTACCAGGACTACCTGAAAGGACAGCCGCTTTCTGCTATCAGCAGGGAGATCATCCGGCTGAATACGGAAAAGGAATTTCCGGATATTTCCACGAAACAGTTCAGTGATTACGGGGAAATGAAGGGGAAACTGAGGCTGCGCCTGGTGGGAAGGGAACACAATGAAGCTTACCTGGAAGAAGGGCCTTATAGGGTACATCCGATGGGGGCAGAGATCCTATACGCGGAACTGGAGAAAACCGGGGAGGGCAGAATGGGATTCCATGTGACCCATGAGCATCTGGCGGATTGGGGCATACCGGAGCAGGAGGCATTTGATACGGCGTTGGAGAACTCCCAGAGGGAAGAACCCATCTGGTTCCAGTCGCTGGCAGGAAGAATCGCCAGTACCCTGCTCTGGGAAGATCCGGGAGAAGGGCCGGTCAGTAAAAATGAAATGTATGTCCTGTCCAACCAGTCCAAGGACCATGGGGCGGCTGTACTTTTGTATCCGGCAGTGCCCGAAGAGCTCCACAGAAAAATGCAGGGGGATTATTACATCCTGCCCTCCAGCGTGCATGAGGTGATCATCCTTTCCAAAGAGACGGATTTTACACCGGCTGCATTGCGGGACATGGTAGTGGAGATCAACCAGGAGGTGGTTTCCCTGGAAGACCGTCTGGGGAATGATGTCTATGAATTCCAGGGCAGGACCGGCACGCTGCAGAAATGTAAGATCCCGGAGAAGGAGAGGACCCGGTGAGGCTGCTGAGATCATGTTGGAGGTAGATAGGGCATCCAATTGGATGCCCTAAGATGCAATCAGAGTCAAACAGGGCATCCATATGGATGCCCTAAAATGCAGTCAGAAGCGAACAGGGCATCCAATTGGATGCCCTAAGATGCAGTCAGAAGCGAACAGGGCATCCAATTGGATGCCCTAAAATACTGTCAAAATCAAATCAGGCATCCAATAGGATGCCCATAAAAAGAAAGGAGTGATTGTGTTATGGAGAAAGCGTTGGCTTATGTATGCTGCCCTGCGGACGCAGGGAAAGCGAAGATGCAGAAATACTGCCGGAAAATCTATGAATTGGGGTATGTCCCGATCTGCCCGCAGTTTATTTTCGCACCGTTTCTGGAGGAAGGGGAGGCGGAGGATATGCAGGCGTTCCAGAGGATGTCACACATGGTGCTTCGGAGATGCCGGATGGTGGTGGTCTGCGGAAAAGAGATGACTGGTACGATGAATACGGAGATCAGTATGGCGGATCGGCTCCATATCATCTGCACGACCCTGGACGGGCTGGTCAGGATTAAAGAGGCACAGTGATGATGGGACGGTGAAAGCCTGCATCGAATCTGCCGGGTGGGGGACGAAGAAACGGGTGGTACTCGCACTGCAAGCATAGCGTTTGGATATCCCAAACGCGACTTTGGGGAGAACCCCAAGCCCCCGGAGCAGAGATTGGAAGGACTGTCTCAGGGACAGAAAAAAATTTAGAAGCAAAAAATATAAATGAGATACCACATGCATGTTTAAAAATGGATTCAGAAGTGAAAAGGAGAGGAAGAAATTTATGGGATGGTTATTAAGCGGCATTATGTTTGGCGGAGTGATCGGTGTGTTTATGACCTGTATCGTCATTGTGGGAGGGCGGGGCGACCAGATGATGGAACGTGCCAGGATGGAGTCGGAATGGAAGAAGCGGGACTCCGGGGGTAAGAAGGTGATCCGGTTCGTAGACCGGTTCAACCACAGCCTGTTCTACATCGAGGATGGAGACCCCATCCAGCTGTTCACCAACAAAGGGGAACGGAAATTTTGTATCTGCCATTACCTGGATGACCTGCATGCCAGAATTGACGGGAAAGAGTGGGCGCTGTGGGAGTTTGCCAAAACGATGGCAAAAAATGAGGTTGTGTATATGCCGCTGAAAATGCATGTGGAAAAGCGGAAAGGAGGTGCTGTGTAATGAAAAAACGATATATCGCGGGAATCATGGTTCTGACAACACTGGCAGGATGCGTGATCTGGAAAAGGAGACGGGGATAAGATGGCAGAAGATATGAGAAAGGCAGTCTATATGGAGTTTCACCGGAAACCTGCGGATGAGAATGAGATGCTCCATTCCGTGTTCCCAGGAGAAAAGTGGAGGGTGCAGATTGAAAAGATCATAGAGTTGCCCAGGGAAGAATTCCTGGGTTTTGCAGATGAACTCTATGGACATTTCGCGTTTCTCTATGACAACGGGGAATATATGTATTTTGATGAGGACGAAGGCTGTGCCCACTGCCTTCTGGTTATGACACCGGATCGCAGGGAAGGGATTCTGGCACAGGCGGAAGGTTTTCCATATGTCCGTTATGGCGCTTATGTTCCGGACTGCAATGTGCTGGATCTGTCCGGGATTTCGGTGGAGAGCCAGATACCGAGAACCAGTATTCCGGAACGCCCGATCACGATGCAGAATCCTGCGATACAGAATCCGAAGAACGGGAATAGAAGTGAAACATATAAAAATCGCACAAAGGAAAGGGAAGAACGATGAGGAAACGGAACCATGTGATACCCGTCCGGCTCAATGCCAAGGAACTGCGGTATCTGGAGGAACAGGTGAAAAAGAGCGGGCTTGCGCGTGAGGAATATCTGCGCACCCTGATCATGGGCGGGGAAGTCCATGCCAAGCCCTGTGAGCATCACGCCGATCTGCTTCGGAAGATCGCAGG
Source organism: Faecalicatena sp. (assembly GCA_009774255.1). Lineage (GTDB taxonomy): Bacteria > Bacillota > Clostridia > Lachnospirales > Lachnospiraceae > Schaedlerella. Next base: position 22,442 of record VSNK01000024.1, read on the forward strand.
TTTATGCAATAACGCCAACCAGCTTGCCCACGTAGCGAATGCTTCCGGTTCGGCCAGTCAGGAAAGCCTCCGGGAAATGCTCCGGATATCCCGAGAAACCTGGCAGCTTGTAAAAGAGGAATGGTGAAAGAGATTGGCGTATACCAGTATCATTCCCGTCCACCGCCTGGATTCCTCGATAGCCTATATCAAGGATGAAAAGAAAACCTCGAAAAGAACAGAGGCGGGTTCCCTGGAAGAAGCGGTCGCCTATGCCATGAACCGGGAGAAAACCGAGCAGGCAGTTTTTGAGGATGCCATCGGATGCACCTGTGATTCCGCTTTTGCGGATATGGTGGCCACCAAGAAGCGGTTCCATAAGATGGAAGGCGTACAAGGTTACCACCTGATCCAGAGCTTTGCGGAGGGAGAAGTGACACCCGAACTGGCGCACCTGATCGGGCAGGAATTAGCGGACGAACTACTAAAAGGAAAGTTCGAGGCAGTGGTCACCACACATCTGAATACCCGTCATTATCACAATCATATCGTCTTTAATTCAGTCAGCATGGAAGATGGCAGGAAATACCACAGCAGCGCAAAAAGTTATTATGAGGAAGTCCGTAAACGATCAGACGCAATCTGTGTGAAATACGGTTTGTCTGTGATTCCGGAAAAGGGCGGTAAAGGGAAATCCTACTCACAATGGCAGGCTGAAAGGGACGGAAAGCCTACCTGGAGGACAGCCATCCGCATGGATATCAAGGAGGCAGTACAAGAATGCTTTACCTGGAAACAGTTCCTGGCACAGATGGAGCAGAGGGGATATGTGTGGAAACTGAACCAGAAATATCCTGCCTTAAAGGCTCCAGGGATGGAGCGGTACGTACGCCTGAAAAGCCTGGGGAAGAATTATACGGAGACAGCGATCCGGGAATGGATCCTGAAGCCGAAACGGAAGGAACGCATCCGTCCAGAAGAGAAAGCATGGAATAAAAACCAGAGCGGAAAAAAGGTTTCTTCCCGGAAGAAACTGACAGGTCTGCAGGCACTGTATTATTCCTACCTTTATCAGATGGGTGTGCTGAAAAAGCGTCCTCCCAGAGTCTCCTACCTGGTACGTGAGGACATCCGGCAGTTAGACCGGAGGATCACGCAGATGGAGTTTCTGCAAAAACATGAGATCACCACAAGGGAGAAGATGGTTCCGTTCCGTGCGGCCAGAGAGGAACAGATCGTGTCTCTTTTAAAGGAGCGCAGGCGGCTGTACCGGACACAGCCGGATTCTCCACGGATCGGGGAGATCAAAGAACAGCTTAAGAAACTCCGCAAGGAGATCAAAATGTCTGTAGAGATTGAAAAGCATTCCAAAGAGATGGAGGAACGGATGCGTCAGGCGGAGCAGCAGAATCAGCAGAAGGAAAATCAGAGATCAGCAGGAAAGGAGGACATCAAATGGCAGAAATAAAGCAGGAAGAAACGGTAACTCAGGAAGAAATGGAACAGGCAGGCTATGTAGGGATTCCGGTCACCTATTATCCCATCAATGAAGATATGGCACGCAGGGCAAAAGAGATGAACAGTTTTTTTGATTATCAACCCGGCAGCGCCACCAAAGAATACCGGCATTGTGTGAATCAGGCTGTGAAGATTGCTGAACAGCAGAAAGAGAGGGCAGATCCCATTTACCATGAAAAGATAGACCGATTGGTAGATACTTATGCCCGGAAACTGGCTGATAACATGAATAAAAGATATGAGATTGACGCACGTGTGCCGTCGGTGATGGTCGCAGGTCCGGCGAATTTTCCGACGAGGAAAAAGGAGAAGCAGAATGCCGCAAGAGACAGCAATATGGAGGAATGGAGGCAGGTACAGGGAATCCTGGATAAGATCCGGAGTACAGGGATGGGTGGTATCCGCTCTGACCATCCCCAGGCCATCGGGCAGTTGGAGCAGAAGCTGGAGCGGTTGGAGAACTCCCAGAAGCTGATGAAGGATGTCAACGCATTCTATCGTAAAAATAAAACACTGGAAGGATGTCCGTTGTTAAATAAGGAACTGACTCATCGGCTTGAAGCATCCATGGAACAGCCCTGGCATTATGAATCCAAACCGTTTGCGTCATATATGTTATCGAACAACAGCGCCGAGATCCGGCGGCTAAAGAAACGTATTGGGGAATTGAAACAGAACGCAGAGGTCGGCTTCTGCGGATGGGAGTTTGACGGAGGAAAAGCAGTGGTGAATCAGGAAGCAGGACGGCTGCAGCTTGTGTTTGGGGAAAAGCCATCTCCGGAACATCGTGCCCAGCTCAAAGCCAATGGATTCCGCTGGGCACCCAAGGCCGGGGTATGGCAGAGACTGCTGAACCGGCAGGCAATCCAGGCGGCAGGGAGGATGGAGTTTGTCCGTCCGCTTTCTGGTCAGACTCCACAGGAATTACAGCCGAACGCAGGGAAGCAGGTGGAAAAACAGAAATCAATGCAACGCTGATCAGATGATTATTTTTTATCTGTAAAGGAATTGATGCGGAATAGTCGGCAGCTCATTAAGCGACTATTTCGTATTTCTTTAAGAAATACATAAGTGGGAAGGAGGATGAGCGATATGAACCTTGGAGGTGAGGCGGCGGATCAAGTCGTCCGTTATTCTTTGGAAGGGATCGACCATGGGCTGCGGCTGTCCGGAACGATGGCAAAGAACCTTGCGGTCTTCCTTGCGGCAGTCATGCGGAATAACCAGAAGAGCTATGGAAAGATCTCCATGTCCCGGATGCTGAGAGAAAACAGGCCGCTGAAATTTTTCACTATCCCGTCAAACCGTATCCATGAGTTTGCGAAGGAAGGAAAAAAGCGCGGCCTGCCCTATGTGGTAATCCGTGACAGAAAGAATCCAAAGCTGTGCGAGCTGATGGTATTTGCGGATGACGCGGCGAAGGTCAACCGGGTCATGGATCAGATGAACCTGGACTTCTTAAGATCGGAGAATGGGGAAGCCGTTCAGGAGAACGTGAGGGAGGCGGAAAGAATCCATCCAACCGGAAAATCCCAGGAGACCGAAAACGCATTCCGTCCAGAGCAGGATTTCGCAGTAAGGACGGAAACCGTGGAAATGCCGGAGGGAGAGATTCAGTTCGAACTCAGTGATTTTGAGGATGACTTTAATGTGGGAGAACTGTCGGGAATGGATCAAATGGAACCGGAAAATTTTACCCAGGCGCAAGAGGGAAAGAGTCTGTCCGAACCTTCCTTGCGCAGCAGAGATATTTCTACCGGGCAGGGGGAGCGGAATAAGAAGCCGTCCGTGCGGAAGGAATTAAACCAGATTAAGAAGGAAAAGGAAGCCGGAAGGAGACGGAACCAGAAAGACCGGAGCCGTGGAAAACGTCCGGGCAGGAAGAAGATAAAGGGAAAAGAGAAAGGAAGGTGAGGCAATGGATCTATCACAGTATTTACAGAACGGAGAGGAAAACCAGGCAGAGCCAGAACAGCAGTTATCGAAGGAGGAATACGCCGCCTTAAAGAAACAGCAGCGGGAGGAAGTCTGGGGAGAAGTGGATTCGAAAGCACAGGAGGTTTTCCAGAACGGGGAATCCTTGAAAGGATTTTTAAATTTCATGGCACAGTGCAAGCCGCAGAAAGCGGCCAACCTGTTACTCCTGTATGGGCAGAATCCAGAGATCCGGCAGGTCAAGACTTTTGACGGGTGGAAAAGGGAACGTAAAACCCTGCGTCCGGGCGTCCATGGTTATACATTTATTGCGGATCAGAATTATGAAAAGGATGGAGAGATCCGGCAGGGATATGTGATCACAAAGGCTTATGACATCAGCCAGATCCGCACGAAGCCGCCGGAACCGCCGGAGCCAAAGCCCATTCAGGTGCTGCTGGGTGCTCTTTTAAAGAACCCGGAAACAAAAGTCAGCATCGGGTATCAGCTGCCGGAGAAGGTGCAGGCACAGTATATCCCAAGACAGCGGACGATCTTTGCCCGTAACGGGATGAGTGAGGAAGTGACGTTCCATGCCATTAACCGGGAGATGGCATGCGCTGCCATGGATTCCCATGACGGTACTTACAGCCGTACCGCTGTATCTCCACAGGCATTCTGCGCCGCCTATGTATTGGCCCAGAAATATGGGGTGAATAATTCCGGGTTTCAGTTTGATAAAGTATGTGAGATGCAAGAATATGGGAAGAAAGACCCACAGGAACTCCGTGCGTTTATCGGGAATGTGAAGAACGCAGTCTATATGGTCTCCCGGCATATCGACCGCAACTTAGGACAGCCGGAGCAGGAGTTTACGGCGGATGAATTTGCGGTATCCGAAGGCGTGAAGGGGGAGGGGCGGCCACAGGAAGCACCAAGTCCTGAAGCACCAAGTTCAGAAGCGCCTGCGGAAAAGGCACAGAAGCAGAAAGGTGGGAGGGCGAAGAAACAGCCGGAACGTTAGAAACTAAAAAATGTGTTGAAAAGTTCACAGTTTATTCTGTAGATGATGATTGACATTTTGTCCGATCCATACTAAACTTATCCATACAAAACAATGTTCCGATAGAGAAAAACGCTTCACTATTCAGACTTCATACCGATAGAATATTTTTACTCGGCCAAGTTACATTCTACGATCTGGTTTTATCTTTCCCGGCATCAGGGGAATTTTCAAAACTGCTATGAAGAATAAAAACAAAAAATAATAGTAAAACCGCATTGTCTGTCAATGCTATTTTTGGTATAGTTATAGCAGGTAAAGAATTTCTCTATCTGGTTTTACGGAAAGGATAAACGATATGAACAATGAAAACCTGAAACCGGCCCTGGAAAATACAGAGCCTGCCGCGCAGTCTTCCGCCGTACAGCATGAAGATGTGGCATTAAAGACAGCTTTCCGGTATTTTGCCGATGAGCTGCTCCCCTATTTTGGGATCCAGAAGAAAGCGGTGAGAGTCGCCCCGACAGAGCTGGTGCATCTGGAGGTGAAAACCTTTCATGAGGATTTTAACCTGGTCATGGAGGACGGCTCCTGGGCGCATTTTGAATTCCAGAGTGAGAACGAAGGACGGGAGGGGCTGAAAAGATTCCGTGCCTATGAAGCGGTGGCCAGCTACCAGTACAAGGTTCCTGTTACAACCTACGTATTGTTTTCCGGCAAAATTCAAAGGCCAATGACGGAATTCACAGAAGGGATCAATACGTTCCAGATCGTCCCTGTCATTATGCGGGGACACAATGCGGATCAATTGATCCAGGAATTACAAGAAAAACAGAAATCGGAAGAGATTACGAAAGATGATCTGGTGCAATTGTCGCTCTGTTTACTGATGAACGGGGAGATGTCTCTGAAAGACAGGGCAATGAAAGCCTATCAGATCACGGAGACGGCGGCATCCGTTGACCGGATGGAGCGGAATAAGATTGAGACAGTATTATATGTTATGGCGGATAAATTTTTGAAAGCCGCGGAGAAGATAGAATTTAAGGAGGCGATCAGAATGACAGAATTGGGACAGATGTTGGTAAACGAAGGAATCGAGCAGGGAATCCAGCAAGGAATCCAACGTGGAATTGAGCAGGAAAAACTAAAAATAGCTAAGAAGCTGATTGGAATTTTGGATGAAGAAACGATTGCGGAGCAGACAGAACTTCCGTTAAAAACTGTACAGCAATTGAAAGAGAATCAGGTATCAGTTCCTGCATTATAAAACTGAATAAGCTATTTTTAAAGCCACAGATTTGGAAACAGTCTGTGGCTTTTGCTATGCCATGAAAATATATATGTTTTAAAGACGAAAGAGAGGTAATGCGTTTGACAAATAGGAAAAGTAAAAGAGTGATCTCAGGTCTTCTTGCTACAGTTACGATCTTATCGGCGCTGATTCAGCCAGCGGTATCTTTTGCGGAGGAACCGGAGACGGCGGCATACGAAACGGAGTATCCGGCTCTGGAAAAAGTGCAGTCGGAACTTGCAGAGGATGAGATCGTAACGGCAAGAGATTATGAAGTGGAAGTTGGAAGCGGTTTTGATATAGAGAATGATTTTTCTGGTATGGATATCCCGGAAGAAAAAGTGACGGTCACATTCCATGAAGCGAAGAACCAGTCCGGCCAGGACTTTAATGCGGATCAGCCGGATACATACAAAGCAGTCTACTTTGTGGAACCAGTCAGTGACAACCCATCTTACCATATCACCCGGAACATCATCGTGAAAGAAAAAGCGGACGTCCCACAGTCCGGCGATACCGGGCTGTCTGAAGGAGAGGACCAACCCCAGGAGTCCGAATCGGAAGAGGGAGAAGTTGATCCTGACCTAGAGCTGCCTCCACAGGAATGCATGACAGCGTCAGAAATGGAGGCGGTTATTGAGGACATGGAACAAGCTGAGGATATCCGGGATGACGCGGAGCAGATTGCGGAGGATGGCGGCCTGCTTTTATTTCCCATGGAAACGAGGGCGAATGCCCGGATGGCAAGATCCGCTCCGGGTAACGTATCCTTGGAAACCGGGGCGCAGGTATTCTACCCTACCAATCTGGGAAATTATTCCACCAATATCTTCACTGTAAACGGAAAGACCGCTTACTGCCTGGAATCCCCCAAGGGAACGCCGGGAACAGGAAATTATGCGGCCCACATTCTGGAGGGCAAGCCGAACCTGCAAAAAACGCTCTACTATGGATACGGTGGCGCGGGAGACCAGACGGATCAGTTCATGCCCCAGTTTGGGGCAGAACTGAAATACGTGTTTACCCATATCGCCGCAAGTTATTTCTACTGCGGGATCGAAGGCTTTGAGGGCTGTACGATGGCAGACCTGGAAGCCTGCGGAGTGCTTGGATGGATCAATTACCTTGCAGATCAGCCCATGCCGCCGGATCCTTATCTTAGCTTGTCAAGAACTTCCCTGAAAGCGGCCAGTGACGGTTCAGAGCAGGTGACAGGCACCACCACACTGGAGGGGGATTCCAGAAACTATATCACACTGAATATCCCCCAGAACGTAACGTACCATGACCAGGACACGGGGAATGAGAAGACCGGAGGAACCGTCCGGATCTTCGGAGGGACGACATTTTATTTCTCTGCCCCGATGAGCGTCAGCGGAAGCTGGTACAGCGGGGAACTGCGGGGAATCCTCCGGACGATCTGGAAAGCCCTGGTGGTCTCTACCGGGGACGCTAATCAGGATATCGGAAGCTATTATGAGGAAGAGAGCGGTAATACCGTCAGCTTTTCCGTGGAATGGATGGAGCTTGCCAAGGTGAAGGTGGTCAAGGTCGATTCCTCTTCCAACACCAGATTGGCAGGAGCCGTGTTCGGAATCTACAGTGATGAGGCCTGCCGGAACCTGATCGCAACTATGCCAGCGACCAATTCCAATGGGGAGTCCGAGGCAGAGATTGCAAAGACCCAGGATACGGTTTATCTGAAAGAAATTACTGCTCCTGTAGGCTACCGTTATAACGCAACCGCATATCGGGTGACATTACAGACGAACCAGACGGTCACCACCACGGTTCCGGATATCGAGCAGTTAGGGAATCTGACCATTTACAAGGAAGGAGAAGTCCTGACAGGAGCAGCGGCCCAGAGTGGCGGCGTAACATTCCAGTATGGAAACCGCAGGCTGAAAGGCGCTGTGTTCAATGTCTACGCCGCAAAGGACATCGTGACTTCTTATGGAGCGTTGGCGTTTAAATCCGGTCAACTGGTGGCGGAGAACCTGACAACAGGAGATGACGGTTCCGTCACTGTAAAGAACCTGCACCTGGGAGCTTACCGGGTGACGGAGGTACAGGCACCAAAGGGATTCTATAACGCAAAGGAATCCAAGGATGTGGTGATCGCCTATGCGGGTCAGATGGCAGAAGCGGCCTTTTCTGATACCACGTTCCACAATGACCGACAGAAAGCGGAGGTCAGTATCGTAAAACAGGATCAGGATACAAAGAATGGACTGGCAGGCGGTGTCTTCGGCCTGTACGCAGCGGGGGAGATTAAAAATGCGGATGGAAACACGGTGGTATCCAAAGATACCCTGATCAACACCGTGACAACCAACGGAGAGGGAAAAGCGACCTTTTCAGCAGACCTGCCAATCGGTTTCGGCTACTATGTGAAAGAAATCCAGGCTCCGGCAAATTACCTGAAATCTTCGGAAGATACCTATTCTTTCCAGTTTGATCCTGCCAATGGCAGTGAAGCGAAGGTATCCTTCTCTTATACCTTTACAGATAAACGTGCCACGGCTACGATCCAGTTACAGAAAGTAGACCTGGAGACCGGCGCAGGCATTCCACAGGGAGACGCTTCACTGGAACACGCAGTCTATGGGCTGTACGCAAGAAAAGATATCGTCCATCCGGACCAGAAGAGCGGCGTGATCCATAAAGCCGGAGATCAGGTAGCGACCCTGACTACGGATCGGGAAGGGAAAGCAAAGATTGAAAACCTTTATCTGGGAGAATATTTCGTAAAAGAGATCACTCCGCCTGCCGGATATCTGGCAGATGAAAATGAATACGATTTGATTTGTGACTATGAAGGAGAAAACACTGCTGTAATCGAGCGGAGCTGTACTTCACCAGAGCAGGTAGTCAAACAGCCGTTCCAGATTGTGAAAGCCGCGAATAACGGGGAAACGGATGCCGGACTTTTGGCAGGAGCAGGTTTTACCGCTTACCTGTTATCCTCACTGAAAACAAAGGAAGATGGGGGATATGATTTCGAGTCCGCCACTCCGGTGGTGCTTGGATCTAACGGGGAAACGGAGATATTCACCGATGAAAATGGCTATGCCTGCAGCATCGCGCTTCCCTTTGGAACTTATATTGTAAGGGAATCCACCACACCGGATAATTATACACCGGTCAAGGACTTCCTGGTTCATATCACAGAGCATAAGCCGGATACACCGCAGATATGGCGGGTACTTTTGGATGATGAATTTGAGGCGAAGCTGCGGATCGTGAAAAAAGATGACGAGACGAAGAAGCCAGTCCTGGTTAAAAATACGGAGTTCAAAATCTATGACTTGGATAATGAAAAATATGTGGAGCAGGTGACCACTTATCCCACTGTTGAAAAACACCAGTCTTTCTTTACCGATGAGCAAGGCTATCTGATCCTGCCCCAGAACCTGAAGATCGGGAATTACCGTATCGAGGAAGTGACCGCCCCGAATGGATATGTACGAAATGAAAATACTTATGAGGTGTCTGTGGATTCCAATACTTTGTATCAGATAGACGGGACATCCGGAGATGTAGTCATTGACGTGGCCTGTGAGGACCATCCGGTAAAAGGAAAACTGAATATCGTGAAAAAGGGCGAAGTCCTGAAAGGCTATGAGGAAACATTTCTTTATGAGGTGAAAAACCTGGCAGGAGCGGAATTCAGTGTCTATGCGGCGGAAGATATTTATACAGCGGATCATCAGAAGGATGCGGAAGGAAACCGGATCCGGGAGTATGCTGCAGGGGAACTGGTGGAAACACTGGTGACCAATGAAACTGGAGAAGCATCGGTATCAGACCTGCCTCTCGGTACTTACCGGATCGTAGAGACCAAAGCGCCGGAGAGCTATGTGTTAAATGAATCCGAGCAGACGGTTACCCTGTCCTATGCAGACCAGGATACGCCTGTTGTGGAACAGACCGCCGTGTTTGAAAATGACCGTCAGAAAGTGGAGATTGCCGTGGTCAAGAAAGACGCAAAAAATGAGGCTCTGGTTGCGGGCGCTGTTTTCGGTCTGTATACGAAAGCGGATATCATGGTAAATGGAGAAGCCATTGTGAAAGCGGATACCCTGCTTGGCGAAGCAGCCACAGGGGAGGATGGAAAAGCGGTCTTTGAACTGGAGCTGCCTTTTGGGGAATATTATATCCGGGAGCAGAAAGCGCCGGCTGGATATGTTTCTTCGGATAAAACGATAGATGTCTCTGCCTCGTATCAGGGACAGGACGTAAAGGTGGCGGAGTACAGCAGTGAATTTGAGAATGAGCCGACGACCGTTACTATTAAAAAGACAGATCTGGCAACCAGCGTGGAATTGGAGGGCGCGACGCTGACAGTTCTTGACAGTGAGGGAAATATAAAAGATACCTGGGTTTCCATCAAAGGGGAGGAACATGTGGTAGAACGCCTGACAGCAGGGGAAACTTATACGCTGCGGGAGGAATTCGCGCCTTACGGCTATCTGAAAGCGGAAGAGATGGAATTCACCGTAGAAGATACTGCCGAGATTCAGAAGATAGAGATGAAAGATGATGTCCCCACAGGCCTGATCCTGATCAATAAGGAAGGGGAGCTCTTGGAAGATGTTTCCCTGCTTGACACCGTTACCGGATGGATCCGGCATGTCTTTGAATATGTGACGGGGACATTAAAGGACGTTACCTTTGAAGTGTATGCTTTGGAAGATATCAAAGCGGCAGACGGGGAGAGCGCGGATTATTATAAAAAGGATGAACTGGTAGACACCATCACCACAGATGGAACCGGAGTTGCGAAGCTGGAAAACCTGCCTCTGGGGAAATATTACGTGAAGGAAAAGGAAACAGCAGATGGGTACATACTGGATGAGGAAATACGGGAAGTGGATCTGACCTACCGTGACCAGGAGACTCCGGTGGTCACATTTTCCACGGACTGGCTGAATAACCGCCAGAAAGTAGACCTTGAGGTATTGAAAACAGAAAAGGACTCAAACCATGTGGTTCCGGGAACCGTATTTTCCCTGTGCGCGGAGGAAGATATCACCAATGCGGAAGGAAAGGTGATCATGGAGGCGGATACCGTGATCGAGGAAAAAGCCACCGATGAGGAAGGGACGCTTACGTTTACGGCAGATCTGCCGGTGGGCTTTTCTTACTACGTGAAGGAAACCGCATCGGCTCCTGGCTTTACGACCGAGGGCGAGATACAGGCATTTGAGTTCACGCCGGGAATGGAAGGGAGAGCGGCGGCTCCGTCTCTGCTTTCCTTTGAAAATGAGACAACAGTCGTTGAGTTTACCAAGGTATCCATTACGGATGAAACCGAAGTAGAGGGCGCAAAGCTGCAGGTGACGGATCCGGACGGCAAGGTCATTGATGAATGGGTTTCCGAAAAAGAACCCCACATCATCCGGGAACTGGTAGCAGGGGAGACTTATAAGATGTCCGAGATTCTGCCTGCGGAGGGGTATGTGACAGCGGAAAGCATCAAATTCACGGTAGAGAATACAGGAGAGGTGCAGAAGATCGAAATGAAAGATGATGTGACGAAGGTGGAGATTTCCAAGACTGACATCGCCGGAGAAGAACTGCCGGGAGCGAAGCTGACAATCCTTAATAAAGACGGAGAAGCGGTGGAAAGTTGGACATCCACAGACAAGCCCCACTATATGGAGATGCTGCCGATCGGGGAGTATACACTCCACGAAGAAATGGCACCGGAGGGGTATCTGATGGCGGAAGATATCAAATTCACCGTGGAAGATACAGGCGAGATTCAGAAGGTGACCATGAAGGATGACGTGACCAAGGTAGAGATATCCAAGACCGATATCGCCGGGGA
>VSNK01000240.1 GCA_009774255.1 Faecalicatena sp.
GAAACTTCTCCGAATTTTCCTATAGAAGAACAACCCTCCGGGGGATGCGCACTACGCGCATAAGGAAAATGGCTGCTATCGCAGCCGCGCTGCGGCGCGAGTGTGCGTCGAGACGCACACTTTTCTTGTATTAGGAAACTTCTCCGAATTTTCCTATAGAAGAACAACCCTCCGGGGGATGCGCACTACGCGCATAAGGAAAATGGCTGCTTCCGCAGCCGCGCTGCGGCGCGAGTGTGCGTCAAGACGCACACTTTTCTTGTTCTATAGGAAACTTCTCCGAATTTTCCTATAGAACAAAACCCTCCGGGGGATGCGCACTGCGGCGTACAAGGTAGATGTCGCTATGCGACCGCCGCAGGCGCGAGTTTCGCAAGCGAAACTCTTTGTTCTTATTGTTTTCCGCCGTCTTCGACCTCAATCTTGCGGATCTTCTTTGTGCGGATCTCTTCACAGATTTCGCTGATAAATGTATCCAGAGACTTCTGTCCTTCATCGCCCAGATAACGGCTTCTCACGGATACGACGCCTTCCTCCTGCTCCTTGGCGCCGACTACCAGCATATACGGCACTCTGTTCAGGCGCGCCTCACGGATCTTGTAGCCCATTTTTTCAGAGCGCTGATCCACAGAGCAGCGGATTCCATTGGTTTTCAGCCTGCTTTCTACCTGTCCCGCATAGTCATGATATTTGTCAGAAATCGGAATCACACGTACCTGCTCCGGGCAGAGCCATGTCGGGAACAATCCCGCGTATTTCTCAATCAGCCATGCCAGAGTCCTCTCATAGCATCCCATGGAGGTTCTGTGGATGATGCATGGACGCTTCTTGTCACCATTTTCATCAATATAATACATATCGAACTGCTCTGCCAACAGCGCATCCCACTGGATCGTAATCATGGTATCTTCTTTGCCGTATACATTTTTCGCGTTGATATCCACCTTCGGCCCGTAGAACGCAGCCTCGCCTACATCCTCCACAAATGGAATGTTCAGCTCCTGGAGCATGGTGCGGATATGCCCTTCTGTCTCTTCCCAAACCTCCGGTTCGCCGATATATTTCTCCGTATTCTCAGGATCCCATTTGGACAGATGATAGGTCACGTCCTCTTCCACGCCGAGAACCTGCAGACAATGCTGTGCCAGGGCGATACAGTCCTTAAATTCCTTCACCATCTGATCCGGCCTTACGATCAGATGTCCCTCGGTAATGGTAAACTGGCGGACACGTGTCAGGCCGTGCATCTCTCCGGAATCCTCGTTGCGGAACAGTGTGGATGTCTCGCCGTAGCGCAGGGGCAGGTCACGGTAGCTGTGCTGTTCCGCTTTGTATACATAATACTGGAACGGGCAGGTCATGGGACGGAGGGCAAATACTTCCTTGTCTTTCGCCTCATCCCCCAGCACGAACATCCCTTCTTTATAATGATCCCAATGTCCGGAAATCTTGTACAGGTCGCTCTTCGCCATCAGAGGGGTCTTGGTCCGAACGTAGCCCCACTCGTTGTCCTCCAGATCCTCGATCCACCTCTGCAGTTCCTTCAGCATGATCACGCCGTTCGGCATCAGAAGAGGCAGTCCCTGTCCGATCACGTCAACGGTGGTAAACAGCTTCATCTCACGTCCCAGCTTGTTGTGGTCGCGCTTCTTTGCCTCCTCCAGCATATTCAGATGCTCCTGCAGTTCGTCCTTTGTGCCGTAAGCCGTTCCGTAAATCCGGGCAAGCATCTGATTCTTTTCGCTTCCTCTCCAGTAAGCGCCTGAGGAAGATATCAGCTTAAATGCTTTCACGCCTTTGGTATTCATCAGATGCGGTCCCGCGCATAAATCTACCCAATCGCCCTGTGAATAGAAGGATATCTCCGCATCCTCCGGCAAATCTTCGATTAATTCCACCTTGTAAGGTTCATTTTTCTCCTTGAAAAACGCAATAGCCTCCTCTCTGGATTTTGTGAAACGCTCGATCTTCGAGCCTTTCTTGATGATCTTTTTCATCTCTTTCTCAATGGCATCCAGATCCTCCCTGGAAAATGGCGCACTGTCAAAATCATAATAAAATCCGGTATCAATGGACGGCCCAATCGCCACTTTTGCCTCCGGGAACAGGTTCTGTACGGCCTCCGCCAGTACGTGAGACGCCGTATGGCGCAGAGCCGCCAACCCCTTCTCATCTCTGGCCGTGAGGATATTCAGCCGGCAGTCGCTGTCCAGTACGGTACGCAGGTCTGCCACCTCACCGTTTACTTCCCCGGCACATGCGGCACGTGCCAGCCCCTCACTGATATCGTACGCGATATCAATGATCGATTTTGCTTCCGCATATTCCTTTGTTGAACCATCTTTTAATGCGATAATCATAATACGTTCATTTCCTTTCTCAAATAGGTTTTATACTGAGCGCCAGATCAATCTGCCGCACAGTATCATATGCTGCGCACAGCCGCATTAGGAAGTATGCCACTTTGCGGCTGCGGCCGGCGCGATACTCACGGCAGATTTCATCGGCCGTGAGTATGATAAAATGTAGATTACGCAGCAAACGGCTCCTATAGAAGAACAAAAAGAAAACCCGCCCCTTGCGATCCCGAAGAATCACAAGGGACGAGCTAACATTCTTAGCCGCGGTTCCACCCTTCTTGCTGTTTGCTTTCGCAAATAACCACTTTTAGAACTGCCATGACAGTTCCTTACTGATGATAACGGAATCACCGAACCGGATTGGGGCCACTCGGAGGTAGTTTTCAAATGCTTCTGCAGTAAGATGCTTTCAGCACCGGGGTCAGTGTTACGGATCACACCTTGAACAGGTATGATACATAACGGATCAGTTCTTAATAGTCCGCCGTCTGACCGGGCATCTCTCTCTGGAAAGTTCCGCACTCTACTCGTCTCGTCTGCGTATTATCTTTCATCTACTTTGTCTTTATATTATACCAGGAGAAATCGGATTGTCAATGAGGAATTTTTCTTTGTTGACGTAGCCATAAGTCAAAGGTTACAGTTCACGGCCTAACCGGCCGTGAACTGTAACAATTGTGATACTGTCCTATTAATTTTCCATGAAATCAGATTACCAATCGTGTTAATAAAACTTCCTGGTCTGACGATACATATTATATAAGCATCTACATTTTATAAGCATTACATTTGCAGCTATTGGACAGACAGAATGAGCAGAGAGGAGCAAGAGGTATATGAATATACAGGCAGGCAGGGTAAAGATGGGCAGCGCCGGGAACCGGATTCAGATGGCAACCCAGGTAATGAACCGAAAGTCCATGCGGGAAGCGCAGGCCGGAAAGCGAAAAGACGGTCAGGAGCGCAGAGAAGATAAGGTGCAGATTTCTCCGAATAACCAGATGCAGGGACGTCTGGACTTTTTGATGGAGCGCAAGCAGGAGCTGATTGAGCGGAAGAATGAATTGATGGCAAGCGGCGCTGACTGGGATTCGATCAAGGCAATGGTTGCCCTGTATGAAGAACAGATCAGCAATGTGGAGACCGAGATTTCACAGACAATGAAAGAGATGGTGGAGGAACAGCTCGAGAAGGCTGAGGAAGAGAAGAAGGAAGGCAAAGAAGCGGAAACGAAGGAAGAGCAGCAGCTCCAATATATGAATAATCTGAGCAATGCTTCTATGGATTATAAGCAGGTCAGCCAGGTTCACAAGGCTCATGACCAGAAAAAGAGAGAGGCCGGTATTCTGGCCATGGAAGTGAAGCTGGACGACAGCAGAGGAGGCGCCAGCAAGGGCAAGAGAGAAAAGCTGGGTGAAGTGCTGGATGAGGCGGATCAGCTCTATAGGAAAGCAATGAAGGGGTATGCCCATCTGACCAAGTCTCTGAATGAACTGGAAGAAGAAAATGTTGAGGAACAGCAAAAAGCTGAACGCGAGGAAGAAGTGGAGAGGATGAAGGAAAGAATGAAAGAGGTGGTTTCCGGCGCCGCGGAGGATGTACAGGATACGGAAAAGCATGCCCTAGAGAAAGAACTTTTGCCGGAATGAAAAAATGCCGGACAAAATCATCTGTTATACGGAAAGAGACGCACACTTTTCTTTTTCTATAGGAAATTTCTCCTCCTGCGCGAATAAGGACAATACTCATCCAATTTCAAACAGTAATCCTTTTCATTTCTTTTTGCTGAGAGTATAATAAGTATAAATCTTTCAGAGAGGAGGAACAGTATGGGAGCTTACAGTCA
Organism: Faecalicatena sp.; assembly: GCA_009774255.1. GTDB lineage: Bacteria > Bacillota > Clostridia > Lachnospirales > Lachnospiraceae > Schaedlerella. Next base: position 4,207 of record VSNK01000240.1, read on the forward strand.
ATTTATCAGCGAAGAACGCCGCGCCGTACCCACGCCAAAAAGCCTGGTGAATGCCGACGGAACCTGTGTATTTGGTACGTTTGACCGGGAATTTAAAGATATGGATCTGTTGAGGGCAAAAAAGCCGACCCACGCGCCGCAGGCCGTAAATCGGTTAAAGCTGACCCTATGGGAGGCCACGGAGGTACATTTGAAGCACGGAGTTCTTCTGGCCGTAGTCTGTGATATGGGAATTTTCGGAAAAACATTGAACATCTTTTATGACAAACGGACAAAAAAGGTATATGCGTGGGACACTAATTTAAAGAGCAGCGATACCGTCATAGCGCCAAATCTGACCAATGGCAGGGTGACGGAAGCGAGGACCGGCGTGAGCCATGTACTCTATATCAATCATTTTGAGAAAGGGCAATGCCGGCTGAAAGGATATCATCAGGACAAGGAGAACTCGATCAAGTACAATTTCTCTCTTACCCGCATCAGCAAGCCGAGCGTGGTCAGCATCCCGTTCGGAGAGAACCGGCCGCTGTACAGCCAGAAGGATTTCTTCAAGGCGGAGGGGTCACTCACCATAAATGGCGAGGAAATGCTCTGTGACGAAAACAGCACTGCCGTTGTGGATGATCACAGAGGATACTACCCGCGCAGGACGCATTATGACTGGGTGACAACGATGGGCAGGAACGAGATCGGCGGGGAGGAGAAGTTTTTTGCCTTCAACCTCACCAGAAATCAGTCTTTGGACCAGGAAAGGTATAATGAAAATCTTATCTGGTTTGAGGGCCGCACAAGCCTCCTGCCGCCGGTGACATTTACCCGCATTCCCGAGACAAAGGATTTTCAGGATCATGCGGAATGGCTGATCCGTGATGAGTATGATATGGTAAATATTTGCTTCGATGTGTACGGCATCAATCCGATGATCATGCATGCGGCCGTCGTAAATATTGATTACTATGTAGCTTTCGGTGTACTGAGCGGCTATGTGCGTGACGAAGACGGAAATAAATATATCCTCGACGGCATGATGGGCATGGGGGAAGATAAAACACTTCTTCTGTAAAATGTCTGTTTCGTACGGATAGCGCAGTAAATGCGCTATCCTGTGCTGGGCAGTTACAGTTCTTCAATAAACTGAATTCCCTTCTCATGTGCCAGAACTTCAAGGATCTCCGAGTGCGTGCGGTGTTTCTGGCTGGAAACGGTCACGGTATAACTAAGCGTTTTCTGCCTTCCGTCCAGCTCATGCCATGAAAACCCTTTATTTACCCGAATGTTGCTTACCTCCAGTTCATGCTCTCGTGCATACTGGAGGAATCCGCTGAAATTGCCTTTCTCCACATTGTACTCAATATACAGATCCAGATATCTCGACTTTTTCCTGATCCAGATATCGAACTTTAAAAGCCCGGATACGGTAAATGCGATGGCAAGACCTCCTAAGACAGCTCCCTCGTAAAATCCAATCCCGATAGCCAGGCCGCTGCATGCGGCCGTCCAAAGTCCTGCCGCAGTTGTGATTCCCATGATCTTATTTCTGCCGGTCAATATGATTGTTCCGGCGCCCAGAAAACCGATTCCGCTGATCACCTGCGCACCCAGACGCACAGGATCGCCGGTGTCAAATGTAACATATACATACTGGTTCGTCATCATTACCAGCGCGGATCCCAGGCACACCAGAATATAAGTCCGAAGCCCCGCGGGCCGGTTTTTCCTCCCGCGCTCCACACCCAGGATTCCCCCGATCAGAATGGAGAGGAGGATCCGAAGTGATATAGATACCAGATTTAAGTCACGCAGATATTCCATGACAGATTCCCAATGCTCCCATCCTTCCATTCTGCTTTCACCTTCCTCTCCTTTGGCGCAAATTCCGTTCCGGCTCGCTGGCTGACCAACTTTTCATCATTATATCACAGGACCAGCTTCATTTACAAGCGGGCAATACATTGCAGCAGGGCATGTCAGGCGGTTTGGTGTTACAGATTATACATTGGTCAGGCGCGCCGCGCAGCAATTCATCATCGTGCAAAAAGGGTCCTTGTTTTTTGCAATTTTAGTTCTTACGGTTTCCCTGCTTTCCCTCTATAATATATACATAGGACGGAATAAACGGTTCCGCACCGTATGTAAACAGAGTTGTATATATTTCAGATTAAGGGAGGAACAACATGAGAATTTTAGAGTCAAGATTCGTACAGGGATTTATCAAAATGGCAGATGATGGGTTCCATCAGGGATGGCATGAGAGAAACGGCGGGAACTTGAGCTACCGTTTGAAAGCAGACGAAGTAGAGATGATTCGCCCCCGTCTCAATGCTCCGGGAGAATGGCAGCCGATCGGGACAGAGGTGCCGGGGCTTGCCGAGGAGTTTTTCCTGGTGACCGGAAGCGGAAAATATTTCCGGAATATTGTGGAAGATCCTGAGGTTTGTCTGGCGATTATTGAACTGGATGATAAGGGAGTGAATTACAGAATCCGCTGGGGACTCGTAGAAGGCGGAAGACCGACCAGCGAGCTTCCCACACATTTGATGAACCATGAGGTGAAGAAGAAACTGACAGATGGAAAGCACCGTGTGATCTACCATGCACATACTACCAATATCATTGCGCTGACCTTTGTGCTTCCCCTGGAGGACAAGGTATTTACAAGAGAACTCTGGGAAATGGCGACGGAGTGCCCGGTTGTATTTCCTGACGGAGTAGGAGTGATCGGCTGGATGGTGCCGGGCGGAAGAGAGATTGCCGTAAAGACAGCGGAGTTGATGAAAAAATACGATGTAGTTATCTGGGCACATCATGGGATGTTCTGTTCCGGGGAGGACTTTGACCTGACCTTCGGGCTGCTCCATACGGTGGAGAAGTCTGCGGAGATTTTGGTAAAAATGCTGTCCATGTCTCCGACAAAACTGCAGACGATCACACCGGATAATTTCCGCGATCTTGCAAAAGATTTCAAGGTGACTCTGCCGGAAGAATTTTTGTATGAAAAATAGATTGATTGCAACTGTCCAAGGCAGGATGGAGCGTTTAACGCTCTAGCCCGCCTTGGGCGGTTACTTTTTTCTTCTATAGGAAGCTTAGTTCTTCTATAGGAAACTTAGTTCATCTGTTTCGCTTCTCTTTTGTCAAATTCCGGATTGATAAAGTAGTAATTTTTCGAATCCATTGTTTCCTTGGTGCGCTCCAGAGCTTCACCGAAGCGCTGGAAGTGGACGATTTCCCTTGTGCGCAGGAATTTCAGGGGGTCGCGGACTTCCGGATCGGTGATCATGCGGAGCAGGTTGTCGTAGACCGTCCGCGCCTTCTGCTCAGCCGCCAGGTCTTCGGTCAGGTCCGTGACGGCATCGCCCTTGGACTGGAATTCCAGCGCCGTGAAAGGGACGCCTGCCGCGGCCTGGGGCCAGAGGGCGGAAGTGTGGTCAATATAGTATGCGTCAAATCCGGCGGCTTTTGCCTCCTCAATGGTCAGATTTTTGGTGAGTTGGTAGACCATGGCACAGATGATCTCCATATGTGCCAGCTCCTCCGTGCCGATGTCTGTGAGCAGGCCGCCCACCGACTTTACCGGCATAGTGTAACGCTGCGACAGATACCGCATGGAAGCGGACAATTCGCCGTCCGGACCGCCGTACTGGCTGATGATGAGCTGCGCGGTTTTGGGGCAGGTCTTCGTGATTTTTACAGGGTATTGGAGCCGTTTTTCATAAAGCCACATCAGACACACGCTCCTTCCCATGGCATCGGCCCTTCCTGCCAGCAGTAGCAGTCAGTGTCCGGATGCGCGTGATAGATATCCGCCATGCAGTTCATGGTCAGAGGGTAGTACTCCATTGCAAATTCTTTCAGAAGCATTTTCCGCTTTTGTACGGTTTCTTTGAGAAGAGAGAGGCCTTGCACGTCCTTCGGATGCGTGTCCATATAAAGCCGGATGTCATCCAGCACGAAGCTGGCCTCATAGATCTGCCGGAGCAGTTGTTCCCGTTTGTCTCCCCTGCCAAGGGAAGGGTTTCCCCTGGTCATGAGTTCGTCGTCGGCTTTGAAGAAGGGCTTGTTCAGATCCTTGAAGATCGTACCGATTCTGAGTGCTTTTTCCTGATCGTATACCTGCCCCCATGACTGCGCAGGGACAGAAGCAATCGCCAGTTCCTGTTGTGTTTCCATATCAAGTCTCCTTTCGTAAAAATGAATACAAACTTTACATTTTTAGTATGCGGAGAAAGCAGAATAATTCACAAGGGAAATATTAGGAGCTGTAGGAAAATAACTGATACATCTTGACTTGTCTATTATGTTTCAAAAAACTGGAAGCAGTTTATATGATTAGAAAAAAAATTGAGATTTTGAAAGAAAGTAAATTTTTCCAACTGTGCGGTTGCGATTCGATAGGTCATTTGCATGCAATTTATTGCAATGCAAATGGCC
>VSNK01000241.1 GCA_009774255.1 Faecalicatena sp.
TCATATGTGTAATAATAAGAAAAGTAATAAAATATGAAACCTAACGGTTAGGTTTTGCAAAAGGAGGAAACGGCGTGGCTATTGTAATAGGGGATTATAACAGAAAAGGGGGCGTGGGAAAGACCAGTTCTATCATCAACCTGGCAGCCGAATTTGCATTAGCGGGGAAAAGGGTTCTGTTGATTGACGGGGATTCCCAAATCAATCTGACTCAGTTCTTCTATGAAGACAATGAAGATATTCTGGAGAACGGAAGAGTAAAAGAAGGGATTGATACACTTTATAATTTGTTGGAGGAAGATCTGAATATCCATAATCATATCAGAACCTGTGAATTTTCCGCCCGCAGGAAATGGAGGAACAAATTCAGGAAAATTAATTTAAAACTGGATATTATTCTCGGAAGCGGGGATATGGATTATTACAGCGGAACCGACATGAATCTTCTGAAACGCAAACTTGATATGTTGGATGGATATTATGATTATATATTTATAGACTTTCCGCCCGCACATAATATGGTGACAATGACCTACCTGGTAGCCTGCGATTATGTAATTGTTCCTCTGCATCTCGCCAAGAACACCAGTACGCATGGATATGAAGACGTCATTGACAGGTGCCGCGAAGCGCGGGAAGAATATGGGAACAAGAGACTGCAGGTACTGGGGTTGTTTTATATCAGTACACAATTATATAAAGGAGATCAGAAAGCCTTATATGAATACAGCATGGAGGATGAAACAAGGACTTCCATGCGGTTGTTTCGGACAACGATCCGCCACGATTATTCGAGTATGCAGATTAGTGAGTGGGAGAAAAGGCCGCTTTGCATCAGCTGTGGAAGCAGTGAGATCGCAAAGGATTATAAAATGCTGATGAAGGAGATGGAGGAGAGAATTCAGGAAGAAAGGGGAATATAAATGGCAAAGAGGAGTTTGGCAAGCCAGGCGCTTACAAAACGTAATACGATGCAGAAAGCAGCAAGTAAATCGGAGGATTTCCAGAAAGAGATAACGGATGAAACGAATGTAAATGAACTTCCGGACGAAGTAAAAGAGAAGATAAGGTATCTGGAAGATAACATGCTGGAGGATGATCCTTATAATCTTGAAATATACGGTGAATCTGAAGTAGAAATGCTGTCCCGATCCATGAAGGATTATGGCTTCCAGGGAATCATCCTGGCATATCCGCATGAAGGGAAATACAGGATAGAATCCGGGCACCGCAGGAGAGAAGCGGGGCGGCTGGCGGGTATTGATAAATACCCGGTTCTGGTTACAGAAGCACCAAAAGAGGAATGGGAGAGAAGGATGCGGCTGTTCCTTGGCAACCTGCATGGCAGGAAGGAAAAGCCAATGATTCTGGCAAGACTTGCCCAGGGACTTTTTGAGGCCCATGAAATGGAGATTAAGCATAAGAAAAGGGAAGGGCTGCTCAAAGAAGGGGAGATAACGGCAATTAATGAACTGGTTGCTATTGACATGGAACTGGATATCAAATCCGTTGAAAAGTACCGGGCGCTTTTGAAACTGATACCGGAGCTGCAGACAATGGCAGATTCGGAGGTTTATTCCTGGTCCGGACTTTCCAGTGCAAGTACATTGAATGAAGAGAAACAGAGAAGCCTTGCAGAGATGATACGGAAGCAGACGGAAAAAGAAGGGGCTGAAAGTGTAAAAAAGGTTCGGATTTTAGAAATGATCAGTAATCTGAAATTAGAACAGCTTTCATCCGATGTGAAATCTGCTGTTGGAAGAGGTGAAAAGCCAGAGCAAAAAACGGGTGTGCGCGTCAGGCGTAAAAACGGGACTAAAATAATCATGAAGTGTGCGAAGAGCCTCCATGAGGTATTAGATGAGGAGTCTTTAATCAAGGACAACGAAGTCTCGGTGGTTATCGAAACGCTGGAAGGGCTGAAAAAGAGCATTGACGAGAAGATTGATGCGTTAAAAATGGAAACCTAACGGTTAGGGTCTGAGAGGATGGGTACACCATCCTCTATTTTAAACTGGAAATACCTGAGGCTTTACCCCAAGTACCAGAATGTCATCTAATCCTTTTCCGAAACCTGGATTCCAGTTGCCGATATACGTATGAAATGAATGATTTTTTAAAAGTTCTACTAATTTTTTTTCATGCCGAAGGACATGCTCATTAACATTTTTATCGGCGTCATAGGCAACAACCGCACTTTTGCATCCCAGAGTTTTCAAAAAATCAAGAACGGATCTACCGGATTTGTCCGTTTTGTTTAATTTGGCATGCGAATTTACACCGGGAAGCGAGATTACAATGCAACGCAGAAAATAGTTTGCGACGATTGCTTTTTTCTCACCCTCTGTAATATAGCATACGCCAGGGTCATCTGTGGAAGGGTGAAAATAGAACCCGATATGGCTACCGGCCCGGCAGCCATTAAGATATTCATTCGAAAGAATGTTATTGCTATCTTTTGAAGGGTAAAATGAAGAAAAGTTTTTATACTTATCCTTTTCCTTCCCTTTCTCATCTTTTCCTGGATGGTCGAGGCGCAGCCGGATACGGTACAACATTCCGTCGGTATCATAGATAGGTATCAGCATTCCGGGGTGTCCTGTGAAAGTCCACTGAAGATCAGCCTCCTGATAAAAACCAGGAACTCCCTTCAGGTTTTTGTGTTTTTTCAGCAAAAGCTGGCAAATCCTGTGCCGTTCCACATGGTCGCTGTAGAACCCTTTGGCGCTGTCAAACTTTCTTGGCAAAGACAGGGAACGTATAAAACTATCTCTGATTAAATCCTTTGGCCATCCCTCGGATCGCAATCCTGCATAGTGCTTCTTTGATAAGCAAAGCAGATTCATGAAATCTGTATAAATTAAATCCAGATCGTTGTTAGGCAGAGGAATGGTCCCATAGTCGGCTGGTGGGGCAGGGGCTTCCTGTGCGGGACGATAGGTGTAACCAAAAGGCTTTTCAGATACCCGGCCTCTTTTCTCGATATCAGAATAAAGGCATGAACTGTCAGGAAGCTCCTTTATGTAGTAGTAGGTTTTGCCGTTGACTGGACTCTGTGCTTCGGGAGATTGGATTCTCCGGCAGACGTAAAGAAGCTGTCCGGGATAAGCGGCATTGTCCGGTATGAGAATGCTGCACCAGTCGGGTTTGCCGCAAATTGGACAAGGTTCTGCTTTAGAGACATTACGAAATGTACCCATATATACCTCCCATGGCTTTATAGCCTGTGGCTGCAAATGCAGTCACAATGGATCATATCAACCTGTAATATGACTGCATAATGCAGAAATGGTGGAAGATGGACAAAAGCCCCGGTTCCATCCTGGCATAAAGCAAAAAATAAATTTTAAAAATCATACCATAATAACATGGCATATATTAATGTGAAAAGTATAAAGCGTAAAGGAACAAAAATAATAAGACAAATTCTTAGTGAACAATACAAATCCGATAATTTTGCTGTGAAACCCTAACGGTTAGGTTTTCCCTTTTATCCATGGCAAAGGGAAGCAGCCATTCCTAAAGCCATCTTGCTGATTTTACATCTTCCGGAGTCTTCTTCGATTTCGCATTGGTATAATGCATCAAACAACGGTTGAACCAGTACGTTTGTATCCAAAGTAAAATAAAGTGGATACAACGAATCTGTAATGCCTGTTTTACCCGACATATATAGCTTGCGAATTTGGAGATAAACTGGGGGAATATCAGAGATACTCTCTAACAGAAGCAAAATCATATGACAAGGATATTCCTCTTTGTGCCGGTCAAGCCAGCAAAAGAGCAGGCGGCTGCGAAGAACGATATCAGCATAATTGTCCCCGTTATCCCTTCCGCATAAAAGAAACAAATGAACAGCAGGAGAGGGGCAGTCTCCCTGGCTGGCGGAATAACGGATGTATGCATCCAGAAGGAGCGGATGGGAGCCAATCTGTTTATGCAGATTAAAAAGAATCTTTTTTACGGAATCACGATAGGATGCCTGAAAACGAATCACAAGCTGTGCGGCTGCCATCAACTCAATGATCCGGTAAGCAGGCAATGTCTGGCCGGAGATATATGGGACTTCCATAAGGGAAGAAATATAACTGCGCGCTCCGGGGGATAAGGAATAAAACCGTAAAGGGGAAACAATCTGACGGGCGCTGCCCTCGCCGTCAGTCTGCATACAGATGGAATGCTTAAGGAGAATTCCGGCGTCTGACAGCTTTTTCAAATTTCTTTTGTAATCTTGTTTTCGGTAATTTTCCGGAAGGGTGTGGTTTAATGCATAGTTCAGGTTGTGGGTGTTGACATAGCAGTAGGTTCGGAGAAGCTTCAGGATTTCAAAGTCAACAGGATTTAACAACCCTTTTAATGCAAGGGTGTCGATTTCGGTGTGTGAGCAGTTTTTGTTCCTGTTTTCAATCTGTATTTGGTATCCTTCTTGAAAATGAAATGGACTGTGGGTCATAAAGGCGTCGGTTTTATAATTTTTTTGTTTTTGTATTGCCATAATATCCTCCTATATCAGGGTGTAATCAGAATAGACCGTCTAAAGATTCGCTGCCATCGGGTACAGGCGGCCGGGATTCCTGCGCCTGGGAAGGGGACGGCATTTGTGGCGCTGCACCGCGTCTGGTTTCGGAAGAATCAAAATCATAACAACGGTATTCAGAAATAAGTTCTCTCCCTGAAAATGCAGCACAGCTGTTTTCGGCTAAGGATGAAGCGGGGCTGGCAGAAGAGGCAGGACCGGTATATGGCCTGAAAATTTCAGCAGAGAAAGCCTCTCTTTTTTGGGGAGACCAGTCTTCAGGCTTTAAAAATTCGACTCTTGCATGCAATGGCGGGAGCGGACGGCCATTCTTGGTGGTAAAAAGAGTGATTTCCTGAAAATCCTTCATACGGATATCTGTCTCCTCCACCAGATTTTTCTGCGTACATGTCTCTCTTGAAGAATAAGAGAGAGAAGGCGAATCATCTGACAGGGCTGTCTCAGAAACGGTTGACTGTTCCTCCACCTCATCATGGATTCCTGCCATTGCAGAAAATACTTCCATATCTGACAGTGAAGAACGGCCGAATACAAAAATATGGGCGCAGCCTAAGATCACGCCTTTCAGATACTTTGTGATTTCGTTTTTCTCAAACTGGTCTAAAGTCTGGATTGCACAGAACATGGCTACACGGAATTTCCTGAATAAGGAGAAATTTTTCTCCAGAGAACTGTGGATCAGCACAGGAAGCTCGTCAACATAGAAGAAGTGCGGAATCCTTGTTTTTTCTGTTCCTGGGCGGGACAATACCGCATTGTTGAATGAAAGCAGGAAAAACAGGCCGAATGCAATCGCGTTGCTGTCACCGGAGGCGAGGTCGTAGTTGCAGACTGTAATCTCCCCGTTTTCAAGAATCTGGTCAAAGTCAATGGAGGCTTGCGCGCAGTAGACGTCTTTGCTTTCTGGCATCAGTAAAAACTCATTGATGATATTCCTGGTACCGCGGCTCTGATCCTCCATCTTTGGACGGCCTTTCCCAAGGAGGTCCTCCCGGATATATTGGGAGATAAAGGAATAACGCTTCTGCTCCCTGTCAAGCTCGTCCAGTTTGCTCACATAAGGCGGCAGGAGGTCGAAGTTGTTAATGAGCAGCTGCAGGTCGGCAGGGGTGGCCTGGCGTTTGTAAAGGACAGGAACCGTGTTCATGACAAGAATGGCCAGGTTTGCAAGCATCTGCCTGTTGAGTCCGGTGAAATAGGAATCTGCCTTCCCCTTCAGATCGGTAATTACCTGCATGACATCTGAAAAGATGACCGCTTTTTTAACAATAGCCTGATGGAGTGCATTGCCGCTTAGAGAAGGTGATATAAAAAATGGGTTCATGCCAGTCCAGTTTGGCTTGAGTGTTCCTTCAAAGGTGTGTGTTGCGTCAATTCTGTGATAGGGGATGCCGCGTGCCTCACACAGCCTGCATACGTCATCTGTCAGAGAATCCTCCGGCGCCAGAACCGTAATTCCGCAGACCGGATACTGCATGCGGATGGATTCGGGAGAGGCGTAAGTTGCGGCAGTTTCGGTGCAGCCGTCCAGCATTGCTTCTTTGGCAGGACGAAAATCGGACAGGGAAAAATATGAGAAGGAACCGGTATAGTTATATAGGCCGTCCTCCACAAGCTTGTGCATAGCCTTTATCTGTTCCTGCTCTGCATGACAACGCATATTCAGATCGTCACGGATTGCGGGCAGAATCGTGGAAGACGTTTTTCCGGTTCCGCTGGTTCCGTCTACCAATGTATGCAGAAAACGGTCTGTTTCTGATATGGTAATACGTTTCCCGCTGCGGATGTCCCTGGCGATAGACAAAGGATACTGGATCCTTCTTTTTTCCTTTCCGGTTTGCAGATAATAGGTCAGCTTAAAGGAAAGAATAACACTGCGGCTTTTTGCGTCCCTGGCTGGGCGGAGGAAAGACTTCATCAGTATATAAAAAAGCGGCAGAAGAGGGAGCTCTGTAATCAGGCGGGCAAGAAAAAGAACCATGCCCTTTGTAAAGATTTCGTCTGTCTCAATCGCAAGAACAGAGGGAAGGAATAACCTTGATAAAAGCTGAAATACAGCTGTAATGATTATGAGTGCTTCGTAATACAGGGTTGCAATATAGGCGGCAAGCTTAAAACGGTGATAGTTAAACGCTTCTGAAACGGTAGACAAAAGCCAGAGAAGTATCGGAAGCGTCATAGCGCAAAATCGATAAACAAAGCCGCAAGGGAGCAGTGAATAGTCGATCCGGTACAGAGCGTAGATAAACCGAAGGCTGTACGCAAGCAGATGGCAGAGGAACAGGGCATAGGCAACTGCAGGAAAAGAACGGTTTGTTTTATTCATTAACAGGTCTCCTTTCTGGTGACGATCCGGAGCTGGCCGTCAAATTCGTCACATTCAAACATAACGGGAAGCTTGCTGCCGTCAGCCAGAAAAATAGCCGGCGGCGGGTTAAGATGAAGAGGGCGGCTGCAGTCTATCATCAGTACAGTAGTGTTTTTGCCAGGTGTTTTGCAGTGGGATTCTATATCTGCAAGATTCTGGGCGGATGAAAATAAAAGCAGGAAAACCGGTGTTTTGGCATCAGTCCCGGACTGGAAAAATTTCTGAATACGGATATGGGAGCTTAAATCTATAGTAAGATGTTCACACGCTATATAGCCGTATTTTTTATGGCAGAATCCCTGGAAGAAACGGAGCTCTGTCTGATCCTGGCGCATGATTCGCAGTGGGTGCTGATATTCCCAGCCATCTGTATTCAGCCCGTTAAATAAGAGACATTTCAGGAGTTGCTCTGGAAAATTATATTCATAGGGCATAATATACGGCTGGTAAAGAGGGAGCCTGTGATTAGGAACGGTGAAAATCGGATTTCCGTTTAAAGCGTGGAACACAAGCGAAGGATGTTCGATGTAAACACGCCGGAAATGTGAATGCACCCGTTTTTGAAACAGTTCATCCATATCCAAATCCTGCATATCAGAATAACTGGTATCATCAAGATACAGTTTCTTCAGGGTATATACATCTGCGAGGCTGTCCATTTCCGGATGGCGGCTGTGCAGGCTCTGGAAGACTTGGAGTTCATTTGCCGAGATCGTTCTTTTCAGTGCAGAATATTCCAATACCTGGAGGAACTGCCGGTAATCCAGCGGTACTTTGCAGTCTTCCTCAAAGATAGACCATATTTTCGTAAAATGCAGAAGAACACGGTACAGGGAGAAGGAAGGCTTTGCAGTGAGGGAGCGTTTGTGTGGAAAAGCAAGACAGAAGATCAGGATGTTTCCGGTCTCGTTTTCTCTGAGGATGCCCGCCTGCTGGTAATGCTGCAGTTTCTGAAGAATGACATTTTCGGATTGTGTATTGTTATCCTGCTCAATATAGTATTTTGTGTGTGGAGTAATGAGGATTCCGTCACACCTTGGCTCGGCTTCTTTTCCGGGGGATGCCAAAGGCTTAAGCGGGTATTCTAAAATCCATGGTACTGGACGGCTTTTTGGGGAGCCGATATAAACAAAATAAAAATCGTTTGCCCGGATTCGGTGATATATTTGCTGTGTGCCTGCCGGTAACCGTTTTTCCAGGCTTATCTGCAGGTATTTCAGAAGAATAGGAGGAAAAAGCGATTTCAGTATGGAGCGTCCTTTTGGGGTAAGGAAATAATATTTATTTTGATGTTGGTTTGGCAGTTTTCTTGACTGGATAAGCCCGTCTTTTTCCAACGTCTTGAGAGAAAGCCTTCCAGCGGTCTCTGTTTTTCCGTGAAGATTACAGAGGGCAAGCTGTCTGTAGGTTATCAGGCCGGTCTGTGACAGCAGGAACAGATCTGCCTGTTTCTTTTGCAAAGAAAAAAGCCCGGCGCTTTCGCACAGGCTTTTTTCAAAATATGTCTTTATCTGCATGTTTTCTCCTTTCGTTTGATAATGGTTTCGTGTAGAATCAAGAGACCTGTCTCCAGGAATTGCTAAACGAATGTTTCCGAAAGGAAATAAACTGAAAAAGTACCTTTAGTATAACAGTAAAAGTTGAGGCAGGCAAGTTTTATAAAGAAATAATTTGTAATACTATGTATTACAATGTAG
>VSNK01000242.1:0-7068 GCA_009774255.1 Faecalicatena sp.
ACCAATCTCTTTGAGAATGGCAATCCGGTCATCGGGAAAGTGCTTTCCGTCAATGGCAAAGCTGCCCTTTGTGGGAGCGGTCAGTCCCAGCAGCATTTTCATAGTCGTAGATTTGCCAGCGCCGTTGGGACCTAAGAAACCATAAATACTGCCTTTTTGAATGTGAAGCGAAACATTGTTGACGGAAGTAAAGTTTTTGTATTTTTTCGTCAACTGTTCTGTTGTAATAATGTAGTCCATACAAACATCTCCTTTCGATATTTCTATGGTACAACATCAATCTGACATCTACGCTCCCACGTCCTTACTTTTACCTTACTTTTTCAAAGAGCCGTTCACAAGGCAGACAGGCTATGCTATAATCGAGCTGACAAAAACACAATTGATGTAGGTTGTACAGCTTGTCGGGGAGGTGCCGCGATGGACAATACATTTTTACACAGTAAGAAGCTCCTGCTGGTTGATGACGAACCGGAGCTTTTGAAAATGATAACAGCTATATTAACAGATGAGGGCTTTCAGTATCTTGTTACTGCCCCCAATATGAAAGAGGGAATTGCCGCCGCCAAAGCGGAAAAGCCTGATCTTGCGATTCTGGATGTGATGCTCCCGGACGGTGACGGGTTTTCCCTGATGAGACAGATACGCACATGGACGGACATTCCCATCATTTTTCTGACAGCCCGTGACGAGGCAGCAGACAAGCTGGCAGGCCTTGGCCTTGGAGCCGATGATTATATCGCGAAGCCCTTTCTTCCCCAGGAATTTTTACTGCGGATCTACGCAGTTTTGCGCCGTTGCTACAAGGAGGACGAGCCAATTTTGAAGCTTCATAGCTGTACGGTGGATTTCAGCCGGGCCGAAGTAGACAATGGCAGTGAGGTACTTCCTTTGACGGCGATGGAGCATAAGCTGCTGGAAACCCTTGCGAAGAATGAGGGACGCATTGTGACTGTGGACACGCTCTGCGAAGCCCTGTGGGGCGACAATCCTTTTGGCTATGAAAACAGCCTGAACGCCCATGTGCGCCGCATTCGGGGGAAGATAGAGGCAGATCCGTCAAAGCCGGTTTCCCTGCTGACGGTCAAGGGGCTGGGCTATAAGCTGGTAGCGAGGAAATAACCGATGAAAGCATTTGGAAAATATATATCAAAGTATCTCCTTTCCTTTTTTGCCTTTGTTCTGATCCTTTTACTTGTCAACATCCTGGCGTTTTCTCTGACATTTGGGGGGATCGTATTCCAGGAATACGGCGCGGCGTCCCCTGCAAATATGCTGGAGAGAGTGGCCGCTGATCTGTCTGTTTCCGGCATATCAGAAGAAACGGTGCAGGAACTGAACCGTAACCAAATCTGGGCCATGTATCTGGATGAGGGCGGGAGTTGTGACTGGTCGGTGTCTTTGCCGGAGGAAGTACCAACACAGTACAGAGCCCAGGATATCGCCGTATTCTCAAAAGGCTATCTTAAGGAGTATCCCGTTTTTGTGCGGAGTATGGAAGAGGGCCTGCTGGTACTGGGCTACCCGAAAGACAGCTTTATGAAACTGACGGGAAACTATCTTCCTATGCGGGCAGTCAGGATTTTTCCACTTTTCGTAACGGGCATCCTGGCGGCAGACATATTGCTTTTGTTCCTGGTCTACTATTTTTCCAAACGTAAGATTTCCAAAAACACGGAACCGATCATGACCTCGATTAAAACACTGTCTGCCGGCAGGCCCGTCAGCCTGTCTATTCACGGCGAGTTGTCGGAAATTGCTGACAGTGTGAATCAGGCATCCCAGGTATTAAGCAGGCAGAACCAGGCCCGCGCCAACTGGATCAGCGGTGTCTCCCATGATATACGCACCCCGCTTTCTATGATTATGGGTTATGCTGAGCGGATTGCCCGCGACCATGCAGCCAGCGGAAATATTCAGCAGGAGGCAGAGATTATCCGGGCACAGAGCGCAAAAATCAAAGACCTGGTACAGGACTTGAATCTGGTATCACAGTTGGAATACGATATGCAGCCGCTCACAAAGGCTCCGGTACGCCCCTCCAGACTGCTGCGCTCATATGCGGTGGAATTGCTCAATGCCGGTATCCCTGAAAAATATTCGTTAGAAACGGAAATTTCCAAAGATGCTGAAACTGCGGTCATAGAATGTGACGCGCGGCTGATCTCACGGTCAGTTAGCAATCTGGTACAGAACAGTATCCGTCACAACCCGCAGGGTTGTACCATCAGCTTGCGGCTTGCCTGCTCTGACACGGCTATTTTTCTCACCGTTGCCGACAATGGCGTAGGCCTGTCCGCCGAAAAGCTGCGGGAACTGGAAGAAAAACCGCACTATATGGAGAGTACCGACGAACGGCTGGACTTGCGGCATGGGCTTGGGCTATTGCTGGTAAGGCAGATTGTGGAGGCGCACGGCGGGACAATGAAAATGGAAAGTGCGCCGCAGAATGGATATAAAACAATTTTGGCATTTCAAAAGCTGCTTTCCTGAAAGGAAAAGACAAGGCTCCGATTCGCACCTTGTCTTTTCCTTTCTCTTTACTCCAATTCGTTTTTATCTCCCTTAAGTCTGCCATTATATTCTTCCAGTGTAATATTTTTTTCTGTCATTTCTTTTGCTGCCTCCTGCCCCACATAACGATAATGCCAGGGTTCATAGATTATCCCTGTTACATCTGCCTTTTCAGGAGGATACCGCAGTACAAACCCATATTTCCAGCTGTTAGCGGCAAGCCACTTCGCTTCCTCTGTATCTGCCTGCTTCTCATTCAGTTCCACATACTGTGCGGATGTAATGTCCAGCGCAAGCCCGGTGGCATGCTCACTCGTTCCCGGAAACGCCACGGATTTTTTTGTTTCTTCATATGCGTCCAGCGGTCCATACCCCTGAGAAAGCCGGTCTGCCATGCTGCTGTCGAAAATCTCCCTTTGCTTCTCATAATCCCGATATGCAGAACAGACATACAGACTCATTCCCGCACCGGCCGCATCTTCCAGCATTTTTGCCGCCGCATCCAGAATCCGGGCATCCACATAACGGTCTTTCACAACTTCCGCAAGTTCCGGTTTCCATCCTTCATCCAAAGGATGGGATTCATTGACCAGCACCAGTCTCCAGTCATCCTTTTTAGACGGATAAGTATCCGTATTTAAGCCGACTGTCGCCGCATTTCCATGAAATGAAGCCTGTCTGGAAACTTCTTTATTTTTTTTCGCAGCATTTCCGGCTTCATTTCTTTTTTCCTTCCATGCATTTCCGATGATAAAAGCCAAAGCTCCAAGTAGTAAACCGCATACCAGTCCCGCTAAAAAACCAATAAACAACACTTTCTTTAATTTACGTCCATGATTTCTCTGCCTTCTGCTGTGTAAATCTGTTCCCATATCTTCCTCCTTGGTACTGTCACAATATCCGGACAATATTATACCTTACTAATCTCTAACCTATCTCTAAACTGAAAAAGCTTTTTTAGAGGTTTCTTAGAGGTTTCTGTGATATAATCAGTAATATCCAGGCTGCATTGACAGAATACAAAACGAAAGGCAGGGCTACTTCATGCGAATTTTAATTATAGAAGACGACAAATCACTGGCAGAGACCCTGCGCTTCCAGTTGGAACGGGAACATTTTGAGACAGATATCTGCCATGACGGTGTGGATGGCCTACACTTTATTGAGCAGCAGGCGCATGACCTGATCCTACTGGACCGGATGATTCCCGTATTGGACGGAATCTCCGTCTTAAAAATCACACGGGAAAAGGACATCTATACACCCATTATTTTTATAACTGCCATGGGAGCATTGCAAGACAAAGTCACCGGCCTTGAATGCGGAGCGGACGATTACCTTGTAAAACCCTTTGATTTCGAGGAGCTCCTTGCCAGAATACACAGCATTTTACGGCGCCCTGCCAGGTGGGAGGGCGACAAACCTTTAAAATTGGGGGATATTTCTTTTGATGTGAAGCAGAAGGTTTTATACTGTGATAAAAATTCCTGCTCTCTTTCGGCAAGAGAGGGAAATTTACTGGAAATATTTCTTCGCAACCCCGGCATGACGATTCCCCGCGCCTCCCTTCTTTCCAGAGTATGGGGACCGGACGCTTCCGTGGAGGATGGGAATCTGGATAACTATATTTATCTCCTGCGTCGCCGGCTGAAAGGAGTGAGAAGCACCCTGCAGCTTAAAACGGTGCGGGGTATCGGATATCGTCTGGAGGTGCCTTATGTTTAAACGGCTTCATATCCGGCTGACCCTCTTCTGCACCTTTATAAGCGGCCTAATCCTGCTCCTGATGTCCTTAATCTGCATCTCTTTTTCTGAAGCAGAGGCCAGGGAAAGCTATTTTTCTAATTTTGAATTGAAAGCTGCTATGCTGATCCACCAGATCGAGAGCCAGTCTGTGCTTTCTCTTGAATGGTTCTCACAGCTAAAAGCAGATACAAAGTTCGAGATGGACATTCAGGATAACGGGACAAAACTGATATTCGAAGACCTGTCACCTCAACGGCTGGATCCCAGAATATTTGCTTTGGCAAG
Organism: Faecalicatena sp.; assembly: GCA_009774255.1. Classification (GTDB taxonomy): domain Bacteria; phylum Bacillota; class Clostridia; order Lachnospirales; family Lachnospiraceae; genus Schaedlerella. The sequence goes on from VSNK01000242.1 coordinate 4,546, forward strand.
AAAGACAGCCCGGGACGAATACGGACTTACGGAAGAGTCCATCACCTCAGACACAAAACTTTCTTCCAATGCTTCTTTTGAACTGCATACAGGCGGAAAGAAATACTATGCCTGTATCGCACTGATCCCGAAAAACAGCCATATACTGAATACCGCTGTTCTGCAGCCTTTAACGGAATTATCCCATTCCATAAACGTAAGCCGGGTTTTATTTGCCGGTGCGGATGTTTTGGGGATTATCTTACTTGGGATATTTTTCTGGTTCTACACATGGCACATGATCCGCCCCTTAATCATAAACCGCCAGAAGCAGACAGAATTTATAGCAGCAGCCTCACATGAGCTGCGTTCACCTCTGGCACTTATGCTCTCCTGCCTTTCCTCCATGAATAAAGCCTCTGCTGATGAGGCAGAACATTTCTCTGAAATGATTATGCAGGAAGGGAAACGAATGGGACGGCTGATCGATGACATGCTAACATTATCCAGTTCAGACAGTACACATTTCCCCATAAATAAAACAAACGTAGAACTGGATACCCTGGTACTGTCGGCCTATGAAAAGTTTGAGCCTCTGGCACTGAAAAAAAATATTTCTCTTGATTTCATCCTGCCGGATACATTGTCCACCCCATATTCCTGTGACAGGGAGCGTATCGAACAGGTGCTGTCTATCCTGTTGGATAACGCCTTAAGCTATACTCCGGAAAATGGCCGGATCTGCCTTTCCCTTTCAGAAACTTCCGGCAGGATTACCATTCGTGTCGCAGATAATGGGATCGGTATTCCTGATTCAGAGAAAGAGTCAATATTTGAGCGTTTTTATCGCTGTGACAAGGCGCACAAAGACAAGAAGCATTTCGGTCTTGGGCTTTGTATCGCACAAGAAATCGTCCATATACACAAAGGGAAAATCCGGGTGGAAGATACGCCGGGAGGCGGTACAACCTTTGTGGTTATGTTAAGTTAATACAGTCAAAACCATTTCACAAAAAAAGAGGCCATATTTACAGAACTATATCATTCCGTAAATATGGTCTCCTTTTTCACAACTTTTTCAATTTACCTATTACTGACTTATATGCGGTGTCAATGTATTCCATCCGTTCCACACCTCATGAGTACTTTCAAAATCCTCCTTTTTCACAGCTACTGCGCCTTCTCTCCATTGAGGGCATAAATCCATTTCTATATCTGTCAGTAACGCCGAACCTGTAAGAAAATGCTGGCATTTTTCGGGATATTCTCTTCCAGATCTCCAGCTTATTACCCCGTCACTAAAGCTGCTCCCTTCTACAAATAAGCGGGTCTTTTTATCCGCATGGATTAACAGCCTTCCGCTTAATATACATGGTCCAAGGATATACTTCTGACCATCCATGCCGCATACACATCTTCCTATATCATCCATAAACCTTCTTCTCACTTTCCGACAAGGATTGCCGACATTCATCTCCTGTATGGTTTACTGCCTGGCATATTTCCAGAACCAGTAAGAATCCATATTTTCCGTAGCCGGAACCCTTGCCTGTCTCATTTTTTCAAATTCTGCTTCCAAATCCTTTAAATATCCACATTTAAGCACGCTGAAACAAATCTGTTCTTCCACCATCTTTGCTTCTTCAAAAATATCCCGATGGCAGCAGTATACCTTGTACCAATGCTGTTTCCCGGCTTTCAGACATCCAATACAGTTTGCATGCTTTGATTCAAAGTACACCCTTGGCCTGGAAATACCTATTTCTTCTATATTATTGATCGTTCTCGGCCACTCCACTAAAGGATAGAGGGTATCATATCCCATGCTTTCCAAATGCCTGCGCCTTCTTGCAACACGGTGTATCTCATTTTCATCAAAACCATAGATAAGCACAATCTCTTCGGACATCTGGCCGTCATAAACCGGATAATTTTCTTCCAGCCACCGGTAAAATGGCTGTGTTTTTAAAAAATATGTACAGATTTCATGGCCTGAACGGAACTTTACTCTCCCATGCTCCAGACATAAAGAAAGCGGAGTCTTCTGCTCAAACCCTTCGCAATTTGCGTAGGTTATCGGCAATTGAAGATACTCCGCTACCTGGTTCTTAAACTTTTTGATTTTTATTGACTCGACCTTCGAGCTAATATCATGATTTAGAAGAATAACGTTTTCATTTCCAAACCGTCTTACTGTTTCTACCGCTGCAAGAGCCGAACTATGCCCGCCGCTATAACATACAACATACTGCATCCCTTTTCTCCTGATATCTTATTCCTACATGGTGAATATCAAAAAGACGCATGGTTTACAGTCTCTGCTCCATGCGTCTTTATGTTGATATTTTAAGAAACTTTTTATACCAACTGAACAATCTCTTCTTCAAGTTCTTTTATATCACTTTCAAGCAATTCTGGAAAGTATAAACTCACCTCATCTATTGTAATTTTACCATCTCTCAACATCAGTGTGGCCTTCTCTCTTGCTAAATCATACTTTTCGCTTTTAATAAAAGACCTCATAATCTGTTCTTCATCAAACAA
>VSNK01000242.1:7168-8543 GCA_009774255.1 Faecalicatena sp.
GACCTCATAATCTGTTCTTCATCAAACAAACTCATCATAATCGTCACCTATCACCTCAGTTCCTTAAAATCTGTAGCAATAATACAATATTATTTACTCCTGCTACATCTCAATTATACAAAAAAACACTCATGTTTACAATAAAATTCCTGCGAATTCTCTATGTATTATATTTTTCCTTTCTTAAGCAATTCACCCTGGTTATTTCCTTCATGTTCGTTCTGAAGACAGCACAGCTTCGCCAGTGCAACCTTCAATGCGATATCCGGCCGATAGGTGCCCCGTTTTATCAGGTTCACCATATCATCCAGAACATCCATCGCCTCACTGCACCTGTCAGCAGACATCCTTGGAACGAACGTGCGCCCGTAAACCCCTAATGCACTCAGCGAACAATGGCACACCTCCATTTTATATGCTAGCCGGTAGCTTCGCAAAAGCAGCGACAGCACACCAATCACATTATTGGGCTGATTCTGCAGGATTAATTCGGCCTGCCGAAACACATCACTGTATTTTCCTTGCATAATAAGCTGTATCAGCAGGAAAATATTCTCCTGTTCCCGGTCCAGCACCGTATACTCCACGGTTTCCTTCGTAATCTCCTTCACAGCACACAGCCGTTTCAATGAATGAAGCACATCATATAGATTCGTTTCCTCTGAATCATAATTAATCAACTGCAGATACAGCTGATATGCCTCTGTAGTAATCTCACATCCGGCTTTTTTCACAAACTGCATGACTGTCTTCTCCAGAACATCCCGGGACAACTTTTTGAAAACCTGGACTTCTTCTTTTTTGAACATCTTGTACACTTTGCTCCGCCTGTCAACTTCCTGGACAAAAATATAGGTGTCCGTAGTTTTCCCTTTTTCAGATACATATTTTACGAATTCCCCGCTCTCTTTCAAACTATTCGCGCGGTAAATCAGCACCTTCTTATCCCCGAATAACGCATGCTGACATAAGAAGTTCTGCTCTGCTTCCGTAAATTCACTCGTCTCCATAAGATTAAACTCCGGTGTCTCCACTTCATCTATAATTTTTTTGCGAAACTTATCAATCAAGTATGGTTCTTCCCCATACACCAACCATTTAGGCATATTGCGTTCCTCCCATAATCTTCAGCTTTTCTTCAAATTCCTTGATAAACATACTCTTTCCTTTACATATCTCCGTTAAATACAGCCGTTCCTTTGCCCTCGTCATAGCCACATAAAGCAGTCTACGGTCTTCCTGGGGCTCGTTTTTTTCAAAATCATCTACTCCATAGACCAGCACCACCGGGAATTCCTTTCCTTTAGAGTCATGGGCTGTCAGTAATTGAATCCTCCCTTCCTGCCCGGTCTCGTAAAACAGCCTGGTATCATCC
>VSNK01000243.1 GCA_009774255.1 Faecalicatena sp.
GATGTATATACACCCCTTATAGATTCCAAAACTAAAATAGACATGATTTTTCCCTCACAAGGACAAAAAGGCTGCAATTTCTTGCTTATAAAGCATATCAGAAAAAGCCGCCTTAATTTTATCTATTCTATATTGTACAGAATTGTCATTTACTTTCGTGTACGCAAAATGATTCTATAAAATTTTTACACACCTGCTTCCTCTACTTACTCGGCCATAACCTTCTATAACGTATTTCAGACATTGCTTACTTTTTAGTACAATTATTCCGCCGCCTTTTCAGCCTCCATTGTTTTCAGATCACTCTCTAAATGAAAGAACATGAAAACATTACGAAAACAATCATTGTAAGTGCCAGTAGATTTCAATTATATACGAATTGGATTGTGTCTGCACGATTCCTTGGACATCTTGTGCGCCGTCAAATTCAGAGCCTGACAATATCCATCCGAAAATAGCTGTGCCAAGTCCCATATCAATCTTCTGCGAGGCGGAGACACCTGCATTTTCCATACTAACGGTGCCAATACCTCTAAAAGCAATAAAGATGATCCTCAAAAGGGGGGTAGACTCAAAGAGGCCAAACCCAAGATATCCTATTAGTTTTAACCTCATAAAATTTAATCCGTTATATGACTTCCGGCAGTTTTTCTTATTCTATTTCCATAAAAAAGCACACAATCCACCTTGTCTCTAATTTATACGCAAAATGCCACAGAAAATCAACTGTTATCTTCCGCATTCTCTGTCATGGGAATCCATACGCAGATGCGGGTGCCGCCGCCGGGTACACTCTCAATAACCAGCCCATGGGACTCGCCGTAGCGAATCTTCAGGCGGCGGTTCACATTCCTGAGACCGATGGAGTCCTGGGCTTCCATAATCAGTTCTTCATCCTCCCCAAGGATTTCATCGATTTTGCTCTGTTCCATTCCTACCCCATTATCGCTGACACAGATCCGTACCCGGTCCTTCACCTTCTGAACATCCAGGACCACAATACCCTGTTCGATGTTTTCCACTCCATGAATAATGGCATTTTCCACCAACGGCTGAATCACCAGCTTTGGCAGCCGAAATCCCATCAGCTCCTCCGGCGACTGTACAATGAATGTAATCCGGTCGCCATAGCGCAATTTCTGAATCGTCAGATAATGACGGATATGCTCCAGCTCTGCCTCCAGATCCGTCATAGCCGTGCCTTTGATCGTATAGCGCATCATCTGACTCAGAGACACGGCTATATCTGCCCCCTCTGTCACTCCCTTATCCCGGGAAATCCAGGCCACCATATCCAGGGTATTATAAAGGAAATGGGGATTAATCTGCATCCGCAGTGATTCCAGTTCCGCCTTCTGCCGCAGCATATTGGCATTGTAGACACGATCCACCAGATCATTAATATTATAAACCATCATATTGAAATGCTGGGACAGCTCTCCGATCTCATCATTGGCACGCACAGCGCAGATCACATTGAAATCACCCTCTCCGAAACGCCGCATGGCCTCCTGCAGATTCTCAATACGCTCCGTAAACCGGGAGACAATATAAAAGATCAAAAGAGAAATCCCAAAGAGCACCAGCACACAGAACACACCGAGTACCACCCGGAGATCGCGAAGCACACCCAGATAGCTTATCCGCGGAATCAGAGAAACCATGTACCAGTCAGCGGAGTTCATTTTCTCAATATACACATAGCTATCGATCCCGGCAACATTCGTCCGCAGCAGATCACTCCCCGTCATATCATCGGAAATCAAATCCTTGAGTTCCCTGGAAGCCTGGCTCACCTCGTCACCGGTGCTTATGATGACATTCATGGAGCTGTCCACGATCAGACTCTTCCCTTCACGGATAAAGGACATATTTTCCACATGGCCGCGAAAATCATCGGCCGGTATCTGCAGCATCAAAAAGCCCAGAACACTCATATCCTTTTTGCTGTTGATCTGCGCGCCCACCTGCATGAAACGGCCGGAATCATCCAGTCCCAGCCAGACGGCCCTGCCGCCGTCGTCATAAATGAACTGGCGGCGGTCCCTGTTCCAGATGACACCGCCGCCGGATTTTTCCCAGACCTCCGAATGCCCGCGGTCCGATTCCAGATAAACATTCGTAATGGAATCCGTCCACAGAATATTGGCATAAACCGTATCGCGCACGCTGTTTTGCATCGCGGCCTGTTCCGCTATCGTATACTGATGGTGATCCACGCCATAAAGAAAATCCTGGATCGTATCCTCCGACTGAATGCTCAAAATGACCGTATTGATCTGTTTCATGGTCAGTTCCAGACTGCCGACGGATTCCCGTCCCATATTACGGATATATTCCTGGGTCTGCTGCTCATATATCCGGTTGAAATACCAGTAATAGGAAAAGGTCAGCATCAGCGCCAGAAACAGGCTGACACCGATAAATGCAGCCAGATATTTATATTTTAGTTTTCCCCGAAACTTCCGCTTGTGGATTCTGCTCATACGTTTTCCCTCTTCATTTTCTGCCGGTACTGCTTCGGCGAACATCCGTAATATTTCTTAAACATCGTGCTGAAATACCGCTGGTCGGGAACTCCCACGGTCTCGGCAATCTTACCCAGCTTCCAGTCGGTTTCCTCCAGAAAGCGGACAGCCTCCGACATCCGTTTATTGGTCAATATCTCCAGAAACGTAAAGCCTGTCTCTTTTTTCAGCATCCGGTTGATATAAACCGCATTGAAATTAAAGGTTCGGGAGAGTGTGTTTAAGGATAAATTTTCCGCATAATGCTGCTCAATAAAACGGTTGATCTCCCGCACATTGATCTTCCCCTCGCTGTCCGGCTCTTTCTCCCGCATTTCGCCGGCCTCTCTTTCCAGAACTGCCATATGGACTGATGGCAGTTGACAAGCCCCCACTTCCTGACGAATCTGAAGCGTTGCCCTGCGGCATGTCTCCAGAATTTCTTCGGGAGATGCCGGTTTCAAAATATAATCAAACGCGCCCATGTGTAATGCGCGTTTTGCATAGGCAAAATCTTCATAGCCACTCAAAAAGATAATTTTGCATTTTTTATTCTGAGCCAAAATCCGTTCCGCCATATCAAGCCCATCCACGATAGGCATACGGATATCGGCCAGCACCAGATCCGGGATATACAAAGAAGCCAAATCAATGGCTTCTTTCCCGTTATTGGCTACCGCGCACACGGTAATCCCGATCTTCCCCCAGTCAAGAGAAGAGATCCCCCGACGGATCAATGGTTCATCATCAGCAATCAGAAGCTTGTAGGTATCCATAAATCCATTATCCTTTCACAGCGCCCGCTGTCATACCTTCCATTACTTTATCATGAAGGATCAGATATACCACGATCGTAGGAATAACTGTCATAACGACTGCTGCCAGCATACCGGCATAATCCGTAGAATCCAAATCCGCAAACTGGGTCAGAATAACCGGAAGCGGCATCTTATTCATTGAAGTAAGGAAAATCTGCGGGAACAAAAGATCGTTCCATATAGTGATAAAGTTAATTACCGAGACCGTCGCGATCGAAGGCTTCGCGATCGGTAGTATTATTTTATAATATCCTTTCCAAATTGTACAGCCGTCTACCGTGAAAGCTTCTTCTAATTCTTTCGGAATCGTGGAAAAAAATCCCGTAAGAATATAAATAGTAATCGGAAACGCAAACACCGTATGGGCAATAATAACGGAAATCCAGGAATCCAGAAGGTGCATCCGGTTAAACATGGAAAACATAGGCACAATGGCTGCATAAGCCGGAATACTCATACCCATGGCAAAGAGCGTGTTTACCGGCTTACAGAGTTTAAAATGTAATCGGGAAATCCCATAAGAAACCATTGCCCCCAAAAATACGGTAATAAATACGGCCGCGACCGTGATCACTACAGAACTGATGTAGCTGTGAACAATATCCGCTTTAGATATTGCGTTGATATAATTTACAAGCCCCAGAGATTCAGGAAGCCCCCACGTATTCGTATACAGTTCCTGATTACTTTTAAAGGAACCAAGAATCAGCCAGACCAACGGATACAGACACATCACAGCGAAGACGGCCATTAACAAAAAGGCAGTTCCCCGTAAGATTCTTCTTTGTACTGTCATCTCTCCACCTCCTAGTATTCCATTTTCTCAACACGAATCAGACGATTTACCAACCAGATAACTGCCGTACACAAAATGAGAAGTACAACACCGATGGCACTGGCATAGCCAAACTTCAGCGTACGGAAGCCCTGATAATACATATAGGTTGCCATAACCTCGCTGGCATGGTTCGGTCCTCCTTTGGTCATGGACCAGATCAGATCGAAATATTTCAGGGAACCGGTGATGATCAAAACTACGTCAATACGGATCACGTGTTTGATCAGCGGCAGGGTGATCTTCGTAAACTGCTGCCACATGGTCGCGCCGTCAATACGGGCCGATTCGTACAATTCTCCCGGAATGGAGCGCATAGCAGCCAACTGAATGACCATATGATACCCCACGAATTTCCACATAACCACCAGGATCATAGCAAACATAACCGTTTGTTCCTCATTAAGCCATGAATGTTTAAACTGAGGCATATGTAACAGATCCAATAAGGCGTTTACGAGACCGAATTCGGAGTTATAAATCATCTTGAACATAATACCGACGCCTGCTCCGCAGATAACCGAGGGAAGGAAAAAAGCGGACTGGAAAAATTTACTTCCCCTGATTTTCGTAAAAATGAAATTTCCGAACACCAGCGCCAGAGGCAGATGGGCGATCAAAGAACCGACAACCAGCATGGCGTTATTTTTCAGTGCCTTCAAAAAGAATTTATCGTTAAACAGATTCATGTAATTGCGAAGTCCGACAAAGTTTTTCGTTCCCATCAGATCGGTCTGAAACAGACTGATGTATACATTATATATAATGGGGATCAGGACAAATACCGCAAACAGAATCAGTGACGGCAAAATAAAGATTGCCACGGTCTTTTTATTACTCAGTACTTTATTCATACGCAACCTCCTCTACAAAAGACAGTGCTGCCCGAAAGCAGCACTATTCCACACGTTACCCGTTAGTTTTTCGCGTTGTCAATGGCAAACTGCTGCAAGTTATCCATTGCCTCCTGGGGAGAGGTTCCTCCAAGGATCGCTACGGACGCGTTGTTAAATTCTCCTCCTTCGCCTGCTCCATAGATACGGTCAAGCCATGGCGTATACAGAGTCATCTCTTCAAATCTTTCACGGGCGCGCAGCGTCATAGGATCCAGACTTTCCGTATTTACTTCCAGATTGGTTACGGATACCTGGCTGTTGTCCGTCAGATCCTGCTGGTAATCCGTGCTGAGGGAAAGCTGCTTGAGGAACGCCGCGGCAGCTTCCGGATTCTCCGCCTGGCTGCTGATTGCGTAGGTCAATCCGATGGAACCGACATTTACACCTGCATTTGCGGGATCATCGGTCGGAAGGATGAAGAAATCAATCTGATCCGGAGCAACGGAGTCAGAGATCAGCTTATTTACGCTGGAGGTGATCAGCTGTATCATCGCCACATCTTTATTATTGAAACGCTCGAATCCTTCACTGGGATCCATTCCCAGGGAACCGTTCATCAGATAGCCCTTGTCGTTCATTTCCTTCAGCATTTCGCCGGCTTCCACGAAGGTCTCGTTGTTCCATTCCACTTCATCACTGACCATATAATCATAGAAATCCGCGCCGCCGCTGATGTTGCACATCTGCTGCAGGAGCTGTCCGCCATACCAGGCCTCGCCGCACGGGCAGCAGAATGCCGGGATTCCCGCGTCGGTCAGTTTCTGGCAGGTATCCAGAAATTCCTGATACGTAGTCGGCACGGCAGCATCGGCCTCATCCAGCAGATCCTTATTATAAGCCACCACACAGATCTGTCTGGCATTGGGAACCGCGTAGATCTTATCATCGTAGGTCAGAGGTCCGAATACGCTCTTGTCAGGAAATACGCTGTTCCACTCTTCATCCTCATTGAAAATGTCGCCTACCGGATATACTTTACCGCCTTCCACAAAGGGCTGCAGATATCCCGCCTCCCAGGTGTAGAAGATATCCGGCTGGGAATTGGAAGCCATCAGTGTCGTCAGTTTGGTCTTATAGTTATCATTGGAATAGCACTCCAGCTGAATTTCCACATTGTATTCATTGTCCGCGTTGAATTTGTCTATTTCCTTCTGAACAGCCTCAGCAAACACATCGTTGGTTCCGCCGTTTAAGGTTGTCATGTTCATGACTACTTTATCGCCGGATTTTCCGGAATCACCGGATCCGCCTTTGGAATCTCCGTTTCCGGAACTACAGCCGCCAACCATGGACAATACCATGACACCTACTAATGCTAATGCTACCTTTCTTTTCATCTCATTGTTCTCCCTTCTCTTTTAGATTTCCAGAATCAGGACTCCGTATGCATCCAATTGATATGCACCGGATACCTTTTCGTCTGTCAATGCGTTGCGCATCTCTTTTTTCAGTTCAAGCTCCACCATATCCCCGGTGTAATTCAAAACAAAGAGATATGCTTTTCCATCACCCTCACGGATGGAAATTTCACAGCAGGACGGCACTTCTGCCAGATCTTTGATCAGGCTTTCCACACCGAGAGCCTTCAAAAGCTCTTTGACAGTCTCACAATCGAAAGCCGCTCCGAAATACCATGCCTGGCCTTCCCCATACTGATTCTTCACGATAGCCGGCGTACCCTTATAGAAATCTTCGCTATATACAGCCACGGTCTCACAGGTATCGGCAACCGGAGTCAGCAGATCATGGAAAACCGGCATATACAATTTCTTATCGCCCAAAGCCGCGTACGCATAAGGTGATCCGGCATTCAAAGCCGTAAAATCCCGGATTTCCATGCCAAACAGATCCGTCATACCAATCGGCATAACCTCCATCGGGCATCTGCCGTTTCTGTCTTTGTATCCCGTTCTTGCTCCGGCGATCAGGGTTCCGCCGCCCTTTACATATTCCTTCATACATTCTGCCAGGCCCGGATCCGTGATCGTCATATGCGGCGCGAATACTACGTCATACGCTTTCAGGTCAGCCGCCCGCAGATCGGGCGATACCGTTACATAATTGAACGGAACATGGGATTCCTGCAAAGCCTGGAACAATCCCGCATTGGAATACTTTCTCAGAGGGCCGTGCCATACGTCTGTCTCGCCATCCCACTCATTATCATAATCATAAAGGATAGCCACTTTTGCCTGATAGGTCTTTCCGGCCAGATCACTGAGCTTTTCAAATTCCCTGCCAATATCTGTAATCTCCTGCAGTCTACGGTTATCCTGATTGTCATAATTTAGAATACCGTGCCAGTAGATTTCTGTACCGAAGGTACAGGTTCTCCAACGGAAATAGCTGATATAATCCGCTCCGTTGGCAACCGACTGGTAGGTCCACAGACGGATCTGCCCCGGTTTCGGAGTAGGCATAAACCGTCTGTTATACCAGCCGCCCGGTCCGGACTGCTGCTCCATAATGCCGAATTCATTGCCGGCTCCACGGATCCTTGCCAGTTCCATACTCCATTTACGGTCCTTGAGACGGTTTCCTCCTTCATCGGATAATCCAAACATAGGATAGCTGTCATAGGTCAAAAAGTCCAACGCTTCATCATGCAGCCTGTTATAATTGACATGCGGAAACAGCCCCTGGGTAGTCACGAATACATTCTTCGGAAGGTATTTTTTCAGGATGTCGTAGTGCAGTTTGCAGTAAGAAATGCAGCTTTCTGAGTAAAACCGCAGGGAATCCAGTTTTAAATGAGGATTCGATGTATTGTGCGGCGTATGTCTCGGCAGATAAATCTGAGACCAGTCGGTATACGTCTGATTCCAGAATACGGTTCCCCACGCTTCGTTCAATTTGTTCAGGGTCCCGTATTTTTCTTTCAAGAACACGCGAAATGCCGCGCTGTCCGCTTCGGAAAAAAACTCTCCGATCTGACAGTTCAGCTCGTTATCGATCTGCCATCCCACGATACATTTGCGATCCGCGTAATGCTGTGCCAGTTCTTCCACAATGATCCGGGTCTTTTCAAGGTAAACCGGAGCATTATAATTATAATGACGTCTGCAGCCGTGATAGAAAATATGTCCATCCTGGTCAGCCTGTAATACTTCCGGATATTTCTGAGTCAGCCATGCAGGAGGAGTCGCGGTGGGAGTACAGAAAATGACTTTCATGTCCGTCTGTTCTACCACGTCCAGAAAGCGGTCAAAAAAATCGAAAGTAAATACACCCTCTTCATTTTCAAACTTATTCCACGCAAACTCCGCAATACGAATCGTGCCGATCCCCGCCTTCAGCATCCGCTGCAGGTCATTCAACCATAAAGACTCATCCCAGTGTTCGGGATAATAACAAGTACCCATAGCAAGCCCATTGAAATATTTCATGACGGTTACCTCCTTTCATCTTCTTATTATTTTGTGACTAAATTATAAAAAAAATTTTGATTTGTCG
>VSNK01000244.1 GCA_009774255.1 Faecalicatena sp.
ATTTTTATCGTCAAAATGTAATTTATTGAAAGCATTGCCTTACGGCCTGATTCTGTCATGAAAGTAATGAACTGTTTTTAAACGTTTAGGTACTTAAATTACCCATTCATAAAAGACATCGTAAAATGTAGATCATATCATGGAGAACATAGCTTCTCCATGGTACTTTTTGATTATTGAATTTATCCGTACCCCTCCCCCCGGGGTATCACTGTATTTCTCTTTTTTATTAACGGCTGCCGCTTAGATGAATTTGATCTCACCCTCCACCAGCCTTGCATTGCATTTTGATATTTCCTGCTTTAAACGAGCTTTGACGTCACAGATGGTAAGCAGTATTCCCGGATAGGCAAGATCACAGTTAAGACGACATCCACCTTCATTTTCCACTTCGATCTGCTTTTGCTCCATTTCTTCTTCCATCTTCTGCAGCTTAGCCCGCTTTACCAGAAGATCCAGCCGGATCTGATTCACGCATTCGGTCTTACTTGGGCTATCCGGGCGCTTGTCCAGTTTTTCCAGCTCCTTTTGATATTCTTCAACGATTTCCTGAAGCTCATGCCGCTCATGCTCCACACAGGGCTCGCCTCCCAAATAGATGGCGGTCTGGCTTTCTGATTTCGATCCGATCACCTTGGCGCTGATCTTTTTTGCCGCGCGGATCCGTCCGCCGACAATGATACCTCTGCCGGAACAGACCTCAATCTCACCGTCGCTGTACACCTCGCTGTTGACAATACAGTCCGCTTTCAGATTCTCCCTGGCATAGACCACACTGTTCTCCAGATACTTGGTGTAGACACTGCCTTTCGCCCGTACAACGGACTGAGAATTCCCCACAATCCCTCTGGCTACCACCAGATCACCGCCGGCATCTATGCTGCCCGCTTCCACAACACCGTCCACGGTGATATTGCCTGATGCCTGTACGCTGAATCCGCCGCATACGCTTCCACAAATATGTACATCACCGATATATCGGATATTCCCCGTAGAATAATCTACGTTCCCGGCGATCTCCATCACAGATTTTACCTGAAAGCCCTTGCCGGTATATTCTACATGTCCGGCCTTGGAGGCCACCAGCTTGGTCCCGTCCTCGCTGATCTCGGTGTTGCGGCCCTTGGTCAAAGGCGCAGCTTTGCCTGCCTTCACAGGAATCTCCTGATCCAGCACTGTCCTGCCCGGATCACCTTGCGTGGGCAGAACTGCCTCGCAGATTACATCTCCTTTTTGTACGCTCTGGAAAAACTGAAGCGATGTATAATCTACCCTGTCATGTTCATCTACTTCGAACTTTCGTTCCACGACGCGGTCATAACGTTCTATGATATAACCGTCCTTCCCCTGACATGCGGGTTTTCCTTTTGCCACGTTATACAGGAAGAAATACCGCTCCTTATTCTCCGGCAGACTCTTCAAAAGCTCTTCATCCACACCGAATGCAACTCCGCTTGCCTTGAGTGCATTGTCAAGCTGCTCCCGATCCAGCTCCCGTCCTTCCCCGACGGGCGGAAATACCATCACCCATGCGGATAGCTTGTCGGCCGCTACGTGAATCAGCGGCAGGGCATCCATCTCAACCGACTCTTCCTTCTGCTCTTCGTACTGCTCATCCGGCTTCTGGGACCGGGCCTGATTCGCTTTTGCCTTCTCCAAAGCCTTCTCTTCCCTGGACATGACCTCCTTCAAACGGGAATCGGCCGCTAACGTGACCACTTTCCGAAGGCGCCCCAGTTCCTGGTTCAGTTCGGTCTGCGTAAAATCTTCACGGCCTTCCAGCCTCAGCCGGGGACCGGATCTTCCTCCCGCGCGCTGTATACGCATATCGCACAGCTTGTTCAATGCATGTTCCTGAGGGAATCTCAGCTCGGTCTCGGAAACCTGAGGATGAGATGGCTGCGGCGCTACTGCGACGGCCTGCTGCTTCTCCTGCACCACACGTTCCGGAACCTGCTTGTCCCTCGCCTGTTGTTTCGAACCGAAAAAACGAACCCAAATCTTATTTTTGAATTCCATGTGTTTCACCTCCTTCACATGAAGTCCTTACACATATTGTTGTATATACATTATACACCTGTAAAGGCTAAGTTATCAAGCAATAGCAAAAATATTTTTACAATTTCTTTTTTCCGCCACAAAAAGCGGAGCTGTTTTAGCCCCGCTTCATTTGTTTTGGTCTCTTTTTCTGTCGGTTTTGTCACACAATCTTTTCTGTTGATCAGTAGGCTCTTTTTTTCTTCAGCATGAATACCAAAATACCAAGTGATAACATACATGTCAGGATCATCAGCGCTGCTTCCGTCTCATCACCTGTCTGTACACTTCTGTTTTTAACTTCATTTTGATTATTAGATGCTTGATGACTGCTGTTTGTTTCTACCTGATTTAGAAGTGCAGTACTTTCATTTTGCACATTATTTTCTGGCCTTTTCGCTTCATTTCCTATCTGGTTTTTATTTCCACTCCCATTCTTGCCTTGGCTGTCTCTTACGGGCTGATTCTGACCGTCTCCGGTAGGATTCCTATTACCGTTTCCGTTCTGCCCCTGACCGTTTCCAACCGGATTCTGGTTGCCGCTTCCGCTCTGATTTTGATTGCCGCTTCCATTTTGATCTTGTTCACTTTCGGTCGGTTTCTGATTGCCGCTTCCATTTTGATCCTGTTCGCTTTCAGCCGGACTCTGATTGCCGCTCGGCTTCGCATCGGGTTCTAACTCCTGGGGCACATCTGATTGGGACATCTGCTGTTCAGACATCACAATCATATAATCCGAAGCATGGCTAAACGTCAGGCTCACATTACCACTGGAAGAGATTTTTCCCGCGTCAATGAATACGAGTTTTCCCGCGCTGTCGTGATAATACAGATTGCCATATTTACCGGCATGTTCATTTCCTACATTTACAGATAATTTTGCTTTAAATCCGAAGTCACCTTCATGTACCAGCGAAATCTGCCGTACGAAACTATTTTCTCCTGCAATCGCCTGTATCGTCTTGCTTGGTATATTATTAGTGTTCATAATGACTTTAAGATCAATACTCTTTAAATCTGTTGCCGCAATATCCATGCCATTCACTTCCCATGAATATTCTCCCATATCTAGGGTAACTTCTATATTTTTGCCTTTTGCGGCTTCCAATATTTCTTTCGGGATGACTGTTGCTTCTGCCATGTCCACATGGATTGGCTTCCCTGATTCTGCTTTGTTGATTATATCTACGATCTGACCGATTTTCTCTTCTGAAAGCTCGGATTTCTGTCCTTGCTGATCTTCGGGCTGAAGCTCGTCTTCCTTCCCTGGCTGCTCCCCGGGCTGAAGCTCATCTTCCTTCCCCGGCTGCTCCTCGGACGGAAGCTTGTCCTCCTTATCCAGCTGCTCTCCGTCCGGAGATTCATCCTCCTTCCCCGGCTGCTCCCCGGACGGAAGTTCATCCGATGGCTTTACTGGCACAGGTATTACCGTGGTGTCTGTTATAGGATTATCTGCAGTCGAATCATCCGGCCGATCTGTCATTGTGGGGGCATCATTCGCACCTGGGTTATAGTATTGTGCTGTCATCGTTAGTTCAAGGCCGTTTTTGACTCCTGATTCATCCTCTTCCTGATCAGGGTAAAGCAGCCATCCGTCAAAAGTCTTATCTTCACATATTTCTGGCACTTCCAACTCAGCACGGATATATTTAGATACCTCATGCCATTTTGTTCCGTTCCTTACCATATATATCGGGTAACGGAAATTCCAGTTACCATTTTTATCAAAATAGCATTGTCGAATCGTAATCATAGCATGCCCTGAAAACTTTGACACACATTGCATCTGCATATAATTATCGGAATCATCTGTCTTGGTTTCCTCTGACCAGTCATATCTGGAGCCATTGAAGTTATATTCCCAATATTCAAACTGATATCCTTCCAGATGAATTTCCGGTGATTTCTCTATGGCAGAATCTATCAGTTCTCCATATGTCATTCCTTTTTCATATACGATAACCTTACTTGGATTTTTCCATTCTTCATTCGAAACAGGACATTTATAAAATACTGTCAAAACATTCTTATCATATACAGCACTTACCAAGAATGAAAGCTGCGGCTTATCCGGCAATGGTGCGTCTTCCTGAAATCCATTCGTTGAATCCAGATGCCATCCCTCAAAAGTGATTCCCGGATATGAATATTCCGGCATCTCTGCACTTTCTATTTCTGCTTTCAATTCACCAAATGTTTTATCAGAAGGAATGAGCATCTTACGGCTGGCAGAATCTGTCCGTCCCTCCTCTGACACTGACCGGTATTGTATATTTATGACCTTTTTATCGTATTTTGCATATACGTCCATTTGGCCATAATCAGAAATGCACTGGCTGTCTTCCGTAATTTCATTTCCATTAGAATCCACCCAGCCAATCTGGGTCACGCCCGGATATTCTGAATCTACATCCGGAAATACGATTCCTGCCTCCTTCATCGTCTGACGCCGTTCAATCCTTTCCTTTCGAACGGACTGTACTTCTTTCCATTCTCCACTGGCATCCAGCACATGAAAACAAACGCAAAAATCATACGTCGGGCTCACATGCGTATTTCCGTTCTTTACCAGAATATAATACGGATAATTCCCGCCAGATGTATAAGCGCTGTCATCTGCCCGATTACCTAATTTGTTATGAATGCCGATATTCTCTACATACCACTCGCAGGGATACATCTCATCTTCAATTGTCAGTGTTCCCTCGTAAACTCCTCTGTCTTTATTATAAATCAGATCAACCGTTTTCCATTGATCCCTGATATCTGATACAGCCCGAAAGCTTACATAGCCGATTTCCTGCATTTCCTGCTTATCCGATACATAAATTGTAATGGAAGCCTGTTCTCCTGCGTTCAGAACCTCTCCATTTTTCTCCAGTTCTACCTGTGTGATTTCAGGAGCTTCCCCAGTCTCCTCTATTTCCCCTGAATCCAGTGTTTTTTTCAATGTAAAGCTGTAATCTTCCATACGGATCTGATCTGTGTACAGTTTTACCGGGCTTGCCGGTGAATCCATAATATAAATACTGCTCAGTGTCCATTTTCCATTCCCTGCGTTTCCTCCTACACTATATTGGCTGTTTCGAAACACCTTACCTGATTCATCAGCACACAAAGAAACCGTAATTTTAGTTCCTCTTATATTCTGAAAATCAACGAATACCTCTCTACGTTCAAATGTTTTATCGGTCTCCAATGACATCTCCAGCAGATCCGTTTCGCTTATTGTCTGCCCATTTTGTTTAAGCTGGAAATCCGTAATATGTACCTCCTCTGTCTCCGGCTGCTGCCATTCTACGTCCGCCCAAATACCCTCTCCGTTTTCCAATGTCGACCTGCTGGTACTATGTCCTATTTTGTCTGTAACTGTAACGCTATAAATCATCAGCTTATTGCCGCTTATATTCTCAAGCTTATGCTTCCATTCATAGCATTCCTTTTCTTCATTATAAGAGACTTCCCCATCAACCCAATGACCGCCTTCATAGCCTGCGCTTACATTTATCTCCTCAATATCACTATCTTGATCGTATGCGTATATTTCTAAAATTGCGATGTCTTCCTTTTTTAAGGTCTGCCCTTGCTGCAATAATTTCAAATCATTTATAACTGGAGCATTAATATCAAACTGCCGGGATTCTTCTGTGCCACTTTCGCGATTTTCCCCTTTTTCCTCCTGCGAATGACTGATAACAGGCTGTGTCATTGTAATAACCAATGCGGACAGAAGCACAAGGCTCATTACTTTTTTTACAAAACTCTTACTGTTTTTCATCTTTTTCCTCCGCAAATTACTTTGTACTAATTTTATATTTTGAGATTGTTAGTGTAACTCCAACAGCCCCCAAAATGAAAACGATGTACAATAAAAACGCAGAACTATCTCCTGTTTGCGGAGAAATGTTTATCATCGATGCATTTGCAACATTACTCGTCTCTGATGCCTGATTTGTATTTGTATTGGTTGACACTGCCGCTGGAATAAACTCAATCTGTGTCTGACTGTCTGTATCGGAAACTTTACTATTATTTTCTGACAATTGAATTTTGCCCACATCATCTGTTTCCGTATCACGATCATTACTTTCTATTAAAGGATTCTTGCTGTTGCCACTTATTGTCTGTTTTTTATCATCGCTGTCTGATGGAGATCCATCACTGTCACTTAGTTTTTTTGTAACTGCAATATAATCAGAGCAATGGGTTAACGGAATTGTATAAACTCCATTTATAACGGGTGCTGATATATTTTGGTCTATCAGTTTTCCATTCCCATCTACCTGATAATAATACAACTCCTGGCTATTCCATTTCGCATCTATGGGAACGCTCACCTGAGCAGTCCCCGGCAATTCACCACTATAGTTATAATTGATGCGGAAAACAAAAATATCCTTTCCCATGCTATTTAAGCCAGCCTCATCATACTCCGTAATCATCTTTATACCAAAATCGAACATATCCTTATCTATCATTTTCATTGAATCTTTTGGTAACGTAAAAAAAACGCCTTCATTTGTCCTGACAATCACATCTTCCACTTTATTCGTATCAATAAGTGACAACATATCTGCTTTTGAGATGGTTGTATTGCTTTCCGTCAAGCTTATTTCATTTTTCATAACAGAAGGCTCCTCTGTTTCAATCACCACGAATGGGATTCCATACTTTTCAGCATACTCCTGGATATGCGAACCATCCTTACCGTATATAGTAAGATCTGGTGATGTTGCAAAAATACTCCGATCGTCAGATAAAATACTACTGGTTATTTCATTAATATCTTCATTCACAGTTAATGTTTGTAATGCCTCACAAGCATAAAATCCGTCGGAAAGTTTTTCAATTGTTCCATTCAAGGTAACACTTTGCAGCTTGGTCCGACCATTAAAAGCACCACTTATATTCGTAAAAGTGCCATTTAGTACAACTTCTTCTAAATGATCAAGCCGAGAACAATCTTCAGCGCCAAGAAAGCCACTTCCAAAAGAACAATTTGAGAGTGCTGAATTATTTCCATTTATTGTAATCTTTTCACTTCCGCATAAGTGGAAAGCCCAAGGACCTATATTTGTAATGCTGGCTGGTATTGTAACTTCTTCTTCACTGGCATAACACAAGCCAAATGCCTCTTCTTCTATAGTGGTAACACTAGCTGGAAATTCTGGTATAGCTAAATTCGTACACCCATAAAAAGCAGCTTTGCCTATTGTTGTAAGAGTAGATGGCAATGTAACTTTCGTAATTGTTTTATTATTCGCAAAAGCGTTTGTACCAATCGTTGTAACACCTTCCGGAATCATTACTTCTGATGCCGAACCACTGTATTTCTCCAACACTCCTTCAACAATTGTAAAATCCTTTTCATCATCCTGCGCATACACAATAAATGCGTTCCATATCAAAGCCGCGCACATCATGATTACTGTCAAAAATTTCCTTCCTTTCTTATCTGCCACTGTTATTCCCTCCATCATTTCCATTATTTCATTTTATATATTTCTGCCATTATAACTCAATATTGATATATTTGTCAATCTATAACTCAATTTAGAATCTAATATTTATTTTTCATTCTGATTATACTGAAATTATCATGTTTCATATCACAGCATATTAGCACTATCGAAAAGAGGGATGTTTATGATTGAGGATAAAATCGTTGAACGTATACAAGAGCTCTGCTCGAAAAAGCATATCAGTTTATACCGCCTTGCTAAAAATGCCGAACTTCCATATTCCAGCCTGAATAATATTCTGCACAGGCGTACCTGCCCTACTGTCAACACCCTCGAAAGACTCTGCAAGGGACTCAATGTTTCTCTGTCGGAATTTTTTAATTTTGAGATATATCCTATCAGAAATGAAGAGCTTACAACAGAAGAAGAAGATTTTATTAATAGATACAGGAATTTATCAAATAGAAAAAAAGAACTTCTTAACGCATATTTAGATGGACTTAATGAAAAATAGTTTTCAGCAGCGCAGAAAAAAGATAATGCCACATAAGGGATATTATGCTATATTGTCGACAGGGAAAACCATATAGAGCCGGGCGGCTTAACCCTTCTTTATTAATACGGAGGGTGTAAATGTCCTCCAGACGAGAGAAATGAGGGCGATACAATGTATGTTACATATTCGGATTTGATTCAGATAGGTATCTTCATTGTTGCCCTTATTGGATTGTGCTACACAATCTTCAAGGGCAGAAAGAAATAGCCGCCACTATCCCAAAATAGTGACGGCTTGCCTTTACGACAGTAAAGGTTAAGTAAATCAATGTTTGAGGGAGAGCCGTTCGTATGGGTTTCCCTTTATGTAAAATATAGCACATCAAGAAAAAGGATTCAAGAATTTTTTATATTCAACACAGCATATTGTAATTGCCTGACACGGAAAAGTGTGTTATACTCCATTCACGGG
>VSNK01000245.1 GCA_009774255.1 Faecalicatena sp.
AGTTTCGCTTGCGAAACTCGCGCCTGCGGCGGTCGCACCGCGACATCTACCTTGTACGCCGCAGTGCGCATCCCCCCGGAGGGTTTTTGTTCTATAGGATAATTCGGAGAAGTTTCCTATAGAACAAAAAAGGCACTTGGAAATCTCTTTCTAAGTGCTGCCCCATTCGTTCTTTCTCCTTGGGGTGCCTGCCCCGTTGATCCATTTCCTCCTTTCCAGCTTGATCTTGATGCACCTCCCTTTGTTTTTATGGTGACCTGATCTTCGTATTTGCCCGCATAAAACAAAAAGGCACTTAGAATAAACTTCATTCTAAATGCCCCTGGCTTGCGTCTCCCATAGAAGACAGGAATCCTCTGACTCCTGATTGTTTTCTTCCGGTACGGACCGGAACTAAAATGCGCTATCCATCCTTCCAATGGATACAAATACAAATTTCATTCTTATATTAACACAATATATAGTATTGGTCAATTGCTATTTTTCAATATACTGTGTTTTCTGCGTACAACTGCAGCCAAACCGGTAGCCTACCCCATAGACATTGCGAATGTAATGCGGATTTTGGCATCCGTTTCCAGTTTCCCACGGATCCGGTGGATATGCGCCATAATCCCCCTGTGGTCAGGCAGGTATTCGTTATGCAAAACCGCTTCATATAATTCCTGATAGGGAATAGCCCGCCCGTTCTGTGCTGCAAGATAATACACAATGTCAAACTCTATCCGGGTCAGCAGGATTTCCTTCCCCCCAAGGAAAACCTGCCTTTTATCTGGGATAATCTCAAGCCCCTCGTAATGCCATATTTCTGGATTGTTTTTGATGCGTGTCTGGAGACGGATCAGCGCTTTTGCCTCCGCAATAATTTCTTCTGCTGACTGGGTATTTACAAGATACCCGTCTGCACCGCTTTGGATGGCCTGCAGGATCCTGCCGCTTTTATGTTCCCTGATTCTATGATACAAAATATCATGTTGCCCAGCCAGGCAAAAACAAAATTTCTCATACAGTTCGTGACGGTATGAAAGAAATAGTATTTTCTGAGTCACAGCAATATTTTCGTTCCTCATTTTATCTGAGTCCATGTAATTCCTCCTCCAATCTGAGTTTTCATAAAATCAGCCCAGGCTTTGGAGGTGCCCTGATGTCTATTTCTGTTTTCTCAATCCACCAAGAACAATCCTTAATTTTTTTCACCTTTTAGGCACTTAGGAACAATTTTTTGTGCAAAATGGCAAAATTTTCGTGCTTTTCTGGCTTATCTAGGTCAAGATATGACCAACTGCTTCTTCCCTGTATGCGGGTTTGGCATAATTTCTTCCACTTTGTATATTTGAAAATGAACATGTGAGAGACCCTTATCTGCAAAAATCTTGCTTACCTGCTCTTTGAGTTTCTTTACAATTCTCATAAGGTCAACATTTTGTGCGGTCTCTATGGCTATTTCAAAAGATTCTTCGGATGTTTTCCGGAATTGATAATCCAAAAGCCCTTCCATGCAGAAACCCTCTATGGACAAGGGATGGATGAATTCCTTTGTCCTGTCCTTTTTATGAAACCACAGCACATCATCCTCCCTGCCAAGCAGCACATCTGTCCTGCTGAATGCCGGATTCCTTCCTGGCTCCCGCATGAGAAGCCTGTCTGAGAGATGATACCGGATCAGCGGCTGAACAAAATTATAAAGGCAGGTCAGATACATTTCGCCATCAACCACTTCGATCACATTGTAATCATCAAACAGGTACATGCCGTCCCCTTCCTTAAGCTCCACACCCAGGGCAAGAGACTCGCTTGCCCCATAAAAATTTGCAACCGTGGTATGGAATGTCCGCTCTAAATATCTGCGGAGCCCGGCATTCAGCGGCTCTCCGCAGGTAATCATTCTTTCAAGATGAATGTCAGCCTGACTGCTTTCTACCAGCTCACCCAGTATCTTGATCGCCGATGGATAGCCGACAATGAAATTGGGGTTAAAATTCCGTACAACTTCTATCCATTTGGACAACGGCGTATTAACATCC
Organism: Faecalicatena sp.; assembly: GCA_009774255.1. Taxonomy (GTDB): domain Bacteria; phylum Bacillota; class Clostridia; order Lachnospirales; family Lachnospiraceae; genus Schaedlerella. Next base: position 2,025 of record VSNK01000245.1, read on the forward strand.
AGAGACATCTGCTTCATGCCAAGGCCGTCGATTCCGTCTCCAACTGCCATGACACCTCCATAGCGGCCATCCGTGGCGGCTATATACAAAACTCTTGGATGCTTTACATACCATTTTAGGAATTGATATACAGATACATCCAGTAAAGCGCCGCGCAGAATCCCAAACAGCATCTGATGCCATGCGGAATCATCGTAGACAAAATAACGCGGCATTCCCGTACTGCCGGAGGAATGGACAAGATGGTATTTCCCCTGATATGTCTTTTCTTCTATGTCTGCATTTTCATCAAATGCTTTCAGCTCCTCCTGCGTAATATCCGCAGTTACCAGTTCATCAAAGTGGCGAAGCAGTTCTTCCTTGCTGACTGCCGGGAATGACGAAAGCGGACGTGTATGCAGATTGTCTGCGGTGATGCCTGCGGCTTCAAACGACTTCCGGTAATATGCCGAATGATCGTAAGCGTACTGCAGCATCTTATGCAGACGCTTATTCTGCAATTTCAAAATTGTGCTGCGGGATTTCTTCGGTACATTGTGTATACGATAAAGTTCAAATAAAAATCTAATCACATTCAAAACATGTCCTCCTCCGACTTTTATTCGCTCTGCAGCAGTCTTACTGCCACATCTACGCTTGCCGCTTTACTGCTCATTCTGCTTATGCGATTTTATTTCCCCACTTTGTTAAAATAATCTTCAATTACTGCCATTCTGCGCATTTGGTCAACAGAAAAAGGACATCTGCTGTTACAGTGGCCGCATTGGATACAATCAGACGCCGTTTTCTCTAATGTAAGGTAATGCTCTTTCGCCAGTGTATCTCCCAGCACCGCCAGATCGTAATACTTATTCACAAGGCCTATGTCTATCCCTGCAGGACAGGGATGGCAATGCTTGCAGTACACGCACTTCCCTTTTGTATCATCCGGCGTAAAGGAACCTATGACCGAATAATCCCTTTCTTCCTCTGCCGCTCCCAAAAAGGCAAGGTTTGCCTTAAGTTCTTCCACGTTTCCGGCTCCCTGCATCACCGTGATGACACCCGGCCTGTCCAGAGCGTACTGGATACACTGGGCGGGGGTAAGCGCCTGATGGAACGGGGATTTTTTTGCATCCAGAAGCTGCCCTGCATTAAAAGGCTTCATGACGGATATTCCCACACCTTCCTTTTCACACCTTGAGTAAAGGGCATATCTTTCCGAACCGCTGCCTATCGAATAATCCCCCTGCCCGTAATCATACATGGGATTGATCGAGAACATCATCATATCAATGATCCCCATATCCAGCACTTCGTTTGCCAGTACCGGCGCATGCGTGGACAACCCGATATGTTTTACAATGCCCTGCGCTTTCATATCCAGCAAAAGCTGTAAGACACCGTTCCTTTCATATTTCACCAGATCCGCCGGCTCATCCAGGCAATGGATGAATCCAAAGTCTATGTAATCTGTTTTCAGATTTTTCAGCTGCCAGTCAACTGATTTTTTCACGCCCCCCAGGGAGAGATTCCAGCCATATTGTCCGGAAGTGTAATCCGCTCCAAAATGGAGCTGGAGCATGACATCTTTTCTCCGTCCTTCTATTGCCTTCCCAATCCCCGGAAAAATGGAAGCATGCCCGCCTGCCAGGTCAATGTAATTGATTCCCTGATCAAGGGCATAGGTTACCGTTTCTACCACATTTTCTTCTGAACTTTCGCCAACCACAGAAGTTCCCATTCCTAAAATGCTGATCTGTTCCTCCCCATGAGGAAGTTTACTATATCGCATAGCAATACCTCTCTTTCCGTTTAGCACCAACTATTCATAACTGTTCAAATCCTCCATGCATGGACATTTTGATTAACAGTGACTGCTCTTTGACAAGTTTTAAATACACAGCAATGCCAAACAAAATCAAAATGGTTCCAAACACCTTATTCATATAGGGGAAACTGCGGTTTTCTGTTTTTTTCTTTATATAACTTACTACTGCCGACAGCAGTCCCCACCAGATATAAGTTCCGAAAAACACACCCGCTACCAGCTGTATTCCGCCCGACAATCCTCCTTCATCCGTAATACCAAAATAGGAAAAAGCAAACAGGAATGTCAATATTGCCGCCGGATTCGTAATGCCGATCACAAAGGATGACAGAAACATCTGTATGCCGCTGCTTACTTGGCCTGGCTGTACACTGGTATCCTCCTTACGGGCGAACAGCCGGATGCCCATTACCATAACCAATGTACCCCCAACTATATGGATCATGGTTTGGTATGCCAGAAGAAAATCCGAAATAACAGTCAGGCCAAATGCCCCGATACAGGCATATAAACAATCGGCCGCGGAAGAGCCAAACCCTGTCACAAGTCCCGCCTTAACCCCATATTTTAATGTCCTCTGTACAGTCATCGTACCTACTGCCCCGACGGGCATGCCAAAAAGAAGCCCGATTAAGATCCCGCGGATAAGATAGCTGCCCATTTTAGTTTCCCGTATCATTCAAGCTGTTTTTAAAGAAATCCTCCAGTTCACTTAATCTTGCGATAGAACCATATGCCATTTCCTTTTCCTCCTTTTGACGGTAATCTTTACCTGAAACATTTATGCACAGCAGCACTTTTTCTGTACCACGACTTCCCCCCGTGATTTTTCATCATCGCGGATGACCTCTCCCACGGAAGGCACATAAATCCTGCCGGACAACGGATTTTTTATACTCATTACAGGCGTAATAATCGTGGCCTCTACCTCGGATTTCTCAAAACTCAGGTCGGTATCTATCATTTCACAGTCTATAAGATTTAAATTCTTACAGTAGCAAAGGGGCTGTGTCCCTATGATCCGGCAGTTTTCAAAAGTTACATTTTCACAGTACCATGCAAGATACTCGCCTTTTACCGTACTGTTGCGGACTGTCACATTCTTTGCATGCCAGAAAGCATCCTTCGTATCGAAGCTGCAGTTTTCGAACACAGAGTCCTGAATATACTGGAAAGAATACTTGCCGTTCAGTGTCACGTTATCAAAATGCAGGCGGTCTGAACGCATCATAAAATATTCACTCTGTACAGTACAGTCTTTCATTTGGATGTCCTGCACAGACCATCCGAATTCCGGCGATATGATGTCGCATCCCTGCATTTTCACCCGGCCGCATTCCCGCAGCGCCTTGATTCCGTGAAGTCTGCTGTCCGTAATCTCAATGTCATTTGAATACCACAGAGCCGCACGGCAAAGTTCGGTCATTTCTGAATCGGATATTATTAATCCGTCATCATGCCAGAAAGGATATCTGAGGTTAAAAAAGCAGTCAGCCGCCTCGATATTCCGGCTTTCTTTGAAAGCGCTCTCACCATCTGCCGGGCCGTCGAATGCACAATGCCTCGCTGTAATATCCCGGCTCCCATACAATGCACGTTCCACATCAAAAGTTTCGTTCTCAATGATCTTCATTATTATATGCTCCTTTCATTTCCTGAATCAAATTTTGCTTATTCTCGTTATATTCCGGCCTTCTCCTGCTTCTCCATCTGCCATACCAGATAATCCAGACAGTCAATCCTTTTCTGTTCCTCATGCAGATGATCCAGCAAAGACCGCCTGTGTAATGCCAGCAGTCTTAAACCCTCCGCCGTATTCCCGCCTTCTATATCTTCCATAAAATCCGAAATCGTATCGGAGCTGCATCCGGCATCCTTGAGGTTCTGGACAATTGCTTCTGATTCCTGATTGAAAAACACCTTTCTTCCGGTTCTTCCATTCATGGTCATGCCCCTCCCTGCCATTATTTTACACTGTTGATCAAGACAATCTTATTTCCCCACCCTTCCAGTACGGGATTTTCTTCTACGGCTGCCTTAAATTCCTCGGTATCATCAAAATAACCGACCTTTGTATATTCCCCGATCACTTCTGCATCCCCAAAGAATAAAATAATTCGGTTTGGATCGGAATAATAAACCTCTCCGGCCTTTTCAGAAGTAACCTCCTCCGGATCTGACGGAATTTCGTATCTTGACGGTATATCGTAATACTGCATGACTTCCCAGTTATCATAATCATCATAATGATAGATCGGAAGACGCCAGTCGGCCGTTCCCACATGCCTTGCGATTGCTGCCGCCGTTTCATTTTCATAAAGGTGGAGGATAAATGGTTCTCTCTGATCCCCAAAGCATACCTCCAGTTCCGTTACTGCCGCAGCCATGTCTGCACTGCTATCCTGTCCTTCCTTTGCACCCTCTGATTCTTCCTGGAGGTCATTATCCTGTCTGCTGTCAGCCAGAGACTCCTTTTTTCCCGAACTGCCGTCCGACTTACCGCACCCGGCTGACAGAACCGCAACTGTGAAAATAATGAGAAGCATGGCAGAACCTCTTTTTAAACTATGTGTTATCATATGTAAACTCCTATCCACGCCGGATTGCCGGCACTGTTTTCTGCTTCTGTTTTTATTATATCGCAGGCCTTTTTATATAGCAAATACTTATAATATATACATATCTATAATCAATAAGCATATATAAGAAGACATCTGTTGATTCCCTACTCGGATAATGTGATCATCACATCGCCATTTCCAAGCAGCTCTGACATCTCCTCCTCGGACTTATCCGCCACCCTGCCAAGCCTTGTATATGCCCATGAATTTGAGCCGTAGAATATGACGACCTGGTTACCGGAATATAAAACAATATCCCCTGCACCTGTGGTTGTCTGCGCATCATTCCGGGGAAGAGATATTCCCAGGTCTCCAACCTGTTCAAATCCTCCATACATGGACATTTGGACTTCCAATGGCTTCTCCTTTACAAGTTCCTTCAAAGCGTCAACTGATTCATTATTTTCCCATTCAACGGAAAGTTCTTCTCCTCCAATATATAACCGAATTGTATTCATGGTCTCTTCCTCCTCTGATATTTCCAACTGTGCCTGGGGATATGCCGATATAGATTCCCCCGCATCTTCTATTGGCTTCGCTTCTTTTTCTACGGGAAAATCATACGTCTTTACTTCTTCCTCATGATTGCCACATGCTGCTAAAGAAAACAGGAGCAGCATGCTAAATAAAACAATAAATCTCCTTTTCATTTTGTTGGTTTCCCCTCCAGTTTAAATATTTTTATTCCCGCGAAGCAACGAGCCAAGTGGACATGCTTTTCAATGTCCATTTGGCGACTGCCGCGAGGGTTGCTAAGTGCCAGTGGCACTTGTTTAGCAACGACCGGAACGGAGTGTAGACCAAATACCCCGCAGCTTGCTGCGCTGGAAATTTGATGCCCCGTCAGCTTGCTGCGGGGTCTTTGACTTATTGGCTGCTGACAAGTATGCTGAGATCCATTTTTTTCATTCTTCCTGCCGCCAGATAGGCAAAACCGGTAAACAGCAGTATCACAATCCCCGCCGGAACCAGAACGGTTTTTACCGATGCAGCGGACACAAAGTTACTGATGCCTGCCAGTTTCATCATAGCAGATACCAGCGGATCGGTGAGGACTGCCGCAAGCGCTGTCCCAATTATAGAGCCAATAACAGCCGTCATTCCAAAACGGAAGGCAAATACCAGCCGGAGCATATTTGTCCGGAAGCCAATCGCCTTATAACTCGCCAGATCCTTCTGTTCAGCCTGCAGGATTTTGCTGCCGGCCATAACGGTCACGATCAGGATAAAGAAAACTATCATGCTGTACATGAATACCATCAGCGCCTGCATGGCAGAGATAATCCCAAAAAGCCCCGGCCATGTATTTTCGTGGACATGGACGTCCCCGCCGTAGGCTGCCTCCAGTCGTTCCGTGATCACCGCCTTTTTGGACGTGTCCGCAAGGAAGTAATGCCAGCACCAGATATGTGGATTGTCGCTGCCAATCCGCAGAAATCCTTCCCGGCTCATTCCCACATTGGCGCCCATGTCGTTTGCACAGGAATAAATACCGGAAATAACATATTCCCCGCTTCCTCTGTCTCCCCGGACAGTCACCCTGTCCCCAATGGAAACGCCAAAATCACCGGCGACAAATTCCGTCAGTACGATCTCATCTTCCGCCATGCAGGTTCTTCCCGCCAAAATGTGAAAACGCTCAGGCTCCGAGATCACGTTCGCCGTATAATCCACTCCGTTTACCGACACCCCCGGCATGGCAAGCAGATACGTATCGGTAATATCCGTATAGGAACGCACGATTCTCTCCGCCTCATCTGCGGTAAGATTCCCGAATACCTGCACGCCGATGTCATGGTCTGCCGGGTTGAACGCGTCCATCATGCCCTTGCCGTCCGGGCCAAGCCAGGCGTCCATCCGGCCTGCAAGGGAAGCGAAGAACACCAACAGCGCCGCCACTGCCATCGCACCCGCATATCTGCGCTTTCCGGAGATAAGCTGGCGCAAGGCAAGCCTGAAAT
>VSNK01000246.1 GCA_009774255.1 Faecalicatena sp.
TGCGGCAATGGGGATTGCGCTTGCGATTTATACGTTTTCGTACGGATAGCGCAGTGAATGCGCTATCCTGTGCTGAGTAGTTACGATTATTCTTTTATCTCGTCAATTTCAGCCAGGTTCACACCTGCAACACTCAGCAATGCCTTTAGAGAAAGATAGTCTCGTTTCAATCCCGCATATGTTTTCACAGCATTTTCCTCTTTCGCTGTTTTCATATGCTGCTGGACTTTTTTTAAATCTTCAATGGCATCTTTGGCAATCTCAAGTCGGCCTCCTGTCACCTCTTCTATCACACGGTTTTCCCTTTTTCTACAAAGACCTGGAAGGTATCTGTTCCTTTGAGTTCTTTGCCTTCGGAGATCACTACATTCTTATCGGAGATCACATACTCGAGATTCGCTCCTGCCTCTACGACGGTATCCTGCATCAGCACACAGTTCCTTACCTTTGCGCCCTTGCCTACCTTTACACCTCTGAACAGGATGCTGTTCTCCACTTCCCCTTCGATCACACATCCGTCAGCGGCCATGATATTTTTCACCTTGGAGCCTGGGATGTATCTGGTCGGGTTATCGTCACGGATCTTGGTGTAGACCGGATTCGCAAACAATGCATCTACATTCGCATCGTCGAGCATCTTCATATTCTCTTCAAAGTAGCTGCGCATATCACTGATCCGTGCGGTATAGCCCTCATACTTGTAGCCCTGTACATTCAGAGTCACAAGGTGCGGAGAAAGGATGTCCCTCTCATAGAATACATAACCGCGCACAGAGGCCTGTCTGATCTGGTCGATCAGAAGCTCTCTCTCAATCGCATAGATATTCATCGAGAAATTCTGGATGCCGCTGGAGTGGGAATTGATCTTGATATTGTTGACACGGTTCTTTTCCAAATCCAGTGTATAGTACAATCCCTTATTGTCTGTCTGTGCGTTCAATGCGCTTTCCGGAAGCTCCTGCTCCGTATACGCAACCGTCACGTCTGCGCCGCTCTGGATATGGGCATCCAGAAATGCGTCAAAGTCAAAGTTCACCGCAATATTGGAATCTGCCATAACCACATACTTTTCCTTCTGGCGCTTTAAGAAATTCAGCACACTTGCCATAGCTTCCACACGCCCGTTGTAGACCTTTACATTTCTCTGAGCGAACGGAGGCACGATATTCAGACCGCCGTTCTTGCGGGTCAGATCCCACTCACGCCCGGATCCAAGATGGTCCATAAGAGAATGATAGTTCTGGCGTACAATGATAGTAACATTATCAATTCCGCTGTTCACCATACTGGATAAAATAAAGTCGATCATGCGATAACGGCCTGCAAATGGAATGGAAGCCATCAGGCGGTCGGTGACCAGCTCCGGTACTAAACTGTCATAACTATTTGGGAAAATGATGCCCAATGCATTTGCGTTCGAATTTACCATTGCTCTTCACCGTCCTTTACATTATTATTGACCATGGCGTCAGGGCCGATCTTTGCGCCTTCCCCGATGTACACGCCTGAGCCGACAGTTGCCACACCGCTTGTCTCACTGGTCGGCATAGCTCCTACTTTGGCATTCTCGCCAATCACTACATTCTCCGCTATGATACAGTGTTCTACCACCGCTCCGGATTTGATGACACTTCCGCCCATAACGACAGCGTCCTCTACCTTTGCCCCCGGCTCTACCTTTACACCCGCAAACAGGATGGAATGCTTTACTTCCCCTGAGATCCGGCATCCGTCGGTAATCATAGAGTTCTCTACCACTGCGTCCGCGCCGATCTTGTGGCCGGTCATACCGCTGTTGCGGCTGTAAATCTTCCAGTTCTCGTCAAACAGGTCAATGCCGCTATGTTCCGGATCCAGGACTTCCATATTGGCCTCCCACAAGGAGGAAATGGTTCCTACATCCTTCCAGTATCCGCTGAAACGATAAGCGTACATCGTACGATCGTCACGCAGAAGATTCGGAATGATATTATTTCCAAAATCATTTTCCGAATTCGGATCCGCCTCATCCTCAATAAGGTACTGTCTGAGGACATCCCAGTTGAAAATGTAAATTCCCATCGATGCCAGATTTGACTTCGGATTCTTCGGCTTCTCCTGGAATTCCGTGATCTTGTCGTTCTCATCCGTTACCATCAGGCCGAAACGAGGAGCCTCCTCCCACGGCACTTCCATAACAGCCACGCTGAACTCCGCTCCCTTTTCCTTGTGGAACTTCAGGAAATCACTGTAATCCTGTTTACAGATCTGATCTCCTGACAGGATGATCACGTACTTCGGATCGTAGCGTTCAATAAATGAAATATTCTGGTATATCGCATTGGCTGTCCCCTTGTACCAGTCAGAGCCTGACGCCTGCTGATACGGCGGAAGGACATGTACTCCACCGTGGAGACGGTCCAGATCCCATGGCTGGCCGTTGCCGATATACTCATTCAGTACGAGCGGCTGATACTGGGTAAGAATTCCAACAGTATCAATGCCTGAATTTACACAGTTCGAAAGCGGAAAATCGATGATACGGTATTTTCCGCCAAAAGGAACTGCAGGTTTTGCCAGATTTTGCGTCAAAGCATACAAACGAGAGCCCTGACCACCGGCAAGAAGCATTGCAATCATTTCTTTTGCCATATCTTATCCCCTATTCTATAAAATATTGTAAATAAATTGTAACATAGATTTCCAAGAATAGGTAGTACTTTTTTTAATACATGACAATTTATGTTGCAGTTCACTGGTCAGCCAGCGAACTGTAACGAATCCGGCCTATTTAAAGTTGCCTTACGGCAAGAGGCCGGATTCCAGCCCCAGTACATACTGGCCTGTGACCGTGCAGCATGGTGCACGGCCCAGAAGTGAACAGTAACCAATTTATTCATGTCCGGAATACCGTTTTGAAAGTGAGCCATATTTCATCCTGCGTTTCCTGATCTTTCCCCTGTCTGCTTTCTACCGTCATAGTGCCGCCCATCTGCTCTGCCAGGTGTCTGGAAACGGCCAGCCCCAGTCCGGTTCCTCCCTGGCTCCTGGCCCGGTCCCCGGTGTAAAAGCGCCGGAATAACTGCCGTACGTCATCCTCCGTCAGGTGCTCCGCATCATTGGAACAAATAAGCATAACTTCTTTCGCCGCTTCCTGCGTTTGCATTTCCGCAATTTCAATTTCCAGCCTGTGCTTTGCATACCGTAGGGCATTCTGCAGAAGATTGCCGATAATTCTGGACAATGCGTTTTCATCAGCCTGAATGAACACAGGTTTTTCCGGAATCCGGATCCGTACCTCAATCCCGGCCTCTTCCAGCTGCCGATAATATCCAAGAAGCTGTTCCCTGCACATGCGTGCAAGGTCGATCTCCCGAAACTCCATTTTATAATTTCCGGAAAGCAATGTGGAAAATTCATAAAACTGATTGATCAGATGCTGGAGATGGGCGGACCTGCGCCGGATCACCTCCAGATATTCTTTTTCCTCCTTGTCCAGACTGTCCTGGTCAATCAATTTCAGATATCCCTGTATGGCTGTCAGGGGTGTACGCAGGTCATGGCTGATATCCTCAAGTTGTCTCTGAAATTCCTGCTCCCTTTTTTCATATGAAACTCTTTCCTTTCTTACCTCGTCTAACGTATAATTTATAGATGACAAAAGCGCTTCCATCTCACGCTGAGGAAAGGGCTGCTTCAAAATCCGGTTTTCTCTCAGATTGCCGGTGATGTCCGTCAGTTCTTCACTTATTTCCCGGATACCGTGTTTCAGCAGGGTATAGCGGATGCCATAATACAGAGCGGCGCCTGTCATGATTACCAAAATAAATATCAGCATTTTTCCCACCTCCACTGCTGTGGTCAATTCCGTCAGGAAATATCCTTTTTCCGAAAACTGGCGATTCCGGCCGCGCCGAACACAACAATCCCAACCACTCCTACGATCATAAGCTTCCAAAAGCCTTCCGGGTGCATCCAGAGGGCATCCATCTGCCGACTGCTGTATGCCGCGCTTACCTCTGTTCTCAAAAAGTTCCAGGGCAGCCATTCTGCGATCCGGGCGCAAAGCGGAAGTTTAAGTCCCAATATCCAAAGCACGTTCGGAATCAGGTAGACGATCAATGCCCATATGATACATACGTGGCTCTCCTTTTTGAAATTCTGGTTCAATGCGACTGCCAGAATGACCACAGCCAGAGAAAAGGGCAGATTCGCCGCTGCTCCCGTGAGCAGGATCCGAAGCGGCAGAGAAGATTCCAGAGCCACGGCAGGATCGTATTCCAGAAGGCCATATGCCGTAGAGATATATGCCGCAAGGATCACGGCCGCGCTTCCCATTGCCGTAACGCTGTAAACAATACACTTGCCAATGAAAATACGTGTCCGGCTCAATCCTCCCGCGACCGCATTTTTCAGAACGCCATTTTTATATTCATCGGAGGACAAAAGCATCACGACCAGCATGGCACCGATATAAAATATCGGCATCCCCGTGATCAGGTTGATAAAAGAAAACCGTACATTTCCATAGGGAAAGTTCGTCGTATTTACCTCAAACAGATACAATACCACATTTACAAAGACCGCGAGACCCGTAATCACCGCTGTCAAAAGATAAATGGTCCTGTCATGAAAGATCCGATAAAATTCACTTTTCATATAATTTACCATCACAGCTTCCCCCTGTTCTTGATATTGATATAGTAGTCCTCCAGGGACATGTGGTGCTCATCCAGCCCCTGAACGCCGATTCCATGTTCATATGCCGCGCTGCCATATCTGGCTGCCTCCAGCTCGGGATTAATGATCCGCACGGTCATATCCTGCAGCACCTGATATTGAGTACCCGGAATTTCCTTTTCCAGAACCGAGGCATATTTATCCGGCTCCGTGAGCCTGATGTCAATAAAGTCGGCACATTTTTCATGCAGCGCTTCGGAAGAAATCTCTTCCAGCACACGCCCATGGCTCAAAAATCCATAGATGGTCGCTACCTGTTCCAGCTCCGACAGAATGTGGCTGGACAGGATGATCGTGATATGCTTTTCCTGATTCAGTTTCCGAAGAAGCGCACGTATCTCTATGATTCCGCTTGGATCCAGCCCGTTGATAGGTTCATCCAGAATCAGCAGCTCAGGCTCCCCCAGCAGGGCAAGAGCCAGGCCGTACCTCTGCTTCATTCCCATGGACAGCTTTTCACATTTTTTCTTTCTGCTTTCCCACAGATTTACGGTCCGAAGCACCGACTCTACCTTTTCTTTTCCCGGAATTCCACGCTGGATCCGGCAGTATTCCAGATTTTTCTCCACACTCATTTTCGGGAAAAATCCGGCGCTTTCCACGAGCGTTCCCATGCGGGAACGATTTTTACGCACCGTTTTTTCATCCTCACTTCCAAACAGCCGCACATACCCGCAAGTTGGAAAAATTTGCCCTGCCACGATCTTGAGAAACGTAGATTTCCCCGCACCGTTATCCCCGATCAACCCATAGATATCCCCCCGCCGAACCGTGAGATCCACATGTTCCAGGGCTGCCAGTTCTCTATACTGCTTGGTGATATCTCTGGCTTCAATAACTGCTTCCTTCATAGCTTTTGATTCCTTTCTTCATTCATTTTCAAACAGAAGCTTTCGGACGGTCCTTCGTCCGATTCTGTATTCTCTCTGTTTTCATATGAGATCATACCAGCCCGCCTGTTAATTAGTCCTCAAGAAAGTTTAAAGAAATCATAAAGAATCGCTTTTCATTTTAAATCCAATGCCCCAGACGGTCTGTATATACTCCTCCTCCGGCTCCGCCTTTGCCAGCTTTTTCCGGATATTGCTGACATGGACATTGACCGTATTGTCCTCGCCGTAATATCCGCCTTTCCATACCTGTTCGTATAAAGTCTCCCGGGAATATACTTTGTCCGGATTTCGGATCAGCAGGTGCAGAATGTCAAATTCATGGGCGGTCAGCATAATTTCCGTATCCTTCACGACCACTCTGCGTGCTTCCGGATAAACGGTCAGATTCCTACATGTATAAACGGCGCTCTCCGATTCCGTTCCCTCAGGCTCTGTCCGGGCCCTCCCGCATCTGCGAAGTACGGCGCAGATATGAGCCAGCACTTCCTCCGGCTCAAAAGGCTTGGTCAGATAATCGTCGGCACCGTCCAGAAGCAGTCCCACCCGATCTTTAAGATTTCCTTTTGCGGAAAGGATCACAACCGGTACGGAAATCTTCCGGTCATTGCGGATATAGTCCAACAGTTCTTCCCCTGTCATGCCCGGGAGCATCAGATCCAGCAGGATCAGGTCATATACGGATGAATGCAGCATCAGCCGCGCCTCCGTCCCTGAAAATGCCTGTTCCGGGGTATAGTCATTTTTCTTCAATATTTTATAAAGCAGACGGTTAATGTCCGCATCGTCTTCTACGATTAAAATGCGTGGATTACTCTGAATGTCCTGCATGGCCGCTTCCTCCTGATCAAAAATCTCAAACATTTCCTTTCTCAATTCTAGTATACATCTCTTCTATAGTCAAACAAATATAGAATTCCCCGAAAGCCTATGATATAATTAGTTACAGTTATATATAGATGTATCAATCGCATGTAGAAAAGAGGTGCCGCTATGGGAATTTATATTCCGAATGAGGAGGTACGTTCCGCCTTTGTCAGGGCGATCAAAAAGAATAAATGGGCGAAAGTGATACAGGCAATTGAAGCTTCAGCGATCACTTCATTAATAAGCTCTAAAGCCTTATCTATGTCATCGCTTTTAAGCCGCCTAATTTTTCAATTAACCCTTTGAAACTTTCTATACACAAATGACAGCGCCAATCCCGCCGCCGCAAAGGCCATTGCGATGAGAAACGCGTTTCCATAGCCTCCTGTCTTCTGAAATACCCGGCTCACAATCATGGGTCCCAGGAGTCCGGCGATATTAAATCCAATGAACATGATCCCGTAATTGACACTGGAATTTTTCCTTCCAAACTGCCCGGCCGTAAAGCTGGGATAGACGCCCATAAAGGAACCGAAACAGACTCCGATCAGACAGATGCCCACATAGAACAGCGCTGCGGAGCCATTTCCGCTGACGTAAAGGATACCCATTGCGGCAATCGCAATGACAAATACTCCGGTCAGCGTCCCGATACATCCGATCCGGTCGGAAACCATTCCTGCCAGGATCCGCCCGAATGTATTGAACAGCGCCAAAACCGAGACTACGATCGCCGCAGCCGCCGGAGTCATGCCGATCATGCTCTGGGCAATATTTGATGCCTGTGAAATGGCCATCATGCCGAGAACCGCTCCAAAAAACAGCATGATCAGCATGACATAAAACACCGGGGCTGCCAGCATTTCCTTCCAGTCCATATCCGTCACCGTATTTCCCGCTTTGCTTTCTTCCTTTTTTACAGGCGGCGTCCAGCCATCCGGCACAAATCCATCCGGGCATTTGACGATCATTTGAGAAAATACCCCTACCACAAGAATAATCACCACACCCATTGTGATAAATGCGCGATTGACTCCAAGACTGTCAATCAGTGCATTGGCAATCGGCGGGATGATCACGGATGAAATTCCGTACGAAGCGGTCGCGATCCCTCCCACCAGTCCGGCCTTATCCGGAAAAAATTTGACCGAATTGCTGATGGTGCAGCCGTAGGCCAATCCCATGGCCAGCCCGCTGAAGAGCCCATACCCAACTACGAGCATGGCCGTAGATGCAGCGAATCCACAGATCACATAACCCAGTCCAAACAGAACCCCTCCCCAGAAGATTACCCATTTGGGTCCGATCTTCTGATTCAAAAATCCTCCGCCGATCATCGTGATAAATCCCAGCCCATTTCCCACGGAAAATACAATGGCCAGGTCTGCTGCCGTCAGTTCCTTTCCCGATATGCCTGAAAGATACGCCGCCATCGGGCCTGCAAATACGCTCCAGGCATAAAGCGCGCCGATGCACAGATTGATCACGCAGCTTGCAAGCAGAACCAGCCAGCGCCTTTTTGTGTAATTGATTTTGGAATCGTTTTCTTTGTGCTTTTCCATAACTCTTTATCCCCCTGTTCTTTCTTCCTCCGATGCATGTCCTCCGGTTCTTAGTGTACTGAAACAATGTGCAAAACGGCGGATATGGCTTTACAATGTATCTATTATAGATAATTTCAAGTCAAAAGTCATTGTGCGGAAGCCTGATTTTCTATTTTTTCCGTTCTACAATTTGTGCGAATACACAACCTTATTGTAACCGCATAGAAAAACCACCCCAAAGCTTTAGCCTAATATCGGGATGGCTTTTTCAATCTTTATACTTTTTTTGTAAAATAGTAAAATCGGCTGTGAAGGGATCTGCTCCGCCTTTTCCGGATGACGGCAGCCGTTGGCACGGGCCGGGCCGACGCAGCCCCCGCCAGCCGCCCA
>VSNK01000247.1 GCA_009774255.1 Faecalicatena sp.
GGCCTGAATACCAGCTTTTATGTGCATCCTCCCGACCAATCAGCGTGGTGATTGGTCGGGGTGTGACATGTAACGCGTTTTTACACATGCACTCTCGAAAAAGCATCCTCAGTGAAACAGAAAGGTATTTAAATCGGTTTATACTAAAGCCTGTCCATCCAACTTCTCCGTTTGAATACGACCAAAGTCATACCAAGCCGGATCAATTCCTCCTGGGACAGGATGAAATAAACCCATTCCACGGGCAAATGGAACACGAACGCGGTAATCAGCCCTAAGGGTACGCCTGCCAGCCAGGTGCCCACAATGTCGATCACCATGATGTAGGTGGTCTTTCCGCCGCTGCGCACCACTCCGCCGCCCAGGATCATGTTGGAAACCTTCACAGGGGCCAGGACAGAAAATGCAAGAAGCAGCCTGGCAGCAGTGTCCTGCACATAGGGTTCGACATGATAAAACGTCACATAGACCCCTCTCAGGCCAATCAGCAGTGCCGACAAAATGAGCGAGCCTGTGATTCCGTACCACACCAGTTTTTTCGATTCCTGATACGCTTCCTCGTATTTATCCGCTCCCAGCCGTTTGCCGATCAGGATTCCCGCAGCCTGGGAAACACCGCTCAACGCCCCGATGAACAGCCCCTGGATCGGACCGGTCATGGACATGGCGGCCAGGTCTCCCGGTTTTAAATGTCCATAGATAAAGGTATTCACATTCTGTCCCAGGCTCCAAAGCAGTTCTGTGACCAGAATAGGAAGCAGCATCCTAAGGTATTGCCGGTAACCGTCCGTTCCAAGGGAGAGGGAAAACCGAAAATCCTCCTGCCCCCGCAGACGGACCAGGTAGAAAACGGCCAGCATCAGCAGCACATTGACAGCCTGAGAGATCACGCTGGCCGCTGCTGCGCCTCTGACGCCAAACGCCGGAAGTCCGAAATGTCCAAATATCAGAACATAGTTCAGTCCCGTATTCACAACCGCCGAAATGATGCCGACGGCAAGGGGCCAGACAGCCCGGCCCAGGCATCGGACCATAACGGCCAGGATCGAGGATATGCCCATAGGGAGATACGTCCACAGGATGCAGGTCAGATAAGTTTGCCCAGCGGTGAAAAGTGCCGGGTCATCCTTGATGTAAAGTCCCACGATCTGCCCCGGAAACAGAGCGCACAGCGCAGTAAACAACAGGGCCAGGGCTATGGCCGCGGTGAGATTGACCGCCAGGCTCCGGTCCGCCAGCGCCCTGTTTTTCATACCCAGATATTGGGAAATCATGATTCCGGCAATGGTGGCCACCGCTCCAAGTACAACGGAATAAATAAACGCCGGGCGCCCCGCGACCTCCACTGCGGCCACCGCCGTACTTCCCAACTGTCCGACCATCAGCTGGTCGATCATGGAGAAAGAGGACTGCAGCATAGATTGAAGCCCTACCGGGACGGCAATTCCAACTACGCTTGCCAGAAAGGATTCTTTTTTCATAAAATATCACCCGCCTTTTCCTTGAGTATACCGGGAAGGACGGGTGTTTTCAATGGGTTAATCGCGTAACCTGTTGAGTTAATCACATAACCTGAAACCGTAGCTTTATTGGCCGGCTGCCTTGCAGCGAGGTGCAAGGCACCGTGAACAGTCACTGTAACCTCCTGCTGCTGTTCCGTTCGACTAACTTGACGGGGATGGTCAAATTTTGGGTATATTCAGGCTGCTCCTTCATCCGGTTCAGCAGACGGATCGCTATCTGCGCCCGCAGCTTGTAGTCCTGCCGTACAGAGGTCAGGGATGGAACGACCTGTTCGCAGAGATCACTGTCATCAAAGCCGGTGATAGAAATATCATCGGGAATTTTAACGCCGGAGTTTTGTAAAAAGCGGATCAGATCGACAGCGTAGAAATCCGATACGGCAAAAATGGCGGTATAGCCGCAAAGCTCAGAAAAATGCTCCCGATAAAAACGATCCCGCATTTCTTTTTGCATGGGAATCTTCATGAAATCCGCCGGAAAGCCCAGGCCGCTGCACAGCCCCTTATAACGCTGCTGGTCCATACACTCCTGGTTATCAGAGACGCAGAGAACCTTCCGATGCCCTAAGCGATGGAGATATTCGCCCACCTGGCGCCCGCCGTCCCGGTCATCAAGCTGAAGATTGCAAATCCGTCCCCTGTTTTCAAAATATCCGTCATAAACGATAAAAGGGATGTGGATGCGGCTGCGGAGCTCCTGATACTCATGGTCGCAGAAGCCCAGGATCACCATACCTGCCATATTCCACATAGACGCGAACTTCACGGTCTCCATCAGATCGGTGGTTTTTTTGAGCATCATAAAGGAATCATTTTGTTCGATCTCGTCCGCCAGATAGTTGATCGAGGATGCAATAAACGGGTCTGTCAGCGCCCGCCCTTCATACTTTTCATGATCGTTGATGATCACCCCGATGATACGGGAGTTGTTCTGGGCCAAAAGCGTTGCGGCCATATTGGGGATATAGCCCCGTTCCTCCAGCTTTTCCTGCACGCGTTTGACCGTCTGAACGGAAATTTTTTTCGTCTTTCCATGGATCACATTGGAAACCGTGGCGGTGCTGACGCCCACCTCATTCGCAATATCTACGATCCGCACTTTACCTTCTGCCCACATAAATTGTCTCCTTTGCTATGGCATGTATTAAGGGATGCCCTATAGGTATACATCACCGCATTATAACAGAACTTCCACAGGACGACAAGCTGAAAAATGAAACTTATCTTTTAGACTTATACCATCTTTTCCACCATTGTAAATAGCTTGAAAAAACGGTACAGTGAAAAATGTTATTTTCCTTGTGTTTAATGCGATATACAGATAAAATTATAAGAGATATTAATTATGGAAGGAATGAAAAAATATGTGCAAGCATTTTAATACAACTGGCCTGTGCTTCCCGGAGGAGCATTATATGGTCAACATAGACGGACGCCTGGAAGAGGATGGTGGACCGCGGAGAATATTTTTCTGTCAACAAGGCGCGTCAATATGGCAAAACAACAACTCTGAACCGGCTGGCGGAGAAGCTGTCAGGAGAATACATTGTTTTTTTGATCAGCTTTGAAGGAATCGAAGATACTGTGTATGAAAACACGTCCTCCTTTTGCCAGCGCATTTGCCGTCTTTTGTATCGTTTTCTGAAATATAATGAACGTATGACGGAGGGGATTTCCGAACCTTTCAAAGGAGAACTATGTCGGATGCAGTCGGATCACGCCGCCAATCTGGAGGACTTATCCGACTTGATATCGGAACTGTGCGACCGGTCAGAGAAACCGGTTGCCATCATGATTGATGAAGTGGATCAGGCAGGGAATCAGAAAATATTTCTTTCATTTCTAGGAATGCTCCGGCGAAAGTTTCTGACAAGAAAAACAGAGCCGACCTTCCATTCCGTCATATTGGCCGGAGTATATGACATAAAAAATTTAAAATTAAAGGTTCGTCCTATGGAGGAGCATCAATATAATAGTCCGTGGAATACTCGTGAAGACAACGAGCCATGTGAAAGCTCGCTTTCATTTGGCGAATGTCCACGGGATCGTATGGTACTTGTACCATACGATATTGCGGCTGAGTTTCAGGTAGATATGAGTTTTTCGATAGAGGATATTGCCGGAATGCTTACGGACTATGAGCAAGACCATCATACCGGAATGGACATTATGAAAATTTCTGGACTGATATACGACTACACCTCCGGTTATCCATTTCTGGTATCCAGGCTTTGCCAGATTTTGGATGAAAATCTTTTGGGGGAAGAGGGATTCTCGAATTTAGCGGCTGTGTGGACAAAGGATGGAGTGACAAAGGCTGTTAAAAAACTGCTGACGGAATCGAATACATTGTTTGATGATCTGGTGAAAAAACTGAATGATTTTCCGGAACTCAGACAGTCGGTTTATGCCATTTTATTCAAAGGGGAAAAGATCAGCTACAGTGCTTATAATCATGTGTTCCATCTGGGAATTATGTTTGGTTTTATAAAGGAAGAGCATGAAAACATTGTAATCGCTAACCGGATCTTTGAGACGCAGCTATATAATCTTTTTATTTCAGAGGAATTGTTGGACAGCGCCATGTACAAGTCTGCAGCCATGGATAAGGACAGAAATATGTTTATCCGTGATGGACGGCTGGACATGGAACAGGTATTGGTCAGATTTACTGAGACATTTACAGATATATATTCAGATGCAGAGGAACGTTTTTTGGAAGAGAACGGACGCCGTTACTTTTTGCTTTACCTGAAACCGATCATTAATGGTATTGGCAATTATTATATCGAGGCGCGGACAAGGAATATGCGCAGGACAGATGTGATCATTGATTTCCGCGGAGAGCAATTTGTCTGTGAATTAAAAATCTGGCATGGTGAGGAGTATAACAGTCGGGGAGAGGATCAGCTGCTTCGCTATCTGGAAGATTATCATCTTTCGACAGGGTATATGCTCAGCTTTAACTTTAATAAAAAGAAAAAGACGGGAGTACGGAAAATTCGAATCGGAGAACGGACGATTATTGAGGCAGTAGTTTAACTGCTATTGATGAATGATAAAACGAATCCGCTGCTGTCCACAACTTTTCACAAAAATCGTTCGACACGCTTCGACAGCATACGGGAGGAATCTGAAGTTGAGAATGCAAGTGTTTCTGAAGTTCAGAATCCGCCTTAAAGACATTCAAGTTGAAAGAGAAACGCCTGATTTCCGGGCGTTTTTCTTAATTTGAGAAAAGGGGAGGGAAATCTCTCATCCCTTTCGGAATGTAGAATTATGTAGAACGTTTTTTGAGGAAATTTCGGAGAACTCAGTCTATAATAGTATCAAACACAGACCGGCATGTAAGGGACAGCGAAAGGATTATTTTTTTAGCCATGTTACAGTCATGTTATTTTTTCACAGTTCCGAATGGATGCATATTTTCCGGACAGCACAGACCGGCGGTCGGAAGTGGGACATGCTTCCTGTAAGGAAAACGTCCCCGGCGGATAAGGCCATTTTTCCGACCGGCCATTTTCAGCAGCTGCGGTGCTGACCGGGAAAAAACACCCGGTGTACGGATGTGTACTATATATGAATAGAGGAGGGCTTCGTTATGTTTAATGAGGTAGTGACGGACACCAATATCGTTTACTATTTGATGATAGCGGTGGGTGTCGTCGGAGTGCTGGCAAAGGCAGTCAACCAGATTACTCTTCGCCGTCTGGTCAGGGCGGCGGGCAACATGTCCAAGAGTACACACAAACTGATAAAGCTGGTGCGGGCGAAATATGAGCATGCACTGATGCTGCACGACCGGGTAGAAAATGCGGAAGCATTTGTGGAAAAATACATATATGAATACAGAGGTTTTCTGCTGCGGATCCATACATGGAGACAGCTTGAACTGCAGTCAATCTGGTTTTCGGGGATTCTGGCAGCATTCGGCGGAATCATCTGGTACATGGAAAGCGGGTTTTGTGAGCAAGTGTATCGTTATATCAGTCTGGGGGCGGCGGAGATGGTTCTGCTGTTTGTTATCAGTCAGATCTCGGACGAGCAGTACAAGATCGAGGCGGCAAAGAATTACATGGTGGATTATCTGGAAAATGTATGTGCCATGCGCCGCCGCAAGGCCCGCCAGTCCGAGAAGGAACAGATCAATGTCATTCAGCCGGAGAGTGCCCAGGCGCTTCGGGCAAATGGAAGGGAACTGGATGAAAATGCGGCCGGAAGGGAAGCCGCCGCAGGAAACGGAGCGGGAAAAGGAAAAAAGTTTTCAGCCGGGGCACGGGGAATCGCCGGAAAGAAGCGGGCTTATGGAAAGCAGTCCGCAGAGGCAAGGGAAGTCCCCGAAGGCTCCGGGCTGTCCATCAGTATCGAGGGTGAACCTCGCAGAGCCGGATCAGGCGTATCAGGAGATACGGTTTCCATGTATGAAACGGAAGCGCTGGCCCTGTCGGAAGAAAACGCGGAGGATGCCTTCGGCTATGACGAAACCGCCGGAGCAGAAAACGCAGCCTATGCGTCATCAGGGAAAGAAAGCAGCGGCACAGGCTATGCGGCAGTGGGGAGAGAAGGCGGCGGCACAGGCTATGCGGCAGCGGGGAGAGAAGGAATCGGAACGGGCTATGCGGCGGCAGGGAGAGAAGGTGCCGGCATGGGTTATACCGAAGCGGCGGGGAAACAGCGGAGCGGCTCCGTCTATGGTGAAACCGCCGGATATGGGACGGCTGCCGGAAGGGGGGTGAGCGCTTCCGGCGGAAATGCGGGCGGCACCCAGATGAAGAGGATTCCCGGCAGATTCCAGGATGTAGTCCAGAGGATGATGGAGGATACTACGGAATATGAAGAAGTTCTGGAGGGTCCGGCCTTGCCGGAAGAAGCCTCCCCTGCCGCCGGACGCCCGGACAGGCTCCGCGCGGAGGTGGAAAACCTGTCGGACAGGCTCCGCGCAGAAGGGGACAACCTTTCGGACAAGCTGCGCCAGGCCGCGGAATATCTGGAATCAGATGCGTCTTATGAGGACGGAGACGAGGACGAAGTAAAAGAATATGACAGAGTAAGGCGCAAGACCCGCAAAAAAGGCGATGCCACAAGACAGGTCATCCGCCGTACTATAAAAGGAAATGCAGAACCATCGGAGCGCGAAGAATCCAACCTGAAGGAAGAAGCCATCCGTCAGATTCTCGAAGAATTCCTGGCATAAATAAAAGCTTTTATCTTGAATAACAAAGCCATATTTGGTAAAATATGTTTAGCATAGTACCATAAAGTACACAAGCAGAAAGGAAGGGTAACAATGGCTAATAAAGTGACATTTGATTATTCAAAAGCAACAGGATTTATTCAGGAACATGAGATGCAGTATATGAGCGAGCTGGTGGCTCAGGCCAAGGACAAGCTTGTTTCCAAGAGCGGCGCGGGCAATGATTTTGTGGGATGGATCGATCTTCCGGTAGACTATGACAGGGAAGAGTTCGGACGCATTCAGAAAGCGGCGGAGAAGATCCGCGAGGATTCCGAAGTCCTTCTTGTAATCGGAATCGGCGGCTCCTACCTGGGCGCGAGAGCGGCGATTGAGTTTTTGGGACATTCCTTCGCCAATGTTGTTTCTAAGGACATCAGAAAAGCTCCGGAAATCTATTTCGTTGGAAACAGCATCAGCAGCACCTACATCAGTGACCTGATCGAAGTTGTGGGAGACAGAGATTTTTCGATCAATATGATATCCAAGTCGGGAACAACGACAGAGCCTGCGATTGCCTTCCGTGTATTTAAAGAGATTCTTGAAAAGAAGTATGGAAAGGAAGAAGCGTCAAAGAGAATTTACGCGACCACAGACAAGGCAAGAGGAGCTTTGAAGAATCTTGCTACCGAAGAAGGCTATGAGTCCTTCGTGGTGCCGGATGACGTAGGCGGCCGTTTCTCCGTTCTGACCGCAGTCGGCCTGCTTCCGATCGCAGTCAGCGGTGTGGACATTACCGAACTGATGGAAGGCGCGGCAGCAGGAAGAAAGATCGCTCTGGAAAGCGATTTTGCAGAGAATGATGCATTGCAGTACGCGGCAGTCCGCAACATCCTCCTTCGTAAAGGAAAAACAGTAGAAGTTCTGGCGAACTATGAGCCAAGCCTGCATTATGTATCTGAGTGGTGGAAGCAGTTATACGGAGAGAGCGAAGGCAAGGACCAGAAGGGGATCTTCCCGGCATCCGTAGATTTGACAACAGACCTGCACTCCATGGGACAGTTCATCCAGGACGGCAACCGGATCCTGTTTGAGACTGTGATGAACGTGGAGAAGTCCAGAGCGGAGATCGTGATGAACGAGGAGCCGGTAGATCTGGACGGACTGAATTATCTGAAAGGAAAGACCGTTGATTTTATAAATAAGAGTGCTATGAACGGAACCATTCTTGCCCACACGGACGGCAATGTTCCGAACTTGATGGTGAAGATTCCGGAGCAGAACGCATTTTATCTGGGACAGTTGTTCTACTTCTTTGAGTTCGCCTGCGGCGTGAGCGGATACTTACTCGGCGTTAATCCGTTCAATCAGCCGGGAGTGGAGAGCTACAAGAGGAACATGTTCGCACTGCTCGGAAAACCAGGATATGAAGAAGAAAGAGAAGCATTATTGAAGAGATTATAAGAGGTTGTAGGAAGTTCTAAAATAAGACCGGCCATGTATGAAGCGTCAAGGCGTATGCATGGCCGGTTTAAGTTAATTGACCCGGTAGTGCAAGGGAGTTATTCTGTAATTCTGGAACGTCGTAATCAGACAGTTAGGCACTTACGAACAATTTCTTGTTCTATAGGAAACTTCTCCGAATTTTCCTATAGAACAAAACCCTCCGGGGGATGCGCACTGCGGCGTACA
>VSNK01000248.1 GCA_009774255.1 Faecalicatena sp.
ACGACAAAGGGCCGCATTTGGTGTTGCGTATTTTCAACACCAAATGCGGCCGCACATTTTAGCCGGTTTGTCAAGAGGGAAATGAAAAAAATATCATTTTTTTAGGAGGAAAATGGCGAAATGTTACAAAATCAGGGGTGAAAGTTCAGAGGAATGGATCAAAGAAAATGAGGAAATTCAAGGGTTTTGAGTTTCCGAGACTACACTATAACTTATGGAGGTGAATAAAATGCCAAAATATGAAATTATTATGTGGTGGAGTAAGGAAGATAATTGTTATCTGGCGGAAGTTCCAGAATTGCCAGGATGTATGGCAGATGGGGAAACATTGGGCGAACTTATGGAAAATGTGCAAGTGATTATTCGAGAATGGATTGACCGGGCTAAAGAATTGGGGTGGGAAGTCCCGGAACCAAAAGGGCGGTTAATGTATGCGTAATTTCTTGAAAAATATATGATGGGGCAGTCGGATAGGAAATTTGGTGGGGCATGGTATTCCGTTTTCATTGACGCATCCGGTCACGGTTCCGGCATGGGATGAAAAGACAACTGCGCAGTTTAACCAAATGATGTCCATAGGTCTCCGGCAAGCGAAGGAAGCAGCGCAAGGCTGGCTGACCAGTGAACTGTAAGGGGTAAATTATACAATGAAAACGTTCCTTTTTATTTTCATTGACACTTGAGCATACTCCGAATATAATAAAAGTACAGAAATAAATACATTAAAGCGTACATTAAAAAAGGGGGCATAGACCATGTTGGCGGCAAAATCTGTGGATGTTCCTGCGCAACCTGTATCAGTTATTTTCCTACAACTCCTTAAGACGGATCAATGCACTCTTAAGAGATATTGAGCGAGGGTATTTTGAGGGAATAGGGAAGCCGGAATCATTAAAAGGGAATAATTTATCAGGATATTGGAGTAGACGCATTGACGATAGCAACAGACTGATCTATCGTATCAATAACGGCATACTTGAAAAATTATCCTGCAAAGGGCACTATGAAGATTAAAAAAGGAAGTTGTCAAAAGGCGGCTTCCTTTTTTGCCTTAGGGCAACAAATCTCTGCATATTCCATATTCTCCGAGGCACAGTCATTATTGGAGCCGTCAATATATAGCCAGATGTTACTGCTAACTAAAATTGTCAAAACGTTACCAATTAGGCGCTTAACAACGAAATCTTGCGCATTTTGGCAAAATTTTGGTTCCGGCTTGTCCGGGTTAGGATATTACAGTTCACTGGCCAGCCAGCGAACTGTAACTTGCCCATATTAAAAAAATATCCTTTTCATTCAAAATGTCTTGTGGTATATTTTTATTCGGAGCATGAGTCTCCGAAGGGAGATTGTCTTTGACAATCCAAGTACGAAGTTTGAGTGATTTCTTTAACAATTCCAAAGAGAAAAGGAGAAAGCTATGGACAAGCTATATATTATAATCCCTGCCTACAATGAAGAAGAAAATATCAGGTCAGTCATTGCCCAATGGCATCCGGTGGCAGAGAAGGCCGGGCCGGACAGCCGTCTTGTCATTATAGATGACGGCAGCAAGGACAGTACATATCAGACAGCGGCAGGGCTGAAAGAACAATATTCCCAATTGGTGGTGCTTACCAAGGAAAATCAGGGACATGGGGCAACAGTGCTTCATGGATATCGGTATGCAATTAAGGAAGGAGCAGATTATGTATTTCAAACCGATTCCGACGGACAGACACTGCCTTCCGAATTTTCCGTATTTTGGAAAAACCGTAAGAAATGCGGCCTTCTGACTGGGTACCGTGTCCATCGGGGGGATGGGGTTTCAAGACTGTTTGTTACACGGGTGCTCCGGCTTGTGCTGCTGGTTACATTCAGGGTTTGGGTGAAGGACGCGAACTGTCCATACCGGCTGATGCGCTGCAGCCAGCTTCAGGAAGTCTTGAAGAAAGTGCCAAAAGATTTCTTTTTATCGAATGTGTTGATATCTGTAATTTATATAAAGGAGAAATTGGGGGTTCACTATTACCCGATCACCTTCCTGCCGCGGCAGGGAGGGGAAAATTCGATTAACATGAAAAAAATTGTGGGGATTGGCAGGAAATCTTTCCGTCAGTTTTTGGCACTCAGAAAAAAGATAGAGGAGTAGAAAGGATTATTTTACAATGGAGCAACAGGCAAAAAACATACACAGGAATTTTGGGGCCGGCATAATATTAAAACATAAGGGAAAAATTGCGGTCGGCATCCTATTGCCATGTATGGCAGTATTGCTGCTGAGGGGTGACAGCCGGGCGTTTTTGTTATGGTGGCTGGCAATCTTGGTGATGGGCTGCACCTTCATGCCCATTACAGGAATGTTGTTTTCCGGTTTTAGGGATAAGGGATGGATGTTTTCCAAAGTTCTTGCCGTGGCTTTATCCGGCTATATTACATGGCTGCTGGTTACCTTAGGCATTTTGAAATTTACCACTGTAACCTGTGTTGGGGTAACACTCCTGTGCATGGGGATAAATTTTTGCCTGACTTTTTGGCAGAAGCAAAAGGGCAGCAGCGTGTTTCCGGTAAGTGAAGGAAACTTAATCTTTTGGGAAGAGGTTCTCCTGTTTGTGGTATTCCTCCTGTGGACCTATGAGGCAGGGTTCCGCCCACAGGCCTTTGGGCAGGAGAAGTTCATGGATTTTGGGTTTATGGCAGCCATGATGCGGAGCGCGAAGCTTCCGTTTACAGATATTTGGTACAGCCAGTCCCATGTCAATTATTACTATGGGGGACAGTATTACGCAGTCTTCTTGACAAAGATAACAGGAACGCAGATTGCGGTTACGTACCACCTGATGCGCACATTGGTGGCCGGCATGGCATTTGTCCTGCCCTTTTCCCTTGTAAGGCAGGCAGCAGAAGACTACTTTGAAAAAAAATTCCAGCTTACTGCCGCACGCCATGAAGGTGCCAAAGCAAATCGAATAAATATAGCAAACGAACCAAATAAAGCAAATGGATCAAATAAAGCAAACGAACCAAATAAAGCAAACGATTCGAATGTAGCAGAAGAATCAAATAAAGTGAACGGATCAGATGAAGTAAACGGATCAAATGAAATAAACGGGTCAAATGAAATAAATAAAACAAATGAAGCAAACAGTCTGTCGGCCGGGGGAAGATGGGCCAGGGGCAGATGGAAGCGTTTGCCTGTCTGGGCCGGCTTGCTGTCTGGCATGGCGGTTTCGATAGCCGGAAATATGCATTATGTGATTTATGCCATAATCCTTCCATTGTTCAGGACACCGGAAAATGAATATTGGTTTCCGAATTCCACCCGTTATATCGGACATGACCCATTAACAAATGACCAGACAATCCATGAATTTCCCTCATATTCTTATATACAGGGCGATCTCCATGCCCATGTAGTAAATGTTTTTTTTGTGATGGCGGTTCTGGGGCTTTTGTATGCATGGATGAAAAGAGGAAAATATAAGGGAAAGGAAATATTTCTTCAGGCACCATTGCTGGTTTGCGGCATATTCCTTGGAATTTTTCAGTGGAGCAATGCGTGGGATTTTGCCATTTATTATGTGGTGATCTGCGGCGTTTGCTTTTTCAGTAATCTGGCAAGGTTACAAAATTGGAAAGAGGGTATCACTGCCAGCGTGGTGCAATGGGTGGAACTGCTGGCCTTAAGTCTCCTGGTGGCGCTGCCATTTACGCTGAAATTTGACAGCGGGATGGCGCAGGGGATATGTTTCACAAAGAACCATTCGGCCTTTTACCAGTTTTGTATTCTTTGGGCGCTTCCGATTTTGGTTGTGATTTTTTATCTCGTAAAAATATGCCTGGAAAATGGAAAACGTGCTCCTCTGCGATGGCTGGGACATACTTTGACCACAGATATTTATATTGCTGTATTGTGTTTGTGCGCATTGGGACTTATCATGATGCCGGAGATTGTTTATCTGAAGGATATTTACGAGAAAACGGCGGCGCGGTCCAATACAATGTTCAAATTGACCTACCAGGCATTTATCTTGTTTGGTATTAGCATGGGGTTCGTTCTGATCCGGTTTCTGGCGGATAAGGCGTGTCTGTGGATACGCGCAATCGGTATTCTCGGAAGTGTTTGCCTGCTGATGACCTGCGGCTATACGGCGACTGCCGTAAAGCAGTGGACCGGAGGGATATGGAACCATGGGAATTATCAGGGGCTGGATGCCACGACTTTTTTGGAAAC
Organism: Faecalicatena sp.; assembly: GCA_009774255.1. Lineage (GTDB taxonomy): Bacteria > Bacillota > Clostridia > Lachnospirales > Lachnospiraceae > Schaedlerella. The sequence continues at coordinate 4,214 of VSNK01000248.1, forward strand.
GGAGTATCCGGGAGATGCAAAAGCCATTCGCTGGATGCAGTCCGAAGTGGAGGGAAACCCGGTAATTTTAGAAGCACCGGGGGATAGCTACAGCAATTATTGCAGGGTATCCGCTATGACCGGGCTGCCCACGGTGCAGGGGTGGTATGTCCATGAATGGCTCTGGCGGGGCAACACGTTGGCGCTGAACTGGCAGAAACAGATGATTGACGCTGTTTATACTTCTGTGGATGAAGCGCAGGTTCGCGGAGTACTGGAGAAATATCAGGTGTCCTATATTTTCATTGGACAGATGGAATGGGAGAGATACCCTAATCTAAACCTGGAATTGCTCCGGGGGCTTGGAGAGGTTGTGTTTGATGACGGGGCTATGGTAGTTCGGGTAGATTGAACAGGATGATGTGGATGGAAGCTGATATCAGGTACTGATGATGCCGGGGAGCCAGCCCTTGACAGGCTGTTCTCCGGCTTTTCCTGTTACGTTATCCCTTCCCACAGATCCTCTCCATCTGCCTCTTCTTCTCATCAATCGAAGTATGTACATAATAATTCAGCGTCATCTGCACTGTCGAGTGTCCCAGGATCTCACTGAGTGATTTCGCATCAACCCCCGCCATCGTGCACCTTGTAGCAAAAGTATGTCTCAATGTATGAAAATTGGTATAGGGAATTTGATTGGATTCTAAATATGTTTTAAAATGATTCTGATAAGTACGAGGTTCCATGAACTGTGAAGTGCCTGTCAAAAAGTAAACATCCGGAGCTGTCCCGGGATTCGTCTCTCTTAACCGTTCCAGAAGAAAGTCCGGAATTGGTATTTCTCTTCTGGAAGAAGGACTTTTTGGCTTTTCACATATGATCTGCGTTTTTGTACCTTGAGTAGCTTCGGAGTTTTGAATTCTCTGCAAAGTGGAATCGATTTTTAGAATTCCCAGTGTCAGATCAATATTTTCCCAGCGCAACGCACAAATCTCGCCTAACCGCAGCCCGGTGTACAGGCAGAGAAGAATTCCCAGATGATCGGGGCTGCTGCTATTTTGAAGAAATGTTTCCAATTTTTCCAGATGTTCCGGAGTCAGTACGCTGATATGAGGTTTTTTGTGCTTTTGCAGGGCAATAGGCTGGAGGTGGTTTGAGATATGGTATTCGCATTCGGCGTATTTGAGGATGGATCTTATGATCACATAAATGTCATGGACTGTTTTGGGAGAGAGACCGCCTGTGTGATCCAGCCGTCCATTCTGCAATTTTCCTTCAATGAAGGTATTGAGTACGGGAAAAGTCAGATTATTGGTATTTTTATTACCAAATTCAGGAAGAATGTGTTTTTCTAACATAAAGACATATCTATTATATGTAGAAGCTTTTGTCGTCAGATGCTCTTTGGCAAGCCATTCTTGAGAAATTTTTTTAAATGAATAAGCGGAATCGGCTTTGTGTGTATTTTCTTGTGCCTTTTTTAGCCTCACCAGCTTATCATGGACTTCCTTGTATGTCTTTCCATATACATATCCAAACTGCGTCTTGCCGGAGGGATCTGTTCCTTTTCGATATCGTCCCTCCCAGCGGGAATCTTTCCTTTTATAAATGTTTTCACCTTTTTTTGGCATTTTATCATTTGCTCCTCTCTTGGTTTTCATGGTGGGCTTGTCTGCGCACCAGAACCACGTTAATTGTTGCTGTTCACGACAGCCATGTAGCCTAATTATAACAAAAAGCCCCCAAAAATTTATTGACATTCGAAGACAGTTTCTATACAATGATATAATATGGAAGGATATCTGCTCAGTACCTTTGCAGATACGATCGCAATTCCATGAAAATTGCCTTCGGCAATGGGGATTGCTCTTGCAGCCAATGCATTTTCGTAAGGATTGTGCAGTAAATGCACTATCCTGTGCTGAGTAGTTACATGAAAGGTCCTTTTTGGGGACTGGCAGTTGAGAGGAGATTTTACAATGGATGAAAACCAGGAATTAAGACAAGAAGAGATTAACTTGATGGATTTGATATTCTACTGCCTGGAGAAGTGGAGATGGATCGTAGTAGTTATGATTATTCTGGCAGTTTTGGCAGGAGCGTATAAGTACAGGGGCACGGTACAGGAGAACCAGGCCAAGCAGAAGGAAGCGGAGGAGGCACTCGAGCTTGCGAAAGCAGAAGAAGTTGATAATAAGGATGTCAATGACGTAAAAGTCGATATGCAGTCCGTAGAGCTTTATGAGCAGGCGATTGCGGAGAATAAGGCGGCCCTGGACAAGCAGAAGGAGTATATGGATACATCGGCTGTGATGGAGATGGATCCATATCATGTGTCCACAGGTACCTTGAGTTATGCCCTTGACGGCACAGATCACGTGGACAGCCTGGTGGCTTCCTACAACGCTTATGTATCGGACGGAAGAATGGCGGAAAGCCTCCATAAAGCAGAGTCGGATATTTCCGTGACAGATCTGAGATATCTGACCTCTTTTTCCAATAGTTTCACTCCGTTATATAAGATTGGAAGCGGCCAGGGGATTGAAGGTTCGGCGCCGGAGAATACGGTCTTTCAGATCAGGCTGAGGATGCCCGATCAGTCTTCCTGCAGGAAGTATCTGAAGGCAGCGCATGAGTCGATTGTGGCATATTCGGCTGAGCTTCGGGCAGAACTGGGGGAGCATAACCTGACCTTGCTGGCTTCTTCACAGTCTGAGTCGATGGATTCGGATATAAAAGCTTATCAGGATAATACGCGCACGGCGTGCATCACCGCTGTCAAGAACCTGCAGACATTGCGTACGGAATTAGACGCGCTGAAGAGTACAGCGGTGATACCGGAACAGCCGGATGAAACCGGCACCATAGAGATAGATTTGGCGAATCCCAAGACCGCTGCCGTAAAATATGCGATAGTCGGCCTGGTGCTCGGTGTGTTTGCAGTGTGCTTTGTACTGATGCTTATGTACATGATGGGCGGCAAGCTGCGCAATACGGATAATTTCAATGCCAGATTTGGAATGCCGCTGATCGGCGCGGTGCGGACTCCCGGGAAAAAGAAAAAGTTATTTGGTTTTATTGACAACCTGGTTTTACGGCTGAAGGAAGGCGCTTATGCATCCATTGGCTATGAAGAACAGATCAAGATGGCTGCTTCCAACGTACAGGCTGCGATAGCCAGGAATTCGGATGGGACTCTGACGAAGGTGATGCTTGCCGGTACTGTGGCGGAAAAAGACGCAGCGGATTTGTGTGCCCGGCTGTCAGCCGAACTGCAGGGGATATCATTGTCACCCTATATGCAGATCGTATATCAGTCATCAGCACTTAAGGACCTGGAGAATTATGACGGTGTATTATTTTTAGAGAAAAAAGGAACTTCTGATGCTTCTCTGATCCTTCAGGAAAGAAAATCAGCTTCCGATAGAAATGTGATCATATTGGGAGCAATCGTGTTATATTGATTATGAGAGCTAATACCTCGCAGGCAGCTGCGGGGTATTTCGCTGAAAAGGAGGAGTATCAGGAGAGCTTTGAAGATTGCAGTTGCAGGAACAGGAAAAGAGTATATTCCAAGCCGCAGGACAATCCGGCATGTGGATGCGGTTTTGAAATTCATGTCTGTTATGACCGGGGATGAGAGATTTTCAGAGGTACAAAAAGCAAAAAAAAGACAGGAGGAGACAAGACAATGTGTGTGATACTGGATCAGATTGAAAACCGCGGAATCGAAAAAGGGAAAGAACTCATGCGTGCGGAGAAAGATGCCATTATCGCGGAGAAAGATGCTGTTATCGCCAGGAACGCTGCTGCCCTTTCCGAGAAAGATGCTGTTATCGCGGAGAAAGACGCCGCTCTTTCCCGAGCGATGGAACTATTGAGAAAAAATAACATTGCATTCGCATGATAATCCGAAGGATATGAACACAGCTTTTCTGATTTTGAAATTACTATATTAAAGAAGGAAAGCACCTACTCAAAAGCGGATGCCTCTGGAAAAGTGAAAAGCGTCCTTACGGACACCGTCTATCCGTCTGACAACAGGGATAGGCGGTTTTATTCTTTACGGGTCTAACACATAAAATATTACGAAAATGTTAAAAAAGTATTGTTATATTCCCCGGAACATGGTATAATAAGCACATTCAACGGAGGTAAGGCTCAAAAGGGCGACATACCATATGTTGTATATGCA
>VSNK01000249.1 GCA_009774255.1 Faecalicatena sp.
ATATAATTGTTTGAAAATAAAATAAATTAAGTGCTATTTTCTGTAAATCACCAAAAAATATATTATCACATCTACAAAAATATTTCAAGACCTTTTGGGGAAAATACCATGGTTTATTCCCCACCCCAAAAGCCTGAAAAACGTTGAATTTCAGGGCTTTTCCGGGAATACATGTATGGGGTTGGGAAGCTGTTTTGGGGACAAAAACAAGCGTATTTTGGAAGAAAACAAGCGTAAAATGCGGAAAAAAGGGGAGCTGGTGGAAATGTGGTATGTGATACAGACAAAAACAGGCCAGGAAGAGCCCATGCGGCAGCGGGTGGAGAAGATGCTGCCGGACCATTCCTACGAGGATTGCAAGATCCTGTATTACGTAAAAAAGAAAAAATACCTGGGCCAGTGGCATGAGGAAAAAGAAAGGCTCCTGCCAGGATATATGTTCCTGGTGACGGACGACCCAAAACCCGTTTCGGAAGTTCTCGGCCGCATGACAGAATTCTCAAGACTTCTCGGAACCGGCAGCAGTTTCTGTCCGGTCAGGCCGGAGGAGGAAGAGCTTCTTAGGAAGCTGACGGATGGGAAAGATGAAATCGGTATGTCTTACGGCGTGATCGAAAAAGGCGTTCTGAAGGTCAGGTCCGGAGTACTCAGAGGCATGGAATCCAGAATTAAGAAAATCGACCGCCATAAGCGTAAAGGATTTCTCAGTATGAGGCTGGACGACCAGGAAAAGCTGGTAGGCGTAGGCCTGGAAATCACGGAGAAGACTTGATATGTGGTATGTCATACAGGTCTATACCGGCCGGGAATTAGAGATCGCCAGGCAGTGCCGGGAGCGGGTTGTGGCTGAGGGCGAGGACGTGTTTGTCCCGCAGGCGGAGAGATGGACGAAGGTTCATGGAGAAAGAACGCTGATCACATCCAGGCTTTTTCCGGGGTATGTGTTTATCGAGACGGATCAGATTGAAGATTTCTATAACCGCCTGAACCGGATCTATACTATGACGAAAGTGCTGAGGACCGGGGAAGAAATGACGCCGATTCAGCCGGAGGAGGAAGCATATCTGAGGCAGCTCGGCGGAGAGGGTCATGTCGTGAAATACTCGGAAGGGTATCTCGAAGGAGAACAGCTTGTAGTCACATCCGGGCCATTGAAAGATTTTAAAGGGAAAGTGAAAAAGATTCTGCGGCATAAGCGGCTGGTAGTGATGGAAGTGCAGCTGCTGGGGCATGAGGTGGAAGTGACACTGGGAATGGGCATTACGGAGAGAAGATAGTAAAAAGATAATCATTAAGATAGTATTAAAAAATGTTCTTTTTTGGATAGATTTTGAAAGGTTTTAGATGAAGTTGCCGAAAGCATTTGACGCTTCGCGCGCTGTGCTGGAGGTGATGGATACAGTGAATGTTGTCAGATCCGGGATTGTAGATGCGATTGCGGAATGGCGAAGCATGCCTTTCAGTCAGATATCCATGCAAGCATGGCTTCCTGACTTGTTGCTTCGCAATAAGAAATGATTTCGGCACAAGCTGCCTGATTTTCATTGCTGAGACACTTTGCACCGGAATCATAAATCAACATTCGCACTTTTGAATAAATTTTGGAGAAGATTTGGCTGGAAAGGGATTGGGATGGAAGAAAAAAAAATGAATATTTCATTCTCACCTCCGGATATTTCGGAGGATGAGATCAATGAAGTGACAGACACTCTGCGCTCCGGCTGGATCACAACCGGCCCAAAAGTAAAGAAGCTGGAAAAACTGCTGGCAGATTATGTAGGTGCAAAGAAGTGTATCTGCTTAAACAGTCAGACGGCGGCGGCGGAAATGAGTTTAAGGCTGCTGGGAATCGGCAAGGATTCCTGCGGAATGGATGGAAACTATGGTAACGAAGAAGATGAAGTGATCACCTGTGCTTATACTTATACGGCTTCTGCTTCCGTGATCTGCCATGTGGGCGCAAAGCCTGTCTTAATCGACTGTCAGGAAGGAAGCCCGGAGATGGATTATGACGCCCTGGAGCAGGCAGTCAATGAGCACACCAAGGCGATTATTCCCGTGGATCTCGGAGGAATTCCCTGTGATTATGACAGGCTGTTTGAGATTATCAATCGAAAAAGGGGGCTTTTTCGCCCATCCAACAGGCTCCAGGAGTCCATAGGGCGCGTAGCCATTGTGGAGGATGCGGCCCATGCCCTGGGAGCTGCCTATAAAGGGAGAATGATTGGTTCTATCGGGGACTTTACGAATTTCAGTTTCCATGCGGTGAAGAACTTTACCACGGCAGAGGGAGGGGCGATGGTCTGGAGGATAGAAGGAGCAGATGATGAAGAAATCTACCATCATTTACAGTTACTTTCTCTTCACGGTCAGAGCAAGGATGCCCTGGCAAAGACGGGATCAGGAGCCTGGGAGTACGATATTGTGGGTCCTTGGTATAAGTGCAATATGACGGATATTATGGGTGCAATCGGGATTGCTCAGTTTGGCAGATATCCCCAGATGCTCAGGCGGCGCAGGGAGATCATAGGGATGTACGACGGTGTTTTAAAGCCTTTGGGTGTGAAGACACTGCCGCACTATACGAAAGATCATACGTCCTCCGGCCATCTTTATATCACGCGCATCCCGGGGATAGAGCTAAAGGAAAGGCAGGAAATTATAGAGAGTCTGGGAAAGCAGGGCATTTCGACAAATGTACATTATAAGCCTCTGCCCATGCACACAGCCTATAAAAGAATGGGATTTCGGATAGAAGATTACCCAAACAGCTACAGAATGTTTGAAAATGAGATAACGTTGCCGCTGCATACAAAGCTGACGGATGAAGAGGTTGGGTATATTTTGGAAAAGTATGGAAAGCTTGTGAAGAAATATATGGGAAAATATTAGACTAATAGTTTTGAGAGAGGCATACATAAAAAATGGTTTTAAGGAAATGGGAAGCTCTCCCTGGTTTTATGCAGAATGACGAGGTCAGGAAATATTACGGAATTCTGCAGCGAAAAAAGAATAGTCTCATACGAAAGCGTATTTTTGATGTCGCGGCATCATTGATATTGCTTTTTTTGCTTTCACCGATTTTTCTGATTCTTGCCGTGGCCATCAAGGCGGATTCAAAAGGTCCTGTGTTTTACCGTCAGGTGCGGGTGACTCAGTATGGGAAAAAATTTCGGATCCATAAGTTCCGTTCCATGGTCAACAGGGCGGACCAAAAAGGGGCTCTGGTAACGGCAGAGGGTGACGGCAGGATCACAAGGATGGGGCATCTGATCCGCGATAAGCGGCTGGATGAAATCCCGCAGCTCATTGATGTACTGTTGGGCAATATGTCATTTGTCGGAGTCCGGCCGGAAGTACCGAAGTATGTGAAATCATATACACCGGAGATGATGGCTACCTTGCTTTTGCCGGCGGGAATTACGAGTCTTACATCCATTTATTATAAAGATGAGGCCAGACTGTTGGAGGGGGCAGAAGACCCGGATCAGGTATATATCGAAAAGATACTTCCTGAGAAGATGAAATGGAATTTGAAAGGGATGGAAGAGTTTGGGTCCTGGAAGGATATCGCTATTATGTTCATGACCTTTTTTTCTATGTTTGGAAAAAACGATACGGATGAGGGGGAAGGAAGATATGAACATACTACTAATTGATCATTATGCAGGTTCTGCGAAAATGGGGATGGAGTTCCGTCCTTATTATTTTGCACGGGAATGGATGAAGATGGGACATCAGGTTACGGTCCTGGCGGGAGATTATTCCCACCTCCGCATAGAGAACCCGGAAGTAAAAAAAGATTTTCAAAAAGAAATCATTGACGGAATCCCATATTGCTGGGTACGCACAGGACATTATGAAGGAAATGGCGTAAAACGTGCACTGTCAATGTTCCGGTTTGTATACAAGCTGTGGAGCAGCGCAGGCAGGATTGTAAACAGCTTAAAACCGGATGTGGTGATCACATCGTCTACCTATCCGCTGGATACTTTCGCAGGACAGAGAATCGCAAGCTTAAGCGGTGCAAGATTGATTCATGAAGTACATGATATGTGGCCGGCTACCCTGATTGAACTGGGAGGAATGAAAACATATCATCCTTTCGTGATTCTTATGCAGATAGCAGAAAATTCCGCTTATAAACATTCTGCTTATGTAGTATCTATTCTTCCCTGCGCAAAGGAATATATGATAAGGCATGGGATGGCGGAACATAAGTTTATTGAGATTCCAAATGGCATTGTTTTAAGTGAGTGGGAACAGGGAGAAAAGATCCCTGAAGAGCATCAAAAAATATTAAACAGTTTAAAAGAAGACGGAAACTTTTTAGTGGGATATTTTGGCGGACATGCTCTTTCCAATGCACTGGATATTTTATTAGATGCGGCAAAGGAAATCCGCAATCTACAGATTAAATTTGTACTTGTTGGAAATGGTGTTGAAAAGCCTCGTCTTGTAAAAAGAGTAATAGATGAAAAAATAGAGAATGTTCTTTTTCTGGATCCTGTTGAAAAAAACAGTATTGGGGATTTGACAAAATATTTTGACTGCAGTTATATGGGAGGCCTGAAATCGCCGTTATATCGTTTTGGAGTCAGTTTTAATAAAATGTATGATTCCATGATGGCGGGAAAGCCGATTATATATGCAATTGATACACCGGAGAGCCTCGTAGATAAATACGAATGCGGCATAGCCGTGAAAAGTGGCGAGATATCAGAAATAAGGAGTGCAATTGAACAGTTATACAATATGACAGAAGATGAACGAAGAAAAATGGGAGAAAAAGGAAAAGAAGCAGTTCTTAGATATTATAATTATACAACGCTGTCAGAACGATTTGAAAAACTATTTGTAAAATAAAGACAAAGAGGAAAAAATGAAAGAAAAATTATTAAAAAAAATAAGAAGCAAAGAAATAAAAGTCGGAGTAGTAGGACTGGGATATGTGGGTTTGCCTCTTGCTGTGGAAAAGGCAAAAGCAGGATTTAAAACAATTGGTTTTGACGTGCAGGAGGAAAAGGTAAAACTGGTAAATGAAGGCCATAATTACATTGGCGACGTAGTAGACAGTGATTTAAAGAAATTGGTTGAAGCAGGAATGTTAACTGCGACAGCCGATTTTTCTTTTGTGAAAAATGTTGATTTTATAGCGATCTGTGTCCCTACACCTTTAGATAAGCACCAGCAGCCGGATATCAGCTATGTGAAATCTTCTGTGGAAGCGATTTCAGGTTATTTGAGCAAGGAAACCATAGTTGTATTGGAATCTACTACTTATCCGGGAACGACAGAGGAATTAGTAAAGCCAATACTGGAAAAAGGTTCGGGTCTGAAATGCGGAGAAGATTTCTATCTTGGATTTTCTCCGGAGCGGGTAGACCCGGGAAATTTAATCTACAAGACAAAGAACACGCCCAAAGTTGTCGGCGGAATAGGAAAGGATGCTACGGAAGTGATTGCGGCGATGTACCGGGCCGTGCTCGAAGGCGATGTAGCAGAAGTATCCTCCCCTGCTGTCGCTGAGATGGAAAAAATATTGGAGAATACTTATCGGAATATCAATATCGGTCTGGTCAATGAGCTTGCAATCCTTTGTGACCGTATGGGAATCAGTATCTGGGAAGTGATCGATGCCGCGAAGACAAAGCCTTATGGATTTCAGGCTTTCTATCCGGGGCCAGGGTTAGGAGGGCACTGTATCCCATTGGATCCCTATTATCTTTCATGGAAAGCACGGGAATATGGTTTCCATACATCTATGATCGAAAGCTCCATGATGATCAATGATAAAATGCCGGAGTATTGTATAGACCGTGCGGCACGGATTTTGAACCGTTTTGAAAAATCATTAAAGGGTTCTAAAGTACTGGTGGTTGGCGTGGCATATAAACAGGATATTGACGACTATAGAGAAAGCCCGGCTCTGGAAGTCATTGAGCTTTTAAAAAATTCAGGAGCGGAGGTCTCTTACTATGATCCATGGATTGCTCAGTTTAAATATCATGGAAGCATAACAAAGGGAATGACCGAGATTACACCGGAGCAAGTGGAAGCATTTGATTTATTGATGATTACGGCAGCCCACTCCAATGTGGATTATGAGATGCTCCAGAAACATGCAAAAGCGATTTTTGATACCAAAAATGTAATGAAAAAAATCGCAGATAGAGGAAATATTGAAGTCCTATAAAGGGAATTTCTTACTCTATAGGAAACTTCTCTGAATTTTCCTATAGAGCAAAAAACCTCCGGGGGATGCGCACTACGCGCTCAAGGAAAATGGCTGCCTGCGCAGCCGCGCTTCGGCGCGAGTGTGCGTCAGGACGCACACTTTTTTGTGAAGCTAAGGAGAAAAATGATGAAGTATGCATTAATTGGTTGTGGCCGGATCGCCACAAATCATGTAAAAGCAGTGATAAATAATGGGCTTGATTTTACAGCGGCCTGTGACGTGAAAATGGAACAAATTGAAATATTGTTAGCGAAGCATGGGTTAGAAAAAGATACATCGATTAAACGGTATTCGGATTATAAGAAAATGATAGAAGAAAATGATCTGGATCTGGTGGCGATTGCTACGGAAAGCGGGATTCATGCGGAAATTGCGCTCTATTGTATAGATCATGGAGTGAACTGTATCATAGAAAAACCAATTGCCATGAGTATTCAGGATGCAGACGAAATCGTGAGACGTTCGGAGGAAAAGAACGTAAAAGTGTCTGCCTGCCATCAAAATCGTTTTAATGTGGCAGTACAGGAGATGCGGAAGGCCCTGGAAGCGGGAAGGTTTGGAAAGCTGTCACATGGCTCCGTCCATGTACGCTGGAACCGGAATGAAGGTTATTACGCACAGGCTCCCTGGAGAGGAAAATGGGCATCTGACGGCGGGGCGTTGATGAACCAGTGCATCCATGGTATTGACTTGCTTCGCTGGATGATAGGAGACGAGATCGAAGAGGTTTATGGACAAACCAGGCAGCAGTTCCACAATTATCTTGAGGCAGAAGATATCGGAATGGCAGTTGTAAAATTTAAGAACGGGGCCATTGCGACAATAGAGGGAACTACGAATGTCTATCCGGAAAATCTGGAAGAAACCCTATATCTTTTCGGTGAGACCGGAACAGTGAAGCTGGGCGGGACATCTACGAACAATATAGATGTGTGGCAGTTTGCGGACGAAACTGATAATGATAATAAGAACAAGGGATTGGAAGAGGCCACAAGTAATGTATATGGGAACGGACATACCAGTTTATATGCGGATATGATCGACGCCATAGAAAATGACAGAAAGCCCTATGTAGATGCGGTGGCAGGAAGAAATGCATTAGAGCTTGTTCTGGCAATTTATCAGAGCCAAAAAGACGAAAAAATTGTGAAATTGCCGCTCGAAAACTTTTCGGCAATAGAAATGGCAGGAGAATTCTAATGGATTTTTTCGTACATGAAAGTAGTTATATCGATAAAAATGTGGAGATTGGAGAAGGAACTAAGATATGGCATTTTTGTCATATTCAGGAAGGAGCGAGAATCGGGAGAAATTGTTCGTTTGGTCAAAATGTGAATATCTCTAATAATGTAATTGTTGGAAACGAATGTAAAGTGCAGAATAATGTATCCATATATGAAGGTGTGGAACTTGAAGACGGCGTGTTTTGCGGACCTTCCTGCGTTTTTACCAATGATTTGACTCCTCGTGCCAGGTATCCGAAAGGGAAAAAAGGATACAAGAAGACATTAGTAAAAGAAGGGGCAAGTATAGGGGCAAACGCTACAATTGTCTGCGGACATGTAATAGGTAGATATGCCATGGTTGCAGCCGGAGCTGTTGTGACAAAGGATGTTCCGGATTATACATTGGTGGCAGGTATTCCGGCTAAAGTAGTTTGCAGAGTGGACGAAAAAGGGGAGAAAATAGAAAATTAGCAAATATGGAGAAGTTGAGAATTCTTTTTTTATCAGCGGCGAATAGTGTACATACGGTTCGGTGGGTTAATGCACTTGCGGAACGCAGATATCAAGTTGTCCTGATTTCACAAAAGGATCATATGGATAAGAAGCATTTGATTTCGCCGAAGGTAAAAATATTATATTTACCCATTAAAGGAAAAAAAGGATACTATTTTAATGCAATTTTCTTAAACAAAATATACAAGAAAATTCATTTTGATGTTGTCAATGTACATTATGCCAGTGGATATGGTACTTTGGCTCGTATGGCAAAATTGCCGAATGTTTTATTGTCTATATGGGGAAGTGATGTATATGACTTTCCATATGAAAGTAAAATAAAAGAAAAAAAATTAAAGAAAAATTTGGCATATGCTTCTTTACTTGCATCAACAAGT
>VSNK01000025.1 GCA_009774255.1 Faecalicatena sp.
GTCAAACAGAATCCGCTGTTGGTTGTAATTTTAATACAGTTTTTTCTCTCATTATTGTAAAATTCGTTTTATTATTATAAAATACTATCTTGTTTTTTACGATTATCATCCGTATACTGTAAGCAGAACATTTCGCATGCCCACTGGAGGACAAACAGATGGATTATATTTCTATGTGCAAAAATTTCTTTGCAGCTACTAATATTCCTGTTAGCCTGTTAAAAGACGGCCGCTCCGTATATTCAGCTTTAGGAGAAATGTTATCCATAAATACAGTATCTCACTGGACGATATATCCGCCCCGCCGCAATCCAAGCTTTCAGGCGTTTTCGCCGGACATTGAATACGGAATGGTGGAGATTGAGGGGACAGACTATGTCCTGGTCCTCGGCCCTATATTTAGCGTCCCGGTAACACAGCAGATCGTCCGACAGTTTATGCGTGAGATCGTGATCCCGCTGGATTACCGTGAACAGCTTACAAATTGTCTATGTTCGATTCCAAGGATCAGCCATCATCAATTCGCCGGATATCTTGCGTTTTTCCATCAATGCCTGAATCATAAAGAGGCTGATCTGCAGGATTTTTACACTGAGGATGAGATTTATGCCAGAAGCCGGAACGAACGTCAGTTAAATGTGATGATGGAGAATTTAGAAAATGAAAATTTACATAACTCTTATCACTTCGAACTGGAAATGTATCACCTGATAAAGGAAGGGGATGTTGCCGGCCTGAAAAAGTTCTTAACTGACAGCAAAATTATATTAAAAGAAGGAAAAATGGCTCATACACCGCTGCGTCACACCAAAAATATTTTTATTGGTGTAGCCACAAAGGCAGGGATGTTAGGCGCAATTCCTGGAGGAATGGATGTAGAAAAAGTTTACCAGCTCATTGATTTCTATGTTCAGGAGTGCGAACAGCTCCAGACAATCGAGGAGATTACCCGTCTCCAATATATGATGGTCATAGATTTCTGCCAGAGAGTCGGTGAGACGCACATGCCTTCCGGTATCTCTTCCGAGGTATACCAATGTATGAATTTTATACGGACGCATACCAACGATTCCATCACAGTAGATGATGTGGCAAAACATGTGCATCGGAGCAGTTCTTATATGATGAAACGGTTTAAAGAAGAGCTTGGCATCCACATCGGTGCTTTTATTACACGGTGCAAACTGGAGGAAGCTAAAAGCCTGCTGGCTTACAGTAAAAAAAGCCTGGCTGAAATCAGTAGCTATCTCTGTTTTTCCAGCCAGTCTTATTTTCAAAATGTATTTAAAAGGCAATATGGCATCACACCTATGCAGTATCGGAAAAAAGTACAAAAGACAGAATTCTGATATTTCTCATCAACAATGACCGGCAGAATCCATAAACTGCCGGTCATTGTTCTTTGAAGCGGTATCCCACTCCCCTGATATTTTCTATGTAATCGCATGGTTTTCCATCTGCTTCTAATTTTTTCCTAATGTGGCGGATGTGGGACATGATCGTACTTTTTTCATGGGCATACTCTTCGCCCCACACCGCCTCATAGATTTGCTAATATGTAAATACACGGCCTGGCTGCTCTGCTAAATAAAGAAGAATACGGAATTCCAAATCTGTAAGTTTGATAACCTTTTCATTTTTTCTTATTTCCCTACGATATAAATCTATTTCGAGATTCGGAAAAGAGAGTGTCATTCCCTGCTCAGAACTGATATCTGTATGAACTGCTTTTGATTGCAAGTAATTCTGAATATCTGTAAGAACATGCTCTTCATTCTCTGACACTGTAAGTACCAGCAATTTACTCATACTTTCTCCTTATATCAATCCCAACTCCTTGCTTTTATCGTTCACCGTGTGCGAAGCAACGAGTCAAGTGGACATGCTTACATGTACATTTGACTTATCAGGAGGGGATCTATTTTCCCCTCCCGTTCTCTTCTATAACTGCAATTTTTCCCTTAAATCTTTTTCCACATCATACGCACTGAACTCCATCGGGATCACATAGTCATCTCCATCCCCGTGAAGCGGCTTCCACACTTGCGCATAGAAGGGATTTTTCTTTGCGATATCTCCATAATGCCATTCATGTGCCAGGCACTCCGGACACCAGTGGCCGCCCTGAAGAACCGAATTGACTGACATCTCAAATATATGCCCGTCTGCGCATCTCCACTTGACAGACGTATAAATATCTGCCGGCATTTCTTCTGCCAGACACTCTCCTCCGCGGAATCTGGCCGCTTCTCTTAAATCCTCAAGTTCCAGATTCTCTATGCCCTTCTCCTCATCATAGCCGTGATCCAGATACGTCACTTCCTCACTGGGATGGAATAATTCTACGTCGTCCCAGCTCTTGATCGCTTCCCTGTTTTCCTTTGAGCCAAAGAAAGCCTTGATCCAGTTCTCGTCATCATGTTCCAGGGCATAATAGAGCCCGCCTTTTTTCATTCCGATTTCCTTATTATGGGCTTTCATCTGTTCTGCCGTCGGGAACATGGATGCGATCATCGGGTTTTTCATCATTCTCTGCATTTCCTCTTTCACGCCGCCCCAGTATACATCACCGGGAATACAGCGGAAATGGAGGATATCGTCCAGTTTGCCGCTGTCTGAAAAATAGTGTCCGTGGAAATTATAAAGCGGCATTGCGTCTGCGTCAAACAGATCTTTTTCCCCAGTGGATCGGGTATGTCCTTGCGCCGGTTTCCGCCACGGTTCCCACATATACAAAATGGACTTTATCCGGGTCCGGCTGTTCTTTGATCGCCTTAATCATGCTTAACGTAGAGCCTATATTGGTATATAAGGTCTGCTCCGGATATTTGTCCGCGGCCGGGGATACCATAGCGCCGATGTGGAGTACATAGTCTGCCCCGTCCACCGCCCTCCAGCATTTCCAGGACCGTAACCTTGCATCCTTTCTCCGCCAGGTACTCTGCGGTTTCCATGCCGACCATTCCGCCGCCGATCACAACCACCCTGCCGTCCACCTGTACAACTCCATTCAGCACATCATGGGAGTTTGCCACACAGGGAAGATCATGACCCGGAATCTGGGGGATCAGCGGAACCGCGCCGATTGCGTTGAATACCGTATGGGGTTTGATTTCTGCGATCAGCTCTTTCGTAACCGGAGTATTCAGCCGGATCTCCGCGCCAAGACGCTCTGCTTTTTTGCCCATCGCCTGAACTCGCCTTCATTTCTCCTTTCCTGGGAGCCTCACCTGCCGTAAGGAACTGGCCTCCCACTTGATCCGAAGCCTCACAGACAATGGCTTTATGCCCGCGCTGCTGCAATACGATCGCGGCTTCCAGACCGGCAATCCCGCCTCCGGCGATCAGGACGGTTTCTGCTTTTTCCGCCTGATTGATCTCGCACTCCGCTTCCCTTCCTACGGCAGGATTCCGAAGGCAGGTGATCTGCGGGCAGTCCACATCCGCAAAGCAGTCCAGACATCCCTGGTCGCATCCGACACAATAGTCGATCTCTTCCACCAAACCTGCTTTTGCCTTGTTGCAGAATTCCGGGTCTGCAAGCTGTGCCCGGCCCATGACAACCATATCCACTTTGTCTTCTTCCAGGATCTGTTCCGCAAGCTCCGCCGTATTGATGCGTCCTACGCCAATTGTCAGCATTCCGGTTTCCTTCCGGATACGGGATGCATTTTCTATATTAAATCCCTTTGGAAGATCAATTGGCGGCACTTCATACTTATTCGCCGGTGAAATCACATTTCCTCTGGATACGTCCAGGACATCTACGCCTTCTTTTCCCGCAAGCTTACAGATTCAAAGCCATGAGCAATTGATTCAGCGCATCCTTCGTCACGCCCGGCACAAAGCTGATCAACTGGCGGAGCGGCATTCCTTCCATCATGGCCGCCATCATCTCGCTGTTGATCGCCCCTCCGTCTCCCTGCGCCTGCTCTCCCATTTCCTGGGCTTCTTCCGCCCCTGCCATGGATGCCATTGCCTGTTCCAGAACCGCCTTCCCCTTTGGATCTGCCAGAATCTCCCCCATGGTAGAATTGAAGTCAAATACTTTCGGGATATGTACTTCCGATTCCACCGCTACGGAATGCGAAAGCACGATATCCTGCGCGTTCCGTCCGATCTGGATCTCATATTCCCCGCTTCCTACATGCCAGTCATGAATCTGTGTACTCCAGTAAGCAAAGGCTCTCCTATCTAACGTAAATTGGACTTTCTTCGTCTCACCCGGAGCCAGATTGATTTTTTCAAAGGCTTTCAGTTCCCTTACCGGACGGATGATGGTTCCTCCCTTCGGCGCCACATAGAGCTGCGCCACTTCTTTTCCGGCAATCTCTCCGGTATTTGTCACATCTACGGTTACGGTCAGCGTCTCACTTTCTGTCATCTTTTCTTTCCCGACAGAAAGATTGCTGTACGCAAAGGTCGTATAGGAGAGCCCATGTCCGAACGGGAACAGCACTTCCATGTCCTTTGACGCATAATAGCGGTATCCCACAAATACGCCCTCCGAATAGACAGACTTGTCATGTTCTCCCCCGTAATTCAGATAGCACGGGGTATCCTGCAGACGGAGCGGAAACGTCTCGGCAAGATGACCGCTGGGATTAGCATTTCCATAGAGGACATTGACCACGGCGCCGCCTACTGCCTGCCCGCCAAGGTATGCTTCCAGCACGGCTTTCACCTTTCCGATCCATGGCATTTCCACGGGCGATCCATTGTGGAGAACAACAACCGTATTGGACTGTATTTCCGCCACTGCCTCGATCAGCCGGTTCTGACAGTCCGGCATGCGCATGTGTTTTCTGTCGTAACCCTCCGACTCAAAATTGTCTGGAAGCCCTGCAAAGATCACTGCGATTTCCGCATTTTTTGCTGCCTCCACAGCTTCCTCCAAGAGAGCCTCATTAGTCAGATCCTCTGCGTCGTCATACCCCTGCGCAAAAACAATGTTTTCTTCCTTCACATTTTCACAGAATTTGACCGCGTCCATTGCCGATTCCACTTTAAAGCTGTTGATATGGGAGCTTCCTCCGCCCTGATACCGCGGGGCTTTTGCATATTTCCCAATAAACGCCGCCTTTTTGTCCGGTGACAGCGGGAGGAGATCCCCTTCATTTTTCAGAAGAACAATACACTCTTCCTCGACCTGGCGTGCAATCCCATGATCTCTTTCAAGTTGGAATACTGCTTTTTGATCACGGTTCTCCTCATAACGGAAAATAATGTTCAGAAATTCTTCTAAGCGCTGATCCAAAACAGCTTCATCCAGTTCACCGTTCTGCACTGCCTTTACGATTTCGGCGTCTGTAGTTCCTCCGCACGACGGCATTTCCAGATTGCATCCCGCTTTCAATGCCTCCACACGTTCATTCATGGCTCCCCAGTCTGTCATCACATAGCCGTCAAATCCCCATTCCTTTCGCAGGACATCCGTCAGCATTTCTTTGTTTTCACACAGATACGTGCCATTCAGCTTATTGTAAGAATTCATGATCGTCCATGGTTTTTCCTTTTTGACCATGCCCTCAAAGGAGGCGAGGTAGATTTCCCGCATGGTCCGCTCATCCATCTCCGAGGAACTGGTCATACGGTGGTACTCCTGATTATTCGCCATAAAATGCTTTGGGCTGGTCCCCACATGTTTGCTCTGAACGCCATGTACAAGGGCTCCTGCTATCTCCGTTGAGACAAGCGGATCCTCGGAATAATATTCAAAGTTACGCCCACAAAGCGGAGAACGCTTAATATTCATCGCCGGTCCAAGAATAGTACTGATGTTTTCTGCCTGGCATTCTTCCCCCAATGTTTCCCCCAGCTTTCTGACCAGATCCCTGTCAAAGCTGGAAGCCGTTGCGCATCCCGCCGGGAAGCAGACGGCCTGGATGCTGTCGTTGATGCCAAGATGGTCCGCCGCCTGATCCTGCTTCCTGAGTCCGTGAGGTCCGTCCGACACCATTTCTGACGGAATCCCCAGACGTTCGATTCCCTTTGTATGCCAAAAATCAAGTCCTGAACATAAGCCGGCCTTTTCTTCCAGTGTCATCTGAGAAATTATGTTTTTAATCTTTGCCTGTTCCATTGATTCATTTCCTCCTGATATTCATAAAAATCCTAACCTTCTACAGTAAAGCGTCCATTTCCAATCGCCTGTTCGCTTCCGTCCGGCAGTACCAGAACAGCCTCCGTGTTTGCCGGGATTTTCCCGGAAATGCAGATCTTCCCGGTTTTTCCTTCCGCTTCCTCCGCGCGTTTCTTCTCCCATCTGACCCGGATCGGCCCGTGCGGACTTCTGTGTTCCCCTTCCGCCCACTCAAGGCCGCAGCCATACAGCGGCGCGATCCGGATCTTGTCATAGGCATTGCCCGCATTTTGGATCCCGACAATGCGGCGGTACATAAAATCCCCGACACAGCCAAATGCATAATGGTTGAAAGAGCATTTATCCACTGTTCCGTCTTCCCTGATCGCATCCCAGTTTTCCCACATTGTTGTCGCGCCGTGTTCAATTTCATACAGCCAGGAAGGGCACTTCGTCTGCCACAGGATTTTCCATGCCGTTTCTTCATACCCATAATCACACAGGACATCCAGCAGATAGGGCACAGACATAAATCCCGTATCGAGACAATCATCGTTCTGCCGGATCAGTTCATTCAGTTTTTCGGCCAGCACCGGCTCCATCTCTTCTGGAACCATGCGGCACTTTAACGCAAGAATATAATTCCCCTGCATCTCCTGGCGGATTTTTCCGCCCTCTTCCACATATTCTTCATAGAAGGCCTCCCGCACCCTCCCTGCATATGCGCGGGCGGCTTCTGCTTTCTCCTGATATCCCAGCAGCTCCGATACCTCAGCAAACATATCCGCATCCGCGGCCAGAAGAGCGGTATCTACATAGTTCATTGTCAGGAATGAGGATGCCGGCCCGTCGGAAAACCCTTCCGCGTTTTTCACGCTGGGCACCAGCCAGTCCCCAAAGTGGAACCCGGTATTGATCAGATAATGCTGGTTATCCTGCTGCCTTTCAGACATAGACGCAAACTGTTCCTCTGTGACCGCGCCCATCGGACCCGCTGTGGGCAGCTCATACGCGCTCTTCTTCATGGCTTCCATCCAGCGTTCCATGGCCGGGTAATTTTCCTCCAGGACACGGAGATCCCCCTTGAGGTGATACAACTGCAGCGGAAGCGTCAGGATGACGTCCCCCCAGCCTAATGACCCCGCCTCGTTCTGCTGGATATAATTTTTAATAAGCGGCACGGTATTGAGCACATGGCCGTTCTCTGTCTGCTCCAGGCGGATGCTTTTCAGCCAGTCCTCATAAAACGCCGTCATATCCTGATTGTAAAGCGCGGTCGCCCCGTATACCACCACGTCCCCGGTCCAGCCTGCCTTTTCCCTGGTCGGGCAGTCTGTCGGGATCGTGATATTATTGGAACGCTGGCTCCAGTAAATATTGTGCTGCAATTGGTTCAGCCGTTCATCCGAGCAGGCAAAACTCCCTGTGACCGGATTTTCCGTGCTCACTGCAAGCGCCGTAAACTGTTCCTTCGTCCAGTTCTGCCCTCCCCTTACACGCACGTAACGGAATCCATGGTAGGTAAACCGGGGCGAAAACACTTCCCGCCCGGTTCCGGCGCAAATATAGCAGTCCTTCTGCGCCCTTGTTTCATCCCCCTCAAATGCATAGGTAAAATTGCCGTTCTGGTCCAGAGTCTCCCCATGCTCAAACGTGATCTCCTCGCCTGTCTGTCCGTGGATCTCAGCCCGGATCACGCCTGCCATATTCTGTCCGAAATCCACCAGCGTATCCCCGTTCGGGGCGGTCCATACCCGCTGCGCCGGGATCTCAGCAAATACCTTTGCCAGCGGGGAGCATTGCGCATCCATGTCAGGGCCGGGTTTCTGTTTCCGGCGGACTTCCTTCCACGCATGCGCGTCATAGGTACACAGAGAAGGGTCCCCGTCGTCCATCCTGGCGTCCACGGTCTGCCCGAGAAACAGATCCGCCGTGCGGACAGGCCCGTCAAAGGAATAACTCCATCGTTCATCGGAGCACAGGACGTCTTTCGTGCCGTCTTCATATTCCATCTCAAGCTGCAGCAGAAGCCCCGGCACTTCACCGTACTCACAGCCCCTTCCAAGGGCAATCTTCCCCTTGTACCAGCCGTCTGCAATCGTAACTGCAATGGCATTTTCCCCCTGCTGCAAAAGCGCTTCCGCCGGAAATACCTGATATTTGAGCCGCTTGTCATAGGTCGTAAATCCCGGATTCAAGAGAGAATCTGTCACTGGTTTTCCGTTTATTTTTGCCTCATATATGCCGTGCGACGTAATGAAGAGACGCGCTCGCCTGACCTCTTTTTCCACCTGGAATACCCTGCGCATCCGCACCGGCGGGTCGTAGGGTTCCAGCGGCTGCGCCCGCAGGTTCGCCTCATCGGAAATGATCTCTGGATTTTCCCCGCGCATCATTGCGCCGACCACTTCTATCCATGTCTTGTTTGCTTCTTCCAGCGGGTTCTTTTCCAACTGGGGCAAGGGAACCGGCTCGATCCACCCTGCTTTCCAGTCTTCCCCGCTCAGAAATGCTGTCTCAAAAGATTCCTGCCCGCTTTTTACTTCTCTTCCGTCCTGATCCCACGCCGTGATCTGATAGAGATATCTGCATCCGGATTCCAGCGGCTGTCCCGCATATTCGATGTCCGTTGAAACCCTGCCCTCTGTCTTTGCGCTGTCCCAGACAATGGCGCCGTCCTCCTTCCGTACAAGGATCTGGTACGCACTCTGGAAAACATTGTTTTCATCCGCGTCCCATTCCCATGAAAATCTCGGTTTCTGTACGGTAACTGCCAGAGGCCTGTCCCTGTGCTCACATTGAATATTTTTGATCTGATACATCTGTTTTTCTCCTTCCTATGTATTATTTTATTACCTCCTGTGAAATACGTATGTGTATATTTTACTTTTCAAAGAGGAATCTGTATTGTAATTATAAACGAAATATTATAAAATTGTTTTAAGATCACTGCTGACCTACACGGACAATTCCCTCAGTAAGATCAGCAGTTATCTCTGCTTTTCCAGCCAGGCCTATTTTCAGAATGTATTTAAGAAGAAATTTGGAGTCACGCCGAACGGATACCGAAGATCGGCCTGAAGCTGCCGACGCCCACCCGGAAAGTCTTCGGATGCCTTAAATATGCCGCACAGATCAGGAAGCTGACAAACTGCCCAAGGATGGTGGCCCATGCCGCACCCTTAATCCCCAATGTTTCCAAAACTCTTATTCTTTGCAGTGCCTGTAAGCGTAATTTCAGCTACGATATTTAACGTGGTCATGTCATTCTTTTTATAATTTTGATCGCTTCCTCTAAAGTGGATATAACAAAGCTCTTATATCTCAAAACCCCCGTGTTATCCTCGGTTTTGCTCGGCCCTGTGATCAGTATTCTTCCATCCCCGGCGTCTGTCCGGAATATTATGAAAGAATACGCGATTTCATTGGAGTACAAAGAATGGCTCACGGAGCTCTATCAGTTTACGCCGATATTCTCCTTTCATCAGTTCTGCCATTTTCTCGCATTATTCTATCAGGAATTATGGAATGATGTGATTGACATTGATGCTTATCTGAACGTATACGCTGACACGGGAAACTCTTCTATGGCTTCTCTGCACTCGGTGAAAAGTTACGATGCCAAAGAGATGGAGCAGTTCCACAATACATACCACTATGAACAGTTATATATGGACCATATCCGCAGCGGAAATGTGGAGGGGCTGAAAAACTTTTTCTCCAACGCCTTCTCCATACAGGCCGGGCAGCTTGCGGACAATACCCTGCGGCAGGCAAAAAATATCCTGATCGTGTCGGTCACCCTCGCGACCCGCTGCGCGATCGAGGGCGGCCTTGACATTGAATCCGCCTATCAGCTCAGCGACGTCTATATTCAGGAAAGCGAAAAGCTCCAAAACGCAGAAGCCCTTTATCAATTGCAGTACAACATGCTGCTGGATTTTACCCGCCGCGTGGCCCAGGCGCAGATTCCCCATGACGCCACTTCGGATATTTATAAGTGCATCCAGTACATCAAGCAGCATACCAACCAGGCAATCTCTACCTCAGATATGGCAGCTTATATCGGAAAAAGCCGCTCCCATCTCTCGCGCTGCTTCAAAAAAGAACTGGGTTTCGGGATGAACGAGTTTATCATGCGCTGCAAGCTGGAAGAAGCAAGATCGCTGCTGACCTACACGGACAAATCCCTCAGTGAGATCAGCAGTTATCTCTGCTTTTCCAGCCAGTCCTATTTTCAGAATGTATTTAAAAAGAAATTTGGAGTCACGCCGAACGAATACCGGAGACGGCCGTACAGGCAGCGCATCGAATGAAATCTGAATTTACATCCACCACTAAAAAAATGCTTGCGGCACTCTGGATATTGTGGTACTATATTGAACATAAAGAAGGACATCTGCGCTGACAGATGCCCAACAGGAGCTACCGATAGACGGTTAGCCCGATTAGTCAGTTACAGTTATAGCCGCATCCTTTGGTCGGGAGGGCGGCTATTTCTGTGTCTTATCATTATCTTTGCTGCCGATGGCGTATCCGAGACCGAAACAGGTCAGGCATAAGCCAAGCACTGAAATCAATCCTTCTATCGTCAACATTCGCTTCAGCCCTCCTTTCCCAGATTCCGTTTCCGGTTTCTATGTAATCGAAGGGTCACAGTCCCCCCGAAGAGGGCTAACCGCCTACCATCTTTGGCAGTCCCAAATAAATACTACCATAATTAAACAGGAAGTTCAATTTATTTTTTCACTGTACGATATTCGTACAGGACAGCACAGTAAATGCGCTGTCCCGTGCTGGGCAGTTACTCATAATCTTCTATTTTCCATTCGTCCTTCCACTCGATCACAGGATATTCTCCCTTGAGGTTCAGCGGCAGCCATACATATTCTGCGACCGATGTATTTGCATTCCCAAGAAACGGCGCATCCATGGCTGTTTTATAATCCTCCTCCGAAGGATGGATCTCCGGATTGCTCTGAGAACTGATCACTCTCTCCAACTGTTCATAACGTTTCTTTGTCATGACATACTCCGGCACCCAGCGGTCCGCCATGACAAGATAAAGCCCCGGGCGCGCAGGATCATGGAACACACAGGATATCTGGCTGTTAAAGGAAGCGCTGCTCTCATCGTCTACATGCGGATCGCCGAGCACTGTATATGGGCCAAGCGGGCTGTCGCTCACTGCGATCTCACTGGGATTGGGTATATAGCCGATCATGCCGCTGGTCAGCAGATAATGCTTTCCGTTATATACGAAATGTGTGCAGCCTTCCCTCGTATACGGCGGATTCAGTCCCGTAAACATATCCAGATATTCTCCCTGAGTTTCCAGAAAATCCTCCGTTAACTCTGTTGAGATCACTCCCGCATGGTCATGTTCAAAATATAGGAAACCATTTCCCTCTTCATCCTGCCATAGATCAAAGTCTCCCACCGACGTTCCGAACGGCCGGTAGAGATCCTTTTCGATTCTGTATGGTCCGAGCAGATTTTGTGAGCTTAATATTAGGAAATATCCCTCTTCCTCACTCAGCTTCAGCCAGCATATATACCTTCCTGTTTTCTGATTGTACAGGATATGCGGGCGGTCCACGTGTTTGGAAGGGTGCAGGCTGGATTCCTTATTCTCCGTATCCGGAGGGATCACAATTCCTTCATCCTTCCAGTTCACCAGATCTTTTGAGGAATAAAACCGGATTCCCCAAGTCCAGATATCGGTCTTTCCTGTCGTGTGTTCTTTATTCTCACCGTACCAGTAATAAGTTCCATTGTCATAGATCATCCCTGCGCCGTGCGCCTGGATCCGCTTTCCATTTTCGTCTTCCATCGTCCGTCCCGGACAGATACTTTTATTCTCAATCATGCTTATTTCCTCCATAAATTGACGCTGTTCGTTTTTATAATATGTCACCAATTTCCGCAAGGAAATTGATGACCTGCTTGCGCTTCGGCGCAATTCCTATTATAATTTGTCACCAATTTCCGCAAGGAAATTGATGACCTGCTTGCGCTTCGGCGCAATTCCTATTATAATTTGTCACCAATTTCCGCGACAAAATTGATGACCTACTTGCGCTTCAGCGCAATCCCTATTCTAATATCTACAGATATCTACTCTGAAAATAGAGTAACTGCCATCAAATCCATTTCATCCGTTTTCTTAAAACGCAGCATGAGTTCATATTCTCCCGCATCCATGGTAATCGGCGCACTGACCGTCTGTACCTTCCCTTTTTCTCCTGATACAGTGATTCTCCCAGCCTCTTCTCCGTTCAGAAATACCAAGACCCTACCGCTTCCGGTACATGTAAGCTCCATCCCCTTCCATGGTTTGACGCTCTTTACGTAACGGAATATCACCTCATCTCCATCGCATAGATTGGTCAGCTTTTCTTCAAATCCGTATTCCCGGTCTACATCAATGTAACAGCTTCCTTTCATGCCGCACGCCTGGTATCCCTGAATCCTTTCCCCTGGCGCAAACGGATCCCCGGTTCCCTGTGAGGTCATTTTTACTTCATTGATTGTCCCGTCTTCGTTGATATGGATTTTTTCAATGCAGAGGCGTCTGTGCATCTGGGTATTCCTGCTGCACCGATGGTAAAAGACGTACCATTGGCCATCAATGCATTCGATCGATCCATGATTATTCCAGCTGGCAGGGTCGCATTCTTCGTTGTCAATGATGATGCCCTGATATGTAAAAGGCCCCAAAGGAGTTTTCCCTGTGGCATATCCAAGCGCAGTCGGCTTTCCACGCTCCACGTCCGCAAAGATATAATAATAAGTCTCCCCTATCCTTCTCACAGACGACCCCTCATGGAAAAAATGTGCTTCTTCTGTAACCAGATTGTCCACTACATCCTCCGGCCGGAACGAAACCATATCCGGATTCAGTCTTACACCGTGCGAATATACCTGCCCCCAATAGTAATATGCCTGACCGTCGTCATCCACAAAAACAGCCGGATCGATCCCGCCGCATGGGAGCTGCACCGGGTTCGTAAAAGGTCCTTCCGGACGTTCTGCTGTGGCCACGCCTTCACGGTTATCTGAGAGGCAGAAATACAGATAATACTTTCCATTATGATAGATACAATCTGGGGCAAATAACAGATCTGATTCCTGATCCTTTACTTTTTGCTCATGTTCTTCTGCCTTGCCCCCGCTTTTCTCCCAGTCCTCCATCATCTGCGCGATCATCTTTTGAAGAAACGGGGTTGGGTGATACCAGTCGATCCCCTGATATGCAGGCGAATCCTCCGCATGAAGCCATGGAATATCCTGAACTGTAAAAGAAACGTCATGGATGGTCCAATGCTCCAGGTCCGGCGTGGATACCGCATAGTATCTCTCACTGCAAAACCCATCCTCTTTACTGTCAAAACTTCCGTATACATACAGCTTTCCATCCGGCATCCTGTGTGCCTCGCTGTCCGGTATATGAATATCCAACGGTAATATCGGATTCCGTTGATTTTTATATTCTCTCATTCTTTCATTATCCCTTCGTCTGCTATTCCTTATGAACTGTATGGAAATAAAGAACTGTTCCTTACTGGGATTTTCTTGCCGCAATCTCCTCTTTCATTCCTGGCAGTAACTTTTCAAGATCAAATTTACTGATAAGGACAAACAAAATGAGGAACAAAACAAACGGTATCACGATGGCAAATCCGTAAATCGCCGTTTTGGTAGCCTCCGTTGCTGCTGCAAGGTTGGAATCATATCCGGCTGCGGCAAGAAGCCAGCCGATCATAGATGTCCCCAGCCCGCTCCCCAGCTTTCCGCCAAAGCCTGACGCACTGTTTGAGGTCGCTATCATCCTTACCCCATATTTGTATTCATTGTAATCAATACTCATTGCAGTCATCACACCGGCCAGGCACATCATAGGGATGGTGGCAAAGGTCGTGATACTTCCGAACAGCGCATAGCAGAAAAAATTCTCCCTGGTAAAAAGAAGCAGGATATTCGCACCGATCCCCAACCCAAAACTCAGCATCAATGTTTTTACGACACCCAGCTTTCTGATCAGCGGTGTAACCAGCATAAATCCCAACACGGTAGGTATCATTCCGATCGCGCCAAGGATTCCGATCAGATTATCATTTCCAAAGATCCATTTACAGTAATACGCTCCGGAACCTGCTGTAATCCCATAAATAATAGAAGCAATCAGGTTCGTTACCAGGACGATCACCCAGTATTTATTATGGAAGAGTTTCACGATTGCTTCCCGAAAAGGTACCATCTCTTCTTCCGGCTGCTCTGCCGCTTCTACAGCCGCTCCCGACTCCGCTGCCGTTTCGCGGCTTGTTACATATGCAGTCAAAGATGCAAAAATGACCAGAATCCCAATCACAAATCCAAACTTGATCCAGGCGCTCTGATTTCCGCCCATTGCATTGGTAATCGGGATCAGCCCAATTGCAAAAATCGCGCCTGCGATATATCCGGCGGCCGATCTCCATGTTCCCATAATGCCCCGTTCCTCCTGGCTGTTTGTACGGACCGTCATCAGGGCGCTGTATGGGATTGCCATCGCAGTATAGAATACGGCTGTCAGGAGAATATTGGTGATCATGGCATAGGTAAGCTTCCCTGTATGGCCTGTCTTAGGCACGGTAAACATCAGAACCATCATGATCCCTCCCGGGATCCCGGCCTTCAAGAGCCATGGGCGGTATTTTTCCTTTCCCGGCTTTGTATGATCCACAATATTTCCCATGACCAGTCCCGTAAAGGCATCTACAACCTTGCAGATCAGGAACATCATGGCAACGGCCCCTGCAGCCATTCCAATCTTATCCGTATAGAAATAAGTAAGCTGCCCTGCCAGTGTTGACATTGCGTTCAGCGCAAACTGTCCCATGGCGTCCCCAAAATAATCCTTCAGGCGCATGACCTTCTGAACGCCAAATTGATCTTTTCCCAACGGTTTCCTGCCCATGGTATGCTCCTTCCTCTCCCCTATAAAACCACAAACCTCTTACCCATGAAGAGATTTGCAGTCTGTCATTATAAATTTATTCCTGCTGTGCGGTTGGACGCTCCAAGGAGCATCCAACCCACTGATCCATTCGCAAAAACCATGCTGGCGCACTCTTACGTCTGCTGCGCAACCGCACAGCTGGAATTTATTTTGCAGCTGCCTGCGCTTTTCTTTCGGCAATCTCCTCCTTCATCTGAGGAAGTGTTTTTTCGAGATCAAATTTGCTGACAAGAATAAACATCACAACAAACATAATCAGCGGCAGCACAATGGCAAAGCCATAAATCGCCATCTTCGTAGCCGCCGGCGCAACTACCAGTGTTGCGTCATAGCCTACGGCACCAAGGATCCATCCAATCAGGGATGTCCCGACTCCGCTTCCAACTTTTCCGCCGAAACTGGATGCACTGTTGGAAGTTGCAATCATCCGCACGCCGTATTTGTACTCATTATAGTCGATACTCATCGCGGTCATGACTCCAACCAGACACATCATCGGGATGGTGGCAAAGGTATTGATGCTTCCGAATAACGCATAGCAGAAAAATATATTTTTTGTAAAAAGAAGCAGGACATTGGAAACGGCTCCCATTGCAAAACTCACCAGCAGTGTCTTTATAACACCAAGCTTTTTCACCATCGGCCCTACGAGTACAAATCCTAAAACTGTTGGGATCAGGCCGATCGTGCCAAGTACCCCGACTAAATTATCGTTGCCGAAGATCCACTTGCAATAATATGCTCCTGATGCTGCGGTCAATCCATAAATAATACAGGAAATCAGATTGACGATCAGTACGATCACCCAATATTTGTTGTGGAAAAGTTTTCCGATCGCCTCTTTGAAAGGAATCGTTTCTTCCTCAGGTTCCTGTGCCTGTTCTACAGCCGCCCCGGATTCTGTCGCGGTCTCACGGCTTGTAAGGTAACAGATCAGTGCTGCCAGAACGACGATGATCCCCATGATTACGCCAAATTTGATCCATGCGCTCTGGGTTCCTCCCAGTGCATTGGTGATCGGGATCAGGCCGATCGCAAAAATCGTTCCTGCCACATACCCGGTCGCTGACCGGAAAGTCCCCATTTTTGCCCTTTCTTCCTGGCTGTTTGTACGGACTGTCATCAGTGAAGTATATGGAACCGCCATTGCCGTATAGAAAACTGCCGTGATCAGTATATTTGTAACCATCGCATAGATGAGCTGACCTGTTTTTCCTACATCTGGCACCATAAAGATTACCATCATCATGATTCCCGCAGGAACTCCGGCTTTCAAAAGCCACGGGCGGAACTTCTCTTTTCCGGGTTTTGTATGGTCGATGATATTTCCCATGATCAGATCGGTAAACGCGTCGATCACCTTACATACGATCAGCATGGTTGCGATCGCGCCGGCAGCCATTCCCACTTTATCCGTATAAAAATATGTAAGCTGTCCTACCATGGTTGATATCGCATTCAATGAAAACTGTCCCAAAGCATCCCCAAAATAGTCTTTCAGCCGCATCACCTTCTGTACGCCGAATTTGTCTTTCCCCAACGGTTTCTTACTCATCATTTGTCCTCCTTTTCTCTTTCCGGGAACTGTACAAAGCAGTCTTATAAAAGTATATTTTGTACAGTTTCCTGTTTATATTATGTTTCAGATCTGATGAACTAAAGATATCATACAAACGGAATCAACTATTGTATATTTGAATAAAATATTGTAAATTTGTTTTAACTGTGCGGTTGCGATTCGATAGGACATTGGCATGCAATTTATTGCAATGCCAATGTCCTATCGAATCAGCAATTCACTTATTCATGAGCAAAAAGAGGCTGCGCCAGCAGACGTAAGAGTGCGTCAGCACGGTTTTTGCGAATGTATAAGTGGATTGGATGATCCAAGGATCATCCAGCCGCACAGTTGGAATTCATTTTGTTTCCCTTGCCGCTTGATTCAGTGCATCAATCACGGACTGGTACAGCGGCCCTGCATCCGGAGTCTGCGCAAGCAGCTCTGAGATTGTCATACCGTAGGCGAATTTGATCATGGGATTGTCCAGCATTCCCGGTTCTGCCTGTTCAAACATGTCCCGTCCCAGTTCTTCCGCGGCCAGTTCACCTAAAGTGGATTCCAGACTGTATTTATCAAACTCCAGGCAGGTATCCGTCTCATATTCATAATGATAGCTTCCGGACCCCAATGTCAGCTCACCGTCTTTCTCCGGAAGGCACAGCACCGCAGTCGTATTCGCCGGGATCAAAATATCCACACTGATTTTCCCTTCCTTACAGCTCCATGCGCTTTTGATTTTTCCATAAACAGATTCATACTCTGCAGATACTTCGGTCATCCCTTTTGTCAGCATTGGCTGGATACGGATTTTTTTATACCCCGGCTCCATGCTGCGGATACCTGCCGCCTTCTCATACAGCCAGCTTCCGATAGATCCATACGCATAGTGATTCAGAGAATTCATGCCCGATTCATCAAAATCCCCGTTTTCCAAAACAGAATTCCAGCGTTCCCATATGGTGGTAGCCCCTTTCTTTACCGCATAGAACCATCCCGGAAAATCTTCTTTCATAAAAATCTCATCCGCCAGCTCATGCTGTCCGTTTTCTGACAGGCAATGGCACAAGTACGGCGTGCCCACAAATCCTGTTGTCAGGTGGTTATGGTGTTCCCCGATATTCCGGGTTAATGTGCCAAGGATTCTTTCCCTGTACTCCGGTTTCGCCAGGTCAAAGTGCAGCATCAATACACAGGCTGTCTGTGTCTCGCTTACGAGCCTTCCGCTTGCTGTAATAAATTCCCGGTTGATGGCATCCCGGATTTTTTCATACAGACCGCCATATGCTTTTTCCTCTACAGTATATCCCAGTTCCGCCGCAGCATCCCGGACAATCCTTGCAGAATACGCATAGTATGCGTTTGCCACCAGATATTTGTCCGTTCCTCCGGTTCGGTCCGTGCTTCCCGATTCAATGTCCAGGGCCAGCCAGTCGCCATACTGGAACCCGGTCTGCCAAAGCCCATTTTCCGATGCCCTTGCGTGAATATAATCTACCCAGGCTTTCATCATCGGAAACTGTTCCGTCAGCATTTCTTTATCTCCGTAGACCTGGTAAAGCGTCCACGGGATAATGGCTGCCGCATCGCTCCACGCCGCGGCTCCCGCCTGATCTCCCAGAATATTGGGAACCACATGGGGCACTCCCCATTCTTTGGAAGTTTCTGCAGCCATATCCCGAAGCCATTTGCGGAAGAACAGCGCCGTATGAAAATTGTAGGAAGCCGTCCCGCAGAATACCTGTGCGTCTCCCGTCCATCCAAGGCGTTCATCCCTCTGTGGGCAGTCGGTCGGAATATCCAGAAAGTTGCCTCTCTGCCCCCACTCGATATTACTCTGCAGCCGGCTGACCAGACGGTTGTCCGAAGAGAAGATTCCAGTCTGACGCATATCCGTATGCAAGGCACAGGCTGTAAAGTCTTCGGGCGCAACATTTTCCCCGGCGCCTTCTACGCAGATATAACGGAATCCGTGGAATGTAAAATGGGGCATCACGGTCATGCCAACCTGTGCGTCTTCATAGAGATATGTATCCGTACATTTGGCGGTTCTTAAGTTTTCCGTATAGAAATTGCCGTCCTTATCCAGGGTCTCTGCATGCCGGATCACCAATTTCCCACCGTTGGTCTTCGGAAGGCGCACTTCCACAAGTCCTGCCATATTCTGCCCGAAGTCAAATACCACCTCTCCTTTTGGCGTGATGATCTTTTCCTGTACGGCAAAACGCCTGGTCACACGGACCGGCTCCGATTCCTGTGCCACAACCCGTCCGATCCGTTCTGTCTCTTCAAACAGCACCGCATTCCCTGCCTGCTGCTTTCCGATCGTATAATCCTGTGTTTCCCCATGGTAAATTTCGGAAAAGCGGATCACACCGATCTCCACTGTCCAGTCCGTATCCGTACCGATGGATTCGGTTTCCCCATCCTCATACTCGACCCGCACCATCGCAAGAAGCGCTGTCCGGTCACCGTAGATGTCCGGTCTTGCGTCAAATCCGAGTTCTCCTTTGTACCATCCGTTTCCTACTGTAATGGCGACCTCATTTTCCTCTGCGAGTAAAGAAGTGATATCATAAGTCTGATACTGAATCCGGTTGTGGTAGGAAGTCCAGCCCGGAGCCTGAAATGCGTCTCCCGCCTTTTTTTCATTCACACTTGCCTCATATACCCCGCACGCGGTGGCATACAGCCTGGCCCTCTTCACCTTTTTCGCGGTCGAAAACCTGCGGACGAATACAGGACAGGCTGTTTCTTCTTTCGGTAATCCGTGGGTGATCCATTTTGCCTTCCAGTTTTCCTCTCCCATCAGTCCGGTCTCAAAGCTTCCGAAAGCCTGCCCCATTTCCCCATGGTTATCCCACACACTGACCTGCACCTGATACGGGGTCATAGGGGTTAATTCTCTTCCTCTATAAGGAACCAGCACAGACTGATCGCTCTCTACCCTGCCGCTGTCCCATATAAATTTCCCCTCGCTTGCCACCAGGATCTGATAGCTTTGCTGGACTACGTTTTGTTTTTTGCTCTCAATCTTCCATGAAAAACGAGGTTTCTCATCCATCCCAATTGGATTTTCTCTGTACTCGATCAAAAATTCCCGCAACATTGTCTTTTCCTCACTTTCTTTTTCTGTCTAAAGCAAATATACCATATCAAAAGAAAGGATTATTGCAATATCGTCCACATTATTATAAATTTGTCCTTGATTATCTGAGATTATTTTCTTATACTGTTTATAACGATATCTACAAAAGGAGAGCCATATGATTACAGATATAAAAGAATTTTGCCATCTGTTTTACAACATGACATCTATTCCGATCAATTACCATAACTTTACAACAAACCAAAGCCAGTCCTTCCCCGCCATTTTACGCGATCAGTCTATTTTCCGCGGGATGCTGCATGGTTTTAAGAATTTCGAGGATTCTACACAGAATCCGGATTATTTTATCTCACCATCCTTTAGTTATTTTGGATGGGTCAGGTGTGAGGCTTCAGACTGTGCCATTATCTTAGGTCCTGTTTTCAGCATCCCTTCCTCTGATGTTACACTACGGAATTTTATGAAGGAATGGGCCGTCAGCCCGGAGTACCGGCAGGAAATCGCCCAGTTCCTTGCGGATACCCCTGCCGTTTCCTTTAACCGGTTTCTCTATACATTGGCTCATATCCATCTGTGCCTGAATGACCAATGCCTGGATATCAGCCGTCATTTCCATCTGACGGATACCCGTGCGATCCAGGAATTGTCTGGCCAGCATTCCGACCAGGTCTATAAGGCAAAAGAAAACCAGAATTATCACAACACCTGGCATTTTGAACAGGAAATGCTGCGTTATATCCAGAATGGCGACACGGAGAGTCTAAAAAAGCTGCTGGAACATTCCTCGGAACTGGCAGAGGGCGTCATGGCAGACGACGCCCTCCGGCAGCGGAAAAATATTCTGATCACTACGATCGCCCTGGTCATGAGAAGCGCCATAGCCGGAGGCATGGATATGGAACAGGCTTATCAGCTTGCAGATGTCTATATCCAGGAATGTGAGCGCTCACAGAGCGTTGTCCATGTCTCTAATCTGGAGTATTCCATGCTCATAGATTTTACGGAAAGGGTATCGCAGAATAAGATCCCGCAGGGAATGTCCCGGGAAATATTCGACTGCATCCAATATATCACCCACCACATCAATGAACCGATCCAGGTCACAGATGTGGCGGAGCACATCGGACGGAGCCGTTCCTATCTCTCCAGCCATTTTAAAAAAGAACTTGGGTTTGAGATCGGCGGCTTTATCATGAGATGCAAGCTGGAAGAAGCGAAAAGCCTTCTGACCTATTCCGATAAGAGCCTGATCGAGATCAGTAATTATCTCTGCTTTTCCAGCCAGTCCTATTTTCAGAATGTATTTAAAAAGAAATATGGGATGACCCCAAAACAGTATCGTGACCAGGCACATAAGATTTGAAATACAAACTTATAATAAAAACGGCAAATTTACAATACTATCCGTAAAAATCCTGCTAAAATACAGATACATTATTTTGAAAGGAGGAACGACATGATTGATTATTTTAATGCACCGGTTCTTCTTTGATGGAGCAGTTTCCCGTCAACGAGCTGTTGATGTCCGAACAGATGGACATCATCATTTATAACCGCGGAGTCGGTGGGTTTACAACGGATGATATGCTCCAAAACCTGGATGTCCAGCTATTTGATACGGAACCTTCCAAAATCTTTATTAACATTGGTACAAATGATATCTCCTATTCAGGCGCGCCTTTTGAGGATGTTTTAACATATATGACCCATAATTATGAAGAGATCCTAAAGCAAATAAAAATCCGCCTGCCGGAGAGTTCCGTATATATGATGGCTTATTATCCAGTCAATGAAGTCGATAAGGTTCCGGAGGGCGAGTGGGGGAAAGACTTATTCGTTAACAGAAATAACCATAATCTCCCCATAGCGAATGCCGCCATCCAAAAACTCTCTGAAAAATACGGCTGCCACTATATTGATGTAAATACTGGCCTCACTGATGAATATGGCAGACTGAAAAAAGAGTTTACCGTAGAAGGCGTACATATGTATGCTAATGCATACCGTGTTATTTTTGAAAATATGAAGCCATATTTAAAATAGCGTTTAAAAATGAGGTACTGCCACATACCAAATATTTAAACGTGATAAAAGAGCAATCTTTCATTTATGATTGCTCTTTTTCGTATATTTATTTTCTCTTTTGAATGCCTTGGGAATACCTGAATCAAAATTTCATTTTTAGTTATCTGTGGCTCTTTACCTCATTAATCTTATTCCATAAATAAAATATACTGCCACCTGCCGATACCAATAAGCTCATCCCCAGAATGATATCCATCTTTATCATTTCATAAATACCAACAATGATCAATCCCAAAATAATGGCAACAGCACAATAAAAGCATAATGTTGGCACGAACAACTTACGATTGCTTTTTTTATCAGACTGAATATATTCTTCTGTCTTTTCCCAAAACAGAAGTTCTGTGATACCGCTGACTACTATTTCTAAAAAATCTTTCATGATCTCACTTCCTATAAATCGAATTTATCCTTACCATTCACTATATCACTCACATATTTCACTTACAACTCCATATTTGATCCCCTTATCCCCAGATTTTTTCAAGCCAGGCAACTGCCAGTCTCACCCACTGCATAACCGATTTGTCTGCATGCTGTTCTTTTTGCTGCTGGTATGCAGCAGCAGCCTCGAACCATGCTGCCACAAAATCCGTAAGATTTTCCGCTTTTGCCGCCTTTGTAAATATTTCCGGAATTGACGCAGGATTTTGTGCATACAATGTCTTCATAGTCTGCCACTGCTGCAGCATGGTGTACAGGCTTCCTTCCCCGATATTATGTTTCGCCCAGTCTTCATCTGCCAGGCTCATGCCGTGACAGCCATCCATGAACAGATGAAGTTCGCAGGGAACACCATTCTCACGACATGCCTTTGCATACAGAACACTGTTCTCCACCGGAACCAGCTCATCCGTCAATGTCTGCCATAAAAATGCCGGAGGAGTTTTTGCTGTCACATGGTTTTCCAGACTGGCCCAGGCAAGCTGCTCCTCTGATGCGTCTTTTCCAAACAAAGGTTCAAAACTTTCCCTATCTGCCTTCTCACCGCTCGTAATGACAGGATAGCATAACAATACCGCATCCGGACGGTTGGAAACATCCCGGCAAGGTTCTTCCGCCAATGCAAAATCCCCATAGTGAACCGCAAGGCTGCCGACCAGATGGCCCCCGGCCGAAAAACCGCAGCAGGCGATCCTGTCACTAAGTACCTGCAGTTCCTCTGCATTACTGCGGATATGGCGTACCGCTCTGGAAATGTCTTTCAGCGGCTGTTTATCAAGCGGCATGATCTGAAACATATTGGTCGTGTATGTCAGCACAAACGCCTGATAGCCCTCCTCGAAGAATTTCTTAGCCACAATCTCCCCTTCTGTGGGGCTTACCATGACATATCCCCCGCCTGGGACTACCAGCATAGCAGGGCGCAGTTCTCCGTCATCATGCAGATAAGCCATAATGTTAGGCAGAAATTCCCCCGCACAAGGATATTGATATTCCTCTTTTTCATATAAACAGATTGTCTTCGTCATTATAATCTCCCTTATTTACCAGTGTATTCATCATATTACTTCAAACTCAACGGTCTGGTCTTTACAATCCTCTGCTGAAAAGACGATTTTTGCCATCCCCGGCTCTCTTCCCGCGCGGATCACTGCCATGACCTGTCCGTCATAAGTCTCCCACTCGGTATCGTCATAACTTCCCATTGCCTGGGGATCGGCATTTCCAAATCCAAGCAGCTCTGCGGCTCCTTCCACATGTACGGATACTCTCTTCTTTTGGAAAAGATTCTCATGCCCTTCTCCGTCTTTCAATACTACGGTGATAAATGCAAGTTCCCTGCGGGCCGCACTTAATTTTGCCTTATCCGCCCTGGCCTCCAGTTCTACGCTGTCTTTGGCTGTGTCAAGGCAGAAACGCCCTGCCTCCCGGCCATCCGTGTACGCCACTGCCATCAGGCATCCGGACTGATAGGAAATATCATATACTGCCTCAAAGGTTCCTTTTACGGACTTCTTCCCGCAGGATTTCCCATTCAGGAACAGCTCCACCTCATCTGCGTCCGCATAGACATCCACAGCGGCGCTCTCTCCTTCATATCCCGGCCAGGTCCAGCTTGCGATATTGTCCTTCCACATCCACGGCGTAACCGAAGGTTTCTGTCCGTTACGGTTGATCCTGCGTACTGCGATATAGGGGTCTTTCCGGAGTCCATATACAATCTCCCGGAAATAACTGATCGGCCTGCGGTATCCGATCAGGTCGAGATCCCCGATATATGCGGTCCGGTCCGGCCAATGGCTGGTAAAATTTTCTGTCCCGTCATAATGGAAAATGCCGCATCCGGCCTCCCCCAGATAATCATATCCCGTCCAGGTCATGTCGCCGATCACATGAGGGTTGCTCTTTACGATATCCCACAGGCGCACAATATCTGCCGGAAATGTTTCTGTCCCCAATACAACCCGGTTCGGATGCCGTTCCTTTTCTGCCTCGTGAAGCGCGGTCAAATAATTATATCCGGCAATGTCCGTGACAGAAACATATTCTTCGATCATCTCCGCAAGGATCGGGCTGGTGGCGATGGCATCTGCCAGAGGCCCTGTCATCACAGACATCATACCATTCAATGCGTCGGCCCCGCCGCCTTCATTTCCTGCGGATGTCTGCTCTGTATCGGTTCCGCCATTCTCATTTCCTGCGGATGCCGGTTCTGTGTCTGCCTCACCTGCGCCCTCCTGTCCTGCTGCCATACTCGCAGCCAGCTCCTCCTGGCTGATCCCCATAGCCTGTGCCAGGATTTCCCCAAGCCTGGCCTGTCCGGCCAGCATGCCGTTGACAGCGCTGACCGTATAACGGGTATCATCGAGCTGCTTGATTTTCTCATTGATCCTGCGGTTCGTCTGCGCCCCTTTCGCGCTTCCGGCTTCCTGAATCTCATTTCCCGTACTATACAGGATCACAGACGGATGATTGAAGTCCTTCTCCACCATCCGCTTTACATCCTCCTCCCAGGCATCCTCAAATACCGTGGAGTAATCATGGACATTTTTTTGGCGTGTCCATACATCCGAAAATTCATCCATCACATACATGCCCAACCTGTCGCAGACTTCGAGCATCGTTTTTCCGATTGGCTGATGGGAGCTTCGGATGCAGTTGAAGCCAGCTTCCTTCAGCAGGCGGATCTTCCGTTCATCCGCATCCGGATATGCCGCCGCTCCAAGGATGCCGTTATCCAGATGGATACAGGCTCCCCTTAGCTTGACTTCCTGTCCGTTCACCCTCAGTCCTGTGTGTGCCGAAAGCTCCAGCCTCCGGATTCCAAAGACAGTCCTGTCTTCATCCAATACCTCATCGTCACAAACCGCCCGGACAGAACAGGTATACAGATCCGGATGCTCCGCGCTCCACAGCCTGGGTTCACAGATTGGTATCCTTTGTCTGGATATCAGGCTTTCCCCTGCAAATGCCGTGACCGGAATCTTAGATTTCGCGATCTCCTCTCCCATCCCGTCACAGATGACTGTCTCAATCCATACCTTTGGATTCCTCCGTCCCTGATTGCAAAGAGAGATCTCTACGGCAATGACCGCTTCTGTTTCGCTGATATCCGGTGCGGATACTTTCAAGCTGTCTGCTTCAAAATAAATCTCCCCGCCGACCAGCAGGTTCACATCCCTGTAAATCCCTCCGCCGCAATACCAGCGGGAGGTCTCCTCCATGTTGTCTGCCACTACACGGATCTCATTCATTTCACCATAGTTTAAAAATTGCCCCAATGAAATATAAAAGTTGGAATATCCATTCCGGCATCCTCCCGCATAGTCTCCATTTACATAAACTTTCGGAT
This sequence comes from Faecalicatena sp., assembly GCA_009774255.1. Classification (GTDB taxonomy): domain Bacteria; phylum Bacillota; class Clostridia; order Lachnospirales; family Lachnospiraceae; genus Schaedlerella. The sequence goes on from VSNK01000025.1 coordinate 25,632, forward strand.
AATTGGAAACCCCTTCAAACTCCATGAGCAGGGTTTTTCCTTCCCATTCGGCGGGCACGTCCAGTTTTCTGGTATAGGTATAAAGCCCTCCCGGATAAAATCCTGTCTGATTCCGATTCTTTGTATCCGGTGTCCTCTCTTCATGGATCATGGCGTCATGGGGCAGCTCCACTGCGTTCTGGTCTTCTCCATGGTTCTCAAAAGACTCGATCATGGATACTAATTTACTTTTCACTTCCCAGCCATCATTGAATTTTTGTCGTAACATATTATTGCTCCTTTCACTATATACTGTCATGAATATATAGTAAAAGGATCAATTTGTATTGTATTTATTTCTTTATTTTTGCAATTTTGATTTCCCATATTCATAAAAGCTGCTTCTAAACGCTCAGACGCTTCCCCGCATCCTCTTTTACAAGCTCAACCACGACTGCCATGAGCGGAATAAAAAATATAATCCCTATGATTCCAAACAGTTTTCCTCCTATCATTGCCGCAATCAGCGTATATAATGGCGGAAGTCCTACAGAACCGCCTACTACTCTCGGATAGATCAGCTGGTTTTCAATAAACTGGACGATCACATAGACTACCAGGCACCGTACTGCCAGTGCGGGGCTGATGAGCAGTGCAAGGAGCACGCTGATACCGCCTGACAAAAACGCCCCAACATAGGGAATGATCGCACAGACCGCTGTCAGTACGCCGACCAGGCTCCCATACGGCAATTTGAAGATCGTAAACGCCGCAAACATCAAAGTCCCAAGGATGACTGCTTCCGTACACTGTCCAGACAGAAAATTTGAAAAAACTGCATATAACATATCTTTTCTCTCAAAAAGGATAAAAGACTATTTCCATCTTTCTTTATGCCAAAAACTGCTCCGACAGCCTTATTCCCTATTAGGGCTACTTTTTTATATTTACAGTCTCCTATCGCCCTTTTCAGTACGAAGCTGGAATATTTTTCAGCATCTTTTTCTTTCTCAAAAAATTTGTCATATACCTGTTCCGCTAAAATTCGTGTAAGTTCTCTTTTGTCCTGCCTTTTATATTCTCTACACTCGATTTTCTGCCTCATCACTGATTCTTCCTTTCCTACATTTCTCTTTTTCAAATGAAATAATATACGCGATCACACAAAACACCCTCCTGTTACTTTCCGCTGTTTTTCAGCAATTTCACATTGCGGATTCCATAAAGCACAAATGAAATCCCAATCATCACTGTACAGGCTATAATGGAAACCATAGAGACCACAGGTGTAATCTCTTGCCAGAATATATGCAGAATCATCATTCCATACAAAAAACAAGTCGCTGCTTTGCCATGCCATTGCGCGCCGCACACAATTCCTGTCCTTTGGATCACCAGGATACCGCTTACACTCATATAGATTTCTTTTGCGATCATCAGGATAAACGGCACGATCATCCAATGAAAACGAAGCACTAAACACAGCAGCATAACCCCCTGTGTCAGTTTATCCGCAATGGGATCAAGAATCTTTCCAAGGTCGCTTATCATATGAAAATGTCTGGCAATATAGCCATCCGCCATATCCGTTACACCGGACAGGATCAGAATATATCCTGCCCATACATAATTATTTTCTACCCCATATAACCATACAATCACCGGAAGCAGACATATACGGAAAAAGGAAAGGATATTCGGAATAGTAACTATTTTCTTCTCATATTTAGAGGTACTATTTCTTCTCTGTTCCATAAATTTTTTCCTCTTAATCAAAATCCGCCCAGAACTGCTTAACCGTCTGTTCATATAATTTTTTGTCTATCACATAGCCCATTCCATGTCCGGCTCCAGGAATAATAAGAAGCCGTTTCTGCGATACACAGGCTTTGTAATTCTCATAGGTCATTTCAACTGGAACAAAATCATCATCTGTACCATGAATAAAAAGCACTGGAACCTTACATTTTGCTAACGCATCCTGACAGGAATAATCTTTAGAACCAACCTGTATCTTTGCCCGGCACATCTCATCAGCAATACTGCTCATCATATTGTCGTAATAAAGACGCAGATTATTTTCCACAACATGCTTCCATATAGCATGAGGTGAAGTATATCCGCAATCGGCAATGATTCCATGAACATTCGAAGGCAGTTCAAAACCCGATGCCATCAAAACGGTAGAAGCCCCCATAGACACACCGCACAGATAGACCGGGAGATCTCCATATTCCTGTGCGCCTGCCCAATTCGCCCACTCAAGACAGTCATACCGTTCTGTCAGGCCAAATCCCATATATTCACCACCACTATTATTCTGGCCTCTCTGCTCCGCATACAAGACATGGCAGTCATTATTATGAAAGAAATCAGCTATCAGCCCAAAATCTTTTGCCCAGGAAGACCGCCAGCCATGCATGGCAATAATGATACGTTTCGGGTTTTTACAGAGCCGCCAGTGGCCAACCAGTTTTATGCCGTCCCAAGCTGTGATCTCCACGGTATCATGAGAACTGCCCTCCAACTTTTCCGCTGCGTTTTCACGTACTTTTATAAACGCACTTGTTTCTGGATTGCCTGCAATGTGTTTTTTAGATTCCTCTACGGTTTTATCTTCCTTGCGGTCTAAAGCAATCTCCACCAATTTCCTGGTGATTGCATAAGACCAGGCCCCGGCAGCAACAAGTGTTCCCACTGCCAGTCCACTTCCAATCAAAGCTTTCTTTACGCTCTTTTTCACAAAATGTCCTCCCTTTCTTTTTCTGAAATATTCAGTCTCTCTTTTATCATCGTACAAACCAGTTCCGCTGTTTTTTCAACTCCTAAAAAGTCACTGTTTATGCATATATCATAATTTGATTTATTGCTCCAGTTTCTATTTGTATAGTGTCTGTAATGGATTGCCCGTTCCTTGTCATTTCTTCTTATCTCTTTTTCTGCTTTGCCTTTATCCAGCCCATAATATGTAACTGCCCTTTTTATTTTATCTTTCATACCGCTATATACAAAAACCTTTATAAGGTTCTCTCTGTTTTCCAGTATATAGTCCGCACACCGACCAATGATGACGCATGATTCCTTATCTGCAATTTCCTCTATGATCTGGGCTTCTTTGATAAATAATTCATCCGCATTGTCTGCCCCTGCATAGCTTTTATGGAAATTGGATATGGCATTCCGCTTCTGTTCATTATTTTCAATATATTCTTCTGACAGCCCTGTCTGTTCCGCCAGTTTAACGATAATATCTTTGTCATATAATTTGATTCCAAGATTTTCGGCAATCATTTTTCCTATATATCGTCCGCCAGAACCATACTCTCTGGAAAGAGAAACCAGTATCTGTTTGTCAAAAACATTGCCTATATCTGCATTTCCGGCTAACGCAGTGGACTTTCCTTTGCTTCTGCCGAGCGAACGCAGTTCTGTTACAAGCAATATGACAGCCAGCAAAAATGACAGTCCATCCGCTGCCGGCCTCGCCGACAATACGCCTGTTATCCCGAATAAATGTCCTAAAAGCAACATTCCTAAAACGGGAAAAATTGCCTGCTTTGACAGAGAAAGAAACGAGCTTTTGCCTCCTTTTCCTATTGCCTGCAAAAATACTCCTACTGGTGTCTGGACACTGGTTCCGATAATCAACAGCGTGTAAATCTGGAAAGCCATTTTTGCAAATTCAATGTAGCTGCTGTCGCCACTTCCTCCAAAAAGCAGAATAATCTTATCCGGTATCGTTTCAAACATAAGAAACGCCGCTGTGCTGATAATCAGTCCGCTTATAATTGCCGTTCTAAGCGTCTTTTTTACTCTATCATAGTTTTTTGCTCCATAATTATAGCCAATGATCGGCTGGGCTCCCACCGCCAGCCCTAAAATGATACTATTTAGTATCTCGGTTACTTTCACAACGATTCCGATTACCGTAATGGGAATTTCTGACCCATAAACCGAGGCAGCACCGTATGTTTTCAGCAGATTGTTTTGCATCCCCATAATAATTGCTGCAAATATTTGTGTAATAAAACTGCTGACACCAAGCATAGAAACCCTTGCCGAAATGGGAATACTAAATCTGAAATTCTTTTTCAACTCTACATTTTTCAGTTTTCTTAAACGGGTTACATTCAGCAAAAAAGACACAACCTGACTGATAACTGTTGCGATTGCTGCCCCTTTCACTCCAAGATGAAATACAAAAATGAAAATGGGATCTAAAATGACATTCAGAACTGATCCCACCAACATGGAACCCATTGCATATTTAGGGCTTCCATCTGCTCTGATAATCGAATTGAGGGTTGCACATACCGTCATAAAGGGTAATCCCAGGGCAATGATATACCCATAATCTTTCGCATAAGGTTCTAATTCAGCCGTACAGCCAAACAAATCCAATAATTGCGGAAAGAATATCAATACACCAGTTGTAAGCAATATAGACGTAACAACTGATAATATCATTCCATTCGCAACGCCTTTGCCAGCATCCTCTTTTTTGTTTGCCCCAAGCATTAAGCTCAAATACGCTGATGCTCCGTCACCAAACATCAAAGCAAAAGAAGCAAATACAATCGTAATCGGGAAAATAATATTCGTTGCGCCATTTCCCAAATATCCCACGCCCCGGCCAATAAATATCTGGTCAACAATGTTGTAAAGTGCATTTACGAGCATCGAAATAATACTTGGGATTGCGTACATTTTAAGTAACTTTCCAATTTTTTCATACCCCAGTATGTTCGTCTCCGATTGACTTTTCACATCTATTTTCAAATTTCTTTCCATAATATCCTCCCTATAGCTATATATAAAAATGAGCCCTGTTACATTTAAAATAACCGAGCTCACTCGACATCTTTCTCGACATACGACCTGTTTTTACAAGTGGGTGCTGCGGCACCATGTCCTCCGATGATTCCTTTATATAGGTTTTATTTTCTTATAGAATTTTGGCACATTAAGTAATACAAAGTTTTCGCCGTCAAAATTCAAAACCTTCCGATGAGTAATAATATCTTCCTTCAGCTCCACTTCTGTCTGCTCTGTCAGCAGCGATATTTTATCCGTCAGCACACCAATCGATTGTCCTTGATAATCCAATACTAATATAAGAGAATAGAAATGTTCCTGCTCCTTTACATCTTTCCCATTCTCAAATCTTACTATATCAACAATCGGCACCAGTTTCTGCTCCATACGCATAATGCGTTTCACATAAGGAGGCATTCTCGGAGGTACGCAATGCGGAAACTTCTCGGATGTGGTCACAATATACCCCACATATTCCATAGGTATGGCATAGTGCATTCCTCCGGTATCAAACACCATATACTTGTTAGAAGCTTCCATTCTTATACCTCCTATATTCTCTGACTCTGATCTTTTTTCAGAAATTCTTTTGCATTTTCAATCAGATCATCCTCCAGCCCTAATCGTTTTGAAATCGCAAAGGCATTACTGGCTCCAACTGCCCCGATCATCAGCCTGTATGTGGGGCTTAACGTTTCCACGTCAAATTCACAACAGGCATTTTGTATGCCTTCCGTTGTTAAGGCAAGTGCCTTTATCTGTGCGTAATGAGTTGTCGCCAGTGTCCGGATCTGTCTGGAATGCAGTTTCATCAAAATGGAGGCTGCAAGCGCAGCGCCTTCTGCCGGATCCGTGCCAGAGCCAAGCTCATCAATCAGTACAAGGGACTCCTGGTCAGCTGCTTTCAATATCTGTATGATATTGGTCATATGGGATGAAAAAGTACTGAGACTCTGGGCAATGCTTTGTTCATCTCCGATATCTGCAAACACCTCTTTAAACACAGAAAGCTCAGACCCTTCTGCCGCCGGGATATGGAGACCTGCCTGCCCCATGACCGTCATAATTCCCACCGTTTTCATGGTCAGAGTCTTCCCACCTGTATTGGGCCCCGTAATGACAAGAAGATCATACTCCCCTCCTAATTCAAGCGTGGTCGGGACAACTTGATCCGGATCAAGCAGGGGATGGCGTCCCTCCTTGATGCGGATAAAGTTTTTCTTATTGAAAATCGGTGCGGTTCCATGATACGCTTCGGATAAATAGGCTTTCGCAAAAATAAAATCAAGTTCCGTTAAAATAGCAAAATCCTTTCGGACATACTTTAGCTGTGCCTTTACCATGTTGCTGAGATCGTCAAGCACAATGGCAATCTCTATCTTTTCCTGATACTGATAATCCTGCAGCTCACTGGCTGCGGCGGCTACGCTTTTTGGTTCGATAAACACAGTCCCGCCTGAACCGGATTGTCCCTGCACCGTACCCGGCACTTTACTGCGGCAGGCATATTTTACTGCGAGGCAATAAGCTCCGTTTCGCTGGCTGATGAAAGTATCTGAAAGATACGCCCTGTATTTGCCGCTGATAAATGAGCGCAGCTGATTCTGAATCTTATCCTCAGTAATCTTTATTTTCCTCCGGACTTTTTCAAGCCTCTGGCTTGCCGTGTCATATAGCTCCGTGTCAGAACGGATACACCGCCGGATTTCCTGATTGATCTTGAGAAGCGGGGAAAGCTGGTTGAACCGGGCATCCAAAATGTCTTTTTCATCCTCTGGTATTTCACGGCAGCCATAATCCTTCGCTTTACCCGCGGCATCCAGCAGGTCACTGATGCGGAGCAATTCTGCCGGAGACAAAGCATTCCCATTTTCTAACCGGTCAAGTACACTGCTCAAATCCGTCACTTTATGAAAAGAAATGTGATGGTTATGTCTGATCCGTTCCCTTGCGGCAGATGTTTCATCCTGTAAGTGCCGGATCCGGTCAAGATCCGTATCCGGCAAAAGGTTCCTGCACGCCTCCCTTCCTGGTTCCGATGTTGCATATTTTTCTAACATTTCCTGTATTTTCTGAAATTCAAGTATCTGAAATATTTTTTCATTCACTGCTATCATCCTTCTTTCTCACATCATTCATCTGAAATTCCTTTTTTAAATGCAGGATATACTTATCAAACATTGATATACATACCTGTACTTCCTGGGGATCCGCTCCTTCCATCGCTTTCTGCTCAGCCTCAAAAATCCACAATACCCTGTTTTTACCATAACGACAGCCTTCCTCAGTCAATCGGATCACTTTACGGTTTTTCGTTCCCGCTGCATGTTCCAAAAGCACATACCCTCTTTTCATAAGACTGGCTATGAGCGAATTCATTGTCTGTTTTGGCAGGGAAAGCAACTCGCACAAATCCTGTTGGGAATATTCTATTTCTGCATTTAATAACATTGACCATATGCGGATTTCACCATTAGGAATCCCGGATTTTCTGGCTGCAATGCGGTAAAGTGAATGAAGTTCCTTTGTTTTTTGGTTTATAATGTCTACCTGCCTCCTGGTATTTCCATCCATACTAATTTTTTTTGTCCTCCTTTGAAAAACTCTTCTATGCATGGTATTCGTCTGACAGAACATGGAATATCTCTGCTGTACTTTTTCAGCTGTCAAGTTGTTCTTGAGGCATTCTTCCAATCGAACGGAGCTCACCCACAAGCAGCACGATGGACAATAAGAACGCCAGGCCATCGGCAGCAGCTCTTGCGGATACTACACCGAATATTCCGAATAAATGTCCCAGGATAAACATTCCCAGGATTGGAGTATTCCGTTCCCGGCTCCCCTGGCTGCTTCCTCTTTTTGGCCTCTCCCAAGCTTCAAACTCAGATATGCGGATGCACCGTCACCGAGCATCAACGAGAAAGACGCAAAGGCGATCGTCAGCGGGAAGATGATATTCGTTGCGCCGGTTCCCAAATATCCAATGCCCTGCCCGATAAATATCTGATCCACAATGTTGTATAGTGCATTTACGAGCATGGAAACAATACTCGGTATCGCATAGATCCTGAGCAGCTTTCCGATTTTTTCATATCCTAATATGTTTGTATCTGCCGGTTTTTGCGCAGCGGTTTTTATACTATTTTCCATAATACACTCCTTGTTTGCTGCAAAGTTCTATTTTAAAATCCGATATCGGATATATAATGTATTTAGG
>VSNK01000250.1 GCA_009774255.1 Faecalicatena sp.
CCCAAGGGCATCCCATTATGGCCATTCGGCCGTTTCATAAGGTATACCCAAGGGCATCCCATTATGGCCATTCGGCCATTTTATAAGGTATAGAAAAGGATTATGAGGAGAAGAAAATGAATAAAATAACAGAAACATTACAGATGGATCATTTGATCATGGAAGCTTTACGGGAGGATATTTCCAGTGAGGACGTGACCACCAATTCGGTCATGAAGGAGGCTGTGGAAGGAGAGGTGGAGCTGATCTGCAAGCAGGACGGGGTCATTGCCGGGCTGCAGGTGTTCCGGAGAGTTTTTGAACTGCTGGATGGGGAGACGAAGGCGGAGTTTTTCTGCAAGGACGGCGATGCGGTGAAGTCCGGCGAGCTGCTGGGAAAGGTGACTGGCGATATCCGGGTTCTGCTCTCCGGCGAGCGTGTGGCACTGAATTATCTCCAGCGGATGAGCGGCATTGCCACCTATACCCGTTCGGTGGCGGATCTGCTTGCGGGCAGCAAAACGAAGCTTCTGGATACGAGAAAGACCACGCCGAATATGCGGATTTTTGAGAAATACGCGGTCCGGGTGGGAGGCGGCTATAACCATCGGTATAATCTTTCTGACGGGGTGCTTCTCAAGGACAACCACATCGGGGCGGCAGGAAGCGTAACAAAGGCGGTCCGGATGGCAAAGGAGTATGCGCCGTTTGTGCGGAAGATCGAAGTGGAGGTGGAGAATCTGGATATGGTGAAGGAAGCGGTGGAAGCCGGGGCTGACATCATCATGCTGGATAACATGTCCGCGGAGGAAATGCAGGAGGCGATCCGTATCATTGACGGCAGGGCGGAGACGGAGTGCTCCGGAAATGTAACGAAAGAGAATATCGGACGGCTGACGGCTCTGGGAGTGGATTATATTTCCAGCGGTGCGCTGACGCATTCCGCTCCGATACTTGATATTTCATTGAAAAACCTGCATGCTGTTTCATAGAAGGAGCTGGCTGTTGGCCACACGGTACCGCGCACTCGCTGCGCGGCATCCGGTCAATATCGTGAAGGGGCGGGCATCCGGCTCAGGGTGTGGACATAGCAAGATCTGGGGCAGCAGATAGGTCCGTGGTATGTGAGGGTGATAATGATAAGGAATATGAAAGAGCGGACCATGATAAATCGAAGATGGGGGCAGAAAGGAAGAATCGGGTATGATGACGGGAACAGAGCGCAGGGATAAAATCATAGAAAAAATCAGGACCAGCAGGACCCCGGTTTCGGGCAGCTCACTGGCGGAGAGCTGCGAGGTGAGCCGGCAGGTGATCGTGCAGGACATTGCGTTGATCCGCGCCGCAGGATGTGATATCATATCTACACACCGCGGGTATCTCCTGAATGCTCCTCATACGGTGAGCCGGACGTTCAAGGTGCGGCATACGGACGAGCGGATGGAGGAGGAGCTGTGCTCCATTGTGGATCTGGGCGGCTGTGTGGTCAATGTGATGGTCAACCATCGGGTGTACGGGCGGATGGAGGCAGAGCTTGGGATCCGCTCTCGGAGAAATGTGGCGGAATTTCTGCAGGATATCCAAAAGGGAAAATCGAGTCCGCTGAAAAATATTACTTCGGATTATCATTACCATATGGTGGAGGCGGACTGTGAAAAGACGCTGGATATGATCGAGGAAATGCTACGGGAGAAGGAATTTCTGATTGAAAGTTAGGAGTTGTAGAAAAATAACTGATACAGATTGCGCAGGATATTTCTTCGGATGTGCAGGTCAAAAAACGCAGGCGTAGTGGGCTACGTCGAGGCTTTTTGGCCTGTGCAGCCGGAGAAATAGACAAGCCAAGATGTGTCAGTTATTTTTCTACAACTCCTTAGATCGTATTTTGCCTAAAAAGGAAGGTGCGTCTACCGCAGTAGATGTCACCTTCCTTCTGTAACCGTCAAATGATTCCTTTACAGTTCCTTCCTTCTATACCGCTCGATCCTGCAGGTATGCTTTCCGCTCTTTGCATTGTAATTCAATCCAATTAAAAGCAGTTCGTCTGCTTCCCTTCACAGCCCTGACAAACTCCCCTCGAACCTCTTCATTTGGAATGAAAACCTCTCTATTTACAAAGTCATACGCAAGATAACCCAAATGCACAAGTAGAGTAAAAATATCATCTCTGCTCGATAAGGAAGTCAGATCATTTTGAAAGGTTCCGGTATCAATTCTGCAGCGTTTTCCTCCCAGCATCTCTACCACAGTGTCCTTTAAACCTTCCATATTCAGGTCGATTTCTTTTAAATCGGCAGAGGAACAGAAATTGAGAAGGTGTTCGAAATATAGCTTGACGTTTCCCACAGGCCTTTGCTATAATGCAATTACATATCAGGGAAAAGGAATTAAGATGATTCCTGTCAGTTCATTCAACCATGCCCGACCGGAAGAAAGCCTGTTTGCCTCAAAGAGGTATGAAGTGTGGAGAATCCGGGGGTTCAATTCTATAGTTTTATCTATGAATATTCCCAGTATGGAAGTTACAATCAAATATGCATTCTGTATACGCTGGGAGAAAAATCGTATCTTTTATGGAAAACTATGGAAAATACATTCATTTTTCATCCGGTGCATACAAAGAGAGGAGAAAGATGAAGAGAAAACTGGAACAACTGAATTTGCTGGACGACTTTTTGTTCGGCAGTATGATGTCATATCCGGGAATCGGGGAAGAATTCTGCAGGAAAATCCTGAAAATACTTCTCCAGGTGGATGTGGGGAACATCCGCATAGTGCCTCAGAAGGTCTATTATGGTTCAGACACGAATCAGCACGGGGCGAGGCTGGATGTTTATATTGAAGAGGACGGGGAGACCGGAACAATTTATGATATGGAGCCGGAGCAGAAGAATACCGCCGAATTGAAAAAAGCCCTGCCCCGGCGGGTCAGGTTTTACCATGCTAAGATCGACGGAAGGAGTCTGAGATCGGGAAATGACTATTCGAAGTTAAAGCGGGTAATTGTGGTGTTCATCATGCCGTTTGATCCCTTTGGAAAAGACCGTATTGTATATACGATCCGGAATCGTTGTGAGGAAGAACCGGAGATGGAGTATGATGACGGAGCGGTAACTATATTTTTTAATACAAAGGGAAAGAACGGAGAGGTGCCGGAGGAAGTGAGAAAGTTTCTGAATTATCTGGAAGAGACTCACATAGAGAATGAAGAAAGCGAATGGCTACGGGAAATCCACCGGATGGTGGAGGTAGTCCGGCATGATGAGGAGGTGTCATTGGAATATATGAAAGTATATGAGCGGGAAAAAATGATACGGGAGCAAGGAGAAAAGTCAGGGAAAAGAATTGGAAAAAGAATCGGGGAAAAGACAGGAAAAAAGATTGGAAAAAAGATTGGAAAAAAGATTGGAGAAAGGACCGGAGAGGTCCGGAGCAATGTAAAGATTATACGGAATATGCGTAAGACCCTGGACGCAGAGCAGGCAGCAAAAATATCAGGGCTCGATACAGTTTATGTTGGAAAAATATTTGAGTATATAGAAAACTATCCCGGAGAGAGCAATAAGAAAATAGCAGCAAGGCTGATTTCTGAAAAAAGTAAGGCTGACAGATTGTGTGCGCATCGGGGAACGGTTCTTTAGATTTATCGGGTTTGGATTTATCTCAAACTAAAGCAAGTGATGCTGAGCGCCAGACTTATCTGGCGCTCAGCATCATTCCCTCGATATTATATTTCCATCTTTTACTACCATCTTAAGATTCAGTTCTTTATCGAGAAGTACCACATTTCCTTTTTTACCGGATGTAATAGAGCCGTAGTTTTCATATTCTCTGAGAGCCTTTGCCGGATTCATCGTTGCGCATGCAACAGCGGTCTCAAGAGGGATGCCCATCTTCTTTACTGCGGTTCTCATACAATCCATAAGGTTCGTTACGGAACCGGCAATGACTCCGTTTGAGGCGAGTGTCGCGAGATTTCCGGTAACATTTACGTCAAGGCCTCCAAGTGTATAATGTCCGTCGGGCATTCCGGTGGCCCGCATACTGTCGCTTATAAAGATGATACGGTTTTCTCCGATCATTTTTAAGGTGCCGCGCACAACAGACGGATGAATATGCACACCATCACAGATCAATTCCGCATTTACATGGGGGCTGTCCGATACCGCGCCGACCACCCCCGGTGCGCGGTGGGTAAATTCAGGCATTGCATTGTACAGGTGCACCGCATGATTGGCCCCCACGTCAAATGCGGCTTTTGCCGTATCGTAATCTGCATTGGTGTGGGCCAATGAGATATTCACATCCTGTTTCATCTGCCGGATAAATTCTTCCGTGCCGGTATTCTTCTCAGGAGCAATTCCGACAAATTTTACCAGGCCCTCCGATGAATCTAAAAACTGCCGGCAGATTGCTGTGCTGCAGGGGATAATATTTGTCTCATCCTGTGCGCCTTTCTTTTCAATACTGATAAAAGGACCTTCCATATTCACGCCGATCAGGTCCGCGCCTGACGGATTTTCCTTTTCGGCAGTTTTTTTATAGGAAGCCGCGGCTGATAAAATATCTTTGAGCTCATCTACGGGAAGAGTCATGGTAGCCGGAGAAATGGCTGTCACCCCGACAGACGCTTCATATTTTGCAATTTCCGTAAGGGCCTCTTTAGTTCCGTCGCAAAAGTCATATCCTTTACAGCCATGAAAATGGAGATCGATCAGACCAGGAATGGCATAACAGCCCATCCCGTCAATGATTTCTTCTTCAGCGTTTTCCATATGTTCCGGACCGTCGGCAAAAAGCCCGTCTTTGATTACAATTTCGCCGTTTTCAAATACCTTCTTTTCCGTATAAACCTTTACATTTTTAATAATCATTTTCCTGTCCCGTCCTTTCGCCATAATAAACTGCATGGAAATATACTGAACGCCAGATTTCATCGGCTATGAGTATCACTCATACATATTGACTTGTCTGTTTCTTCGATCGCACAGATTTAAACAAGTTATACTCACGGCCGATAAAATCTGCCGTGAGTATCGCGCCAGCCGCAACCGCGAAGCGGCATAATTCCGCATGCGGCTGTGCGCATCACGTTAGGAGTTGTAGAAAAATAACTGACACATCTTGGCTTGTCTATTTCTCCGGCTGCACAGGTCAAAAAGCCTCGACGTAGCCCACTACGCCTGCGTTTTTTGACCTGCACATCCGAAGAAATATCCTGCGCAATCTGTATCACTTATTTTTCTACAACTCCTTATACTGGCGGCAGATTTATCTGGCGCGCAGTATATTTTCCGGCAGTTCCTAAATTCTGAATGAAATAGTACACGGCGCCGATCATCCCGGCATTGTTGCCGAGAGTGGCGGCACGAAGCTGCAGATTTCTCCTGAAGTTTGGCATGATATTTTTCATGACTTCCTCCCGGAGTTTTGCAATAAATAATTCTTTCTGTACACTGACACCTCCTCCTATGATAATCAATTCCGGGTTGAATATATGAACCAGGCTGACAATTCCCGCGGAAATATCATGGATCCAGGCATCTACGATCCGGATGATTGCTTCATCGCCTTTTCTCACGGATTCAAAAATATTCTTGCCATTGATCGGATGTTTACACATATAATCCGGATCGGCTGTCTCGTAATATTCCCTTACCGACTTTACCAAAGCAGTCATAGAAGCATATTGTTCAAAGCAGCCTTTGTTATTGCAGGTACATGCAAGCCCTTGCTTATGAATGGAAAAATGTCCGATTTCCCCGCCAAACCCGGACTGGCCGAGCAAAATCTGATTATTGACGATGATCCCTCCGCCAAGGCCGGTGCCAATCGTGAGGACAATCACATCTTTTGCGTTTTTCGCGCTTCCTGTCCATTTTTCCCCCAGGGCGACACAATTCGCATCGTTGATCACCGTAACCGGTAAGTGAAATTTTTGCGTAAAGGCAGCTTTCAGGTTTGAGCCTTCCCAGTTACGGATGTTTCCGCCGCTGCCTGCGACGATTCCATTTTTGGTATCAATCTGTCCGGTAGCGGATATCCCGATCCCGGAGAGGTCATCCGCTCTTAAACCGTTGTTCTTCAGAAATGTTTCCGATTCCTTTAAGACAGTCTGCAAGATCGGGGTTTCATAATGGTCAAAAGCAACCGGAGCCTCGCCGGAGACCAAAAGCTTTCCGTTCTCATCCACAATTCCCATTTTAACGGCAGTACCGCCGATATCAATTCCCAGATATTTATTCATGTCCGCATTCCTCACTCTGTTTTAACGGCAGTACCGCCGATATCGATTCCCAGATATTTATTCATGTCCGCATTCCCTCACTCTGTTTTAACGGCAGTACCGCCGATATCGATTCCCAGATATTTATTCATGTCCGTATTCCCTCACTCTGTTTATAAACCGAGCCGCAATTTCAAGCGGGCGGGTGATGGCGCCGCCTACGACAACGGCAAAAGCGCCGGCCTCTAACATCTCTACCGCCTGATCGGGAGTATGTACCTTTCCTTCCGCAATGACGGGAATATCCAGGTCTTCGCTGAGCCTGCGGACCAGCTCCGTATCAGGCCCGTCCTTTTTCGGAGAATAATCGGTGTATCCGCTTAAGGTGGTGCCGACAAAATCAACTCCGCATTTCCAGGCATTTACCCCCTCCTCATAGGTAGAGATATCTGCCATCAGGACAATATCGGGATATTTCTCCTTAATCTGTGCGAGAAACTCATTGATCGTGGTACCGTCGCCGCGGCGGCGCATGGTACAGTCAAGGGCAACGATATCGGCATCTGCCGCGACAAGCTCATCCACCTCCTTCATGGTCGGAGTGATGTAAGAATCATAGCCCTCATAATTGATTTTGATAATCCCAATGACCGGAAGATTAGTTTCCCCCTTGATTGCCGTCACATCACGGATACTGCTTGTCCGGATGCACGGAGAACCCGCTTCTTTGGCGGCTCTTGCCATCAGATACATGACAGATTTTTCCGGAACATACAGAGGTTCTCCGGGCAGTGCCTGGCAGGACACGATAAGCTGTCCCTTGATTCGGCTTAAAATTTCACTTTTAGAATATTTCATGGTTCTTCCCCTTCTTCATATGATATTTTACATTACTTTCAATTTAAATACAATCTTTTTGACCTCTGCCGGTTTGTCTTTCATCATTGCGACTTTATGCGCGTCGCCTGGAAAGCAGACCATAAACTGGCCGGGTTTCAGTTCATAATATCCGTCCGCGTCGCCCTTTAGAAATTCAATATCCTTTTCCGGCGCATAGGGAACTTCCGTGGTCAGGGAACCGAGGTCGGATGTCGCTATCCTCTCGATGCCGCTGACAATGAAGTGCAGATCAATAAAATTACGGTGCGCTTCGTAGATGCACTGCTCCTCAGGCTTCGAGGTAAAGGTGACAAGATTGCAGAATAGCCGGCCTTCCTCAAGAACGACCGTCGGAGCGGGCAGCTCCCGGGACGGCAGACTGTCAAGATAGTTCAGCGCCTGGTACAGGGCGGGAAAATGCTTATAGTTATCCTTGTGTTTTAAAGAATCAAAAATCATAAGCGGCCTCCTTTTTACGTTTTTTTATTATATGTTTCGCCCGTCAAAAGGTCACGTGTTTCATGCCTGTGTGAAAAAACATGACTTTGGGACGTTTTCATCATTATATTACACAAAAGGCAAAAAAAATATATGCGCGAGCCTTAAAAATAGCATAATAGGATTGAAATACAAGAAAATGATAGGGTATAATTACAATATGAAACAAGCGTCAAAAGGTCATGCGTTTCGTGCCTGAAAAAAAGCATGGCTTTTGAGTCGGACCCGTTTTTATGCACGTATGAGGAGGCGAGGGGATGAGCAATGTTGTTGACAATGTAAGGTTTAATTTTCTGTATATTGATACATATTCATTTGGAAGAAACTGGGTCTTCCCGGAGAGTATGATTCCGTATAATATGCTTCGTTATATAGAATCAGGAACCGCGACATTTTTTATTGACGATGAGGAGGTGGTTGTGTATAAGGATCAGATTGTCTATATTCCGATGAGAAGCAGGCTGTCCTGCTATGCGATGGAAGACAATTTCTCGTTTACCAGCATTCGTTTTACTACGTCAGTATATTTCGAGGGCGGAGATTTCCTTTCAGATTACTATGGGCTCCGCAAGGTTATGGTATGCAAAGAGGTAAAAACTTATTTCGAGCAGATCTATCGGTGGGTAAAGGAAGACAGCCCGGCGAAGATGTATTTCGTGAGAGGGGGGAAAATGCCGATATCGGCATAATAAACCATATGCCGATATTTTAGAAATGCCGATACTTTTTATCAAACATAGTTGATTTTACATCATTTGTTCCTGC
>VSNK01000251.1 GCA_009774255.1 Faecalicatena sp.
TCAGTTTCCATCCAAGGTTTTCGAGACTGCGGTCAATGAGTACTCTGGTTTCAGCTTCTAAAGGCATTGTATTAGTGGTGCTAAAAGCCAAAGAATATGGTATTTGAGAAATTGCAGCAAACAGTGCGTGGGATTTTCTATAAATCCTGAGAAGATATGGACATAAAAAATTCCAAAGCACGATCCAGATATACAAGTATTCAAAAATACAGACAGTGATTCCTAACACTTATACATAATATTATTTGATGTAAATTCCGTTTTTAGATATCTTTTTTTCGCTAAATATGTTAAAATTATGGAACAACAGACACAGAACTTTGTTCTGTTGAGTTTTTTCTGAAAGGACGAAAAAAATGGAATATCATATACCTCCGGGAACAGAAGCGGTAGAAAAGCTGGAAGATTTTATTGCCGTAAACCGATTAACTGCCAACACCAGGATTCCTTCGGAAAGGGACTTGTGCGCAATGTGGGGTGTCAGCCGTTCTACGCTGCGGCAGGCAGTCGATACTTTGGTAGGATGCGGTATGCTATATCGCGTAAAGGGTTCCGGAGTCTTTGTTTCCGTACCGAAGATTTCCCGCAACATGGTGGGGGTTGATTCCATGATCGGAGAACTGCGCCAGCAAGGGATGTTTTTGTCAAAAAAGATCATCAGCGCCCGCGTCATCGAGGCCACAAAACAGATCTCCAGGAAGCTTAAGATCCCTCTGGGCCGCAAAGTTTATGAATATATCCGCAGCCGAAGCATTGATTACATACCGGCCATTTTAGAAACAGCCTACATCGACTGCCAGGAATATCCGGATTTTGACCAACATTATACGGAGAATACTTCCATGGATTACATATTCAAAAATGTATATCGGAAAAATCAGACCTCCGGAGAGGAACATATCAGTGTAACTTATGCCAGCGCAGATGAAGCGCAGATTTTGGAGGCCGAGCCTCACGCACCCTTGTTTTTTACTTCGGGCGTCATTATGGATGAAAATTCCATCCCTATCATGTATTACAAACAATTGTTACGTTCGGACAGGTTTAAGTTTGTGAGTGAAATTTACAAATGAAGAGGCGGTAAAAGATGAATACGAATTTAGAATCTGAAGAAAAAAAAGAGGGCCGTCATACCACGGAAGCCAGACTGGATTACCGCATGCCAATCTATCTTCAGCTCCGTGAGATTGTGCGGAGCAAAATCGAAGAAGGCGAATATCTCCCGGGGACCGCAATCCCGTCCGAGAACAAGCTTGCCGAAACTTTTGGAATCAATCGTCTCACGGTGAGAAACGCGGTCGACGCACTGGTCAATGAAGGACTTCTGCAGAGAGTCCAGGGAAAGGGAGTATTTGTCGTAGGAAACAAATATGAAAAGGCACTGGAAGAAGACGGCGGGTTCATCAGCACCTTTTCCGTAGGCAGCGGGCACAAGCGCATATCTATCAAAGAACAGACAAAAATGCTTCGTCCCGCGGGAAATAAATATGCGAATCACTTTAATATCAGCCTGGATGACCTCATTTTTTATATCCGGCATTTCGTCACACTGGACAACGAATCGGTTTCTCTGGAGGAATTTTTTGTTCCGAAAGAGATTCTGCCGGAACTGGAAATCGTAGATTCCTCGATTTTCACCATGAAAGATATCTTTGCCTTTTACGGGATCGAGCTTTGCAGCATGAGCCAGACTATGGAGATCATCGGAGGAGCATCAAAAATGAGCAAGCTGCTGGATACGCCTGAAGGCATCGCCCTGATCAAGCTGACCTGTAATTACCGCGACAACAACGGGCGCCTCATTGCGTACAGCCGTTCTTTTATCCGAAGCGATAAAAGCTCATTCAGTATCAAGTTACACAAATAGCTTCGGAACAGGACAGCGCCGGACTAATATTTCACTCCAGGTTTGAGTTTCCAGTGCTTTTAATCTTGGAAGAATCTCTGTCCAAAACAACTCCCCCATACGTTCACGCGAGAATGCCCACATCTCCTGATCCGAGTTTGCAAAAGTCCATGCAGGATTTTCTGAATAGTATCGCTCAGGATCTCCACCCTGAGCGATACGTTTCCCATTAGGAACCTCTCTTTGCCTTACTTCCTTTTTTCGCTTAGAGCCCGCCATAGTATAATGCCATGCTTTCTTTTGTAATCACATGATTGCATCCTGCACCAGACGGAACTCCTTCTCTCGCCTTAATCCAAGGATCCTCCATATGCGTCAACTGACTGAGCCACTGGGCATTGTGGCTGCCATAGTGATCTAATACTCTATTAACGGTATCTTTCTGATTATCGGACAGATTTCCCTCACCGCCAGTTTCATCGCTCGCACTTACCGAGTATTTTCCCTGTGTCTTGAAGAACAATTCCGGACACACCGGGCCATTAGCCCATGCTTGAAAATCTTCCTCAAATAAAGGAGAATCGTCCCAAACAAGAGACCATGCCTGAGAATAGTAGCATAGCTTCTGAAGTTTCATAGTTGACATAGAGCCAGACTGTTCCAGAATATATTTTGCCGAATCAAAAACATTTGCCATTTTTCACCCTCCTTCGTAATCTATAATATACCACTAATTAAGGTTCCTGAACAGTAGGCAAATTGTAATAATTTTTCCGGCCAGCCAATCAGCATGGTGATTGGCTGGGGAGTGAACTGTAACATGCGGTTGCCATGAATTCAAAAACACCGCAGCCTTTCCACCACACTCTTCCTGCATATTTTCTTATAAAATATCAGCGGCGCCGCCGAAGCCGCCAGCAGCAGGACGGGCAGGCAGATTGCCACCGGAACGATGGTAAAGTGATACACGAATGCCCACTGGTTTTGTATCATCGGATCCTGGCAGAGCTGCCAGCCCAGAAGGTTGCCTGCCGTAACGGTTAACAGCGCGGCGCTGCCGATATATGCCGCGCTCTCCCAGATCAGCATCCGTTTCATCTGCCGGCCGCCCATGCCGATGGCGCTGAGCATTGCCAGCTCCTTTTGCCGGGCCAGGATTCCGGTCACTGTAAGATTGATAAAATTTAAAATCCCGATTGCACCCAGAATCAGACTCAAAACCCCGCCGATCAGAGAATAGGTCCGCTTTGTCTGCTCAAATTCCGCTTTCAGCGTTTCGAAGGAAATGCTGACCATGTTGGAATCCTCCAAAAGCTCTGCCGTAATCCGTTCCGCCTCTTCCCGACGTGATTTTTCCACATCATAGACCACACAGAGGGGCTGTTTTTCCCCGTACAGTCCAATAAATTCCTGCTCCGGCAGGATCACGGCAATCCCCAGGTTGATGGTTTTGCGGGCGGTCATTGTAGAGGGCAGCCCTCCCCGGGCCATCACCGTATATTCCTTTTTCTGCCCGTCACTTCCTTCCAGCGTAATCCTGTCGCCAGGCTGATACAGCGGCTCGGAGCGCAGCCCGAATTCCTCCATACTGTCGTCATAGATCACAGACGTTCCAGAAGCCCATTTTTCCGCGTCAAATGTGCCGGCCTTGTATTCCAGATGTTCCACGATCGAACCCGTGGCCGCGTAAGCCTGCATGAATTCCTGGCCGGTCTCGGTTCCCAGGCTGACCGGGAGATCCCTGCCCTGAGCTTCCTGCCGCGCAATCCATTGTACCGCAGACTCCGAAAGGTCCAATATGCCTTCCTCGCAATAGACCTTTTCCAGTCTCGTCAGGCCGGGAATCTGGCTGACCGCCTCCTCGAATTCCTCATCTATGCCTTCCAGATTTTTCTCATAGAATCCGGCCGCGGCAACCGTCCAATCCGTGACTTCAAAGTCAGCGTTGGTCTGGGTTTCCACATAATGCTCCAGGTCAAAGCCTCTGAGGATCGTATAGGTGGTATTCAAAAGGGTCAGGCTTAAGAACAGGGAAATGATGACCAGCACCGCCTTTTTCCCGTCCCGCCGCAGGCTGCGCAAGGCCAGTGTTCTGGGAGCGTCCTTTTTGGATATGTCCCAGTTTGCCTGTGGGTTTGGGAGTGGATTCCGCATATTCTGGTTCTCTCGTTTCTGATCTTCTCGTTTCCAATTCTCTCGTTTCTGATCTTCTCGTTTCTGATCCTCCCATTTCCGCTCCTGTCTTTTCCCACATATTTTGCGGCTTTGCATCCGGCTCTCTCCGGTAAAGCGTACCGCTTCCACAGGCGAAACACGCGCCGCCGTCCGTCCGGGCGAGCGGAAGCTGATGAAAACCGTCAGCAGGCTGAACAGCGCCGCCCCGGCCAGTACCAGCGGGGATACCTGATAGTCGCCGAACCCGTCAATGCTGAACTCTTCCACCACAGAGGGCAGAAGCACCTTTCCCACGGCATATCCGGCCAGAAGCCCCACAGGAATCCCCACGGCGGACAGCTTCATGGCCTGCCGCAGGACAATCCTTTGCAGCTGCTTTCCGGATGCTCCGATGGTTTTCAGCAGCCCGTAAAACTGAATATCCTGGGTCACGGAAATGTAGAATACATTGTAGATGATCAGATATCCCGAAATGAGTATGGCACCAAGCAGGATCAGGGCTGTCAGGATCAGTCCGGGATCCGCCGTAAACTGGGAATAAGCCGGATTAATCCCACCCCTCGTATCCCCCGGCATTTCGGCCCGGGCAAGCAGATCCGCAAGCTTTCCCTGGAGATTCCAGGTATTGGAAAAATCAATCGAGGCCATCACCGTCCCCTCATAGGGCACGCCTTCTCCAAACGCGGTCATCAAAGTCGGCACTGCCTCTTCGCAGTACGCTTCCGACACCCAGATCTCCTGGGCAGGGGCGAGTGGATCCCCGTCCCACACACCGCACAGGGTAAATGTGTCCTCATGCAAAGTGCCGTTGACCTCGATGGGAAACGGAATCCGGCTTCCGAGCTGATCGGAAAGCCCCATCGCGTCCAGGACAAGGCGGGGCGCGGCAAGCTCCATTTTTTTCTCCGGCAGCCTTCCCTCCGTAGGAAATGAACGGAAATCGCAGGCCGCGTAATCCTCCCCGTACCGGACTTCCGTGTTCAGCTTCCGTAGGCTTTCGTCCGCTCCGATTCCGGCTAGGATGGAATAACCGATTCCCTCATAGCCCCCGGCCTCTTTCAGCTTCTCGTACTCCGGCATGGACAGAAATTTGACTGACGCATGGCTGATGCCTCCATGCATGCGCATCATGGTCTGCCGCATCTGCTCCAGCACACCGCCGCCGATAGTAAACAGCGTGGAAAAAAGGATCGTGGTCAGGATGATGGCACCGATGGCAATGCCGTTTCGCTGCCTGTCCTTCTTCATCTGCCGGCCCGCAAGAAGGCGGATAGCTTCTTTATTTCTCACCTGGAACATTGGTCCGGCCTCCTTCCATGGCATGCTGGTTCTGTCCACTCACGGCTTGCTGATTCTCTCCGTCCATGGCATACTGGTTCTGTCCGCTCACGGCATGCCTGATCCGCCCGTCTTCCATGCGGACGATGCGGTCTGCCATCTGCGCGATCTCCGGATTGTGGGTGATCATAACCATGGTCTGCTGGAACCGCCGGTTGCTGGCTTTTAAAAATGCCATCACATCCTGGCTGGTCCGGCTGTCCAGGTTCCCTGTCGGCTCGTCGGCAAGAATGATGGAGGGCTTGCCCGCAAGCGCCCGGGCGATGGCCACCCTCTGCTGCTGCCCGCCGGAAAGCTGGTTTGGAAACTGCTCCAGCTTTTCCTCGATTTTCAACAGGGTGACGATCTCCCGGCAGTACTCTGCGTCAACCGTTCCTCCGTCCAGCAGCACCGGCAGCACGATATTTTCCCGGACATTCAGCGTCTGCACCAGGTTGTACTGCTGAAAGACAAACCCAATGCTGCGTCTGCGGAATACGGCAAGGGCTTCGTCATCCATGCCGGACAGTTCCCTGTCCCCTACCCGGACGGTCCCCGCGGTTGGGCTGTCCAGACCGCCCAGCATGTGGAGCAGAGTGGATTTTCCGCTTCCGGACGTCCCTACAACGGCGACAAATTCTCCGTAACAGACCTCCAGGTCGATGCCGTCCAGAGCTTTTGTTACATTTTCCCCTGAGCCGTAATATTTTTTCAGGCCTTCGGCCTTTAAAACAACTGATCTCATGACTTGATTCCTCCCGATAGCATATTGTGCCCGCCCCATCACTGTATTGGCCGGTTGCCGTGCGACGAGTGCACGGCAACCGGCGGACAGTAACGAGCGCTCCTGTATTCACGAGGGTTCTGTTCCGGGCACATAGACAGTATAGCAGAGGAATGTCACAATCTCCTCACAGCAATGTCACAATCCTGTGACGATTCGGATTGACCGTTATGATTCACGGCCTGACCGGCCGCGAGTATAACGCCCCTCCGGACCTAAGGCCCGGAATCTTATCAATGAAGTAAGGAGTTGTAGAAAAATAACTGACACATCTTGGCTTGTCTGTATCACTTATTTTTCTACAACTCCTAACCCGGACAAGCCGGAACCAAAATTTTGTCAAAATGCGCAAGATTTCGTTATTAAGTGCCTAAGAAGCTAAAGAAACCAGACGGCAAATGTACTTCCCTGACCGGCTGAGGTTACCGTAACATAGCCGCCCTGTAATTCCATGATCTTCCGTGTGAGATAGAGGCCGACACCTGCGCCGGGCATATTATGAACATTCGGCGCCCGGAAAAACTTTGAGAAAACCGCACCCTGCAATTCCTCCGGAATGCCCATGCCGGTGTCACTGACCGTAAGGCAGGCTCCGGCCTCCCGCATTTCCACCTGAACTTTTATATTGCCGCCGGCAGGCGTATACTTCACCGCATTGTCCAGCAGGTTAAAAATGGCTTCTTCTGTCCACTTAGGATCATGCCGAATGACACAGGGCTGGGGGCAGTCCACGAAAATATCAATTGCTTTTTGTTCGGCAACGGCACTGACGCTTAACAGCGCGTTTACCAATGTCTGTGCCAGGTCCGCTTTGGATGGGACGATTTGAATTGCGCCGATTTCCAGACGGCTCATTTTTATAATAGACTGGATCAGAAAATCCATTTTATCCGCCTGATGTGCCGCGCGTTCTAAAAATTCCTGCTGTTTTTGGGGCGGCATCTGTCTGGAGGACAGCATTTCCAGATCCATCTTGATATTTGCGACAGGTGTTTTGATTTGATGGGACAGGTCTGCGGTCATTCCCTGCATGATCCGCTTTTCTTCTTCTGCGTTCGCTTCGGCAGTCCGCAGCGCGTCATACAGTCTCGCCAGCTTAGCCGTGAAGCGGGCAAACACGCTTTCATGATCCTGTACCTCCGGCAGTTCGACTTCCTGCTTCGCCAAAAGCATTTGCTCCATCCCATCGTTTACTGCGTCAAAGAAATCTGACACTTTCCGCTGATAGGCCAGGAACAGCAGCAGATATAAGATGGTTCCCGCTGCCGCAAGAAGATAAGCCAGCCAGCTCAGATCACAGATGATCAGAACCGGGATAGACAGCAGGATCACGGCACACACGGCAAATGCGCACCAATTCAGACGTTGAAAAGAAAACGGATTCATAACCGGCCTCCCTCCCACATATAACCCATGCCATAAACGGTTTTGATGTATTTGCGGCCGTCTTTCTCTATTTTGCCGCGCAGTCTGCCGATATTGACAGTCAGCGCGTGCTCGTCAACAAAACTGCCGTTGGCATCCCAGAGCCGTTCTAAAATAATCTGCCGGGTCAGCACCTTGCCCTTGTTGTCAATAAAAAGCTTCATTAGCTTGTACTCCGTTGGCGTCAAGTTCAGCGGAATTCCATTCAGGGCAGCATAGGCCGTATCAAAATCCACGGTCAGAACCCCATCCGAGTAGCCCTTATGGCTGCCGGCCTTGTCCGCGCGTTTTAATACCGCCTGAATGCGCCTGTGGAGCAGAGCGATGTGAAAAGGCTTGGTGATATAATCATCTGCTCCGCAGTCAAACCCCCGCAGCTCGTCTTGTTCCAGATCCCGGGCGGTCAGAAAGATAACCGGGACATCCCGCATTTTTTTCATTTGGCTGCACAGCGTAAATCCATCACTGTCCGGAAGATTGCCATCCATCAAAACAAGGTCGATCTCCTGCACCTTGAACACTTCCAGGGCAAAGGAAGCCGTAATGGCTGAAAAAACCTCATAGCCCTCTTCCTGCAAATCGTACACAAGGCCATCATTCAGCCCTTTGTCATCTTCAACAATTAAAATTTTCGTCATATCGTGATCACCTTTTTTTTAAAAAACTATTGTCTATTATAACAGATTTTTCGACTTTAACATGACCCCGGCTACAATTTCCCGTTACTATTCACGGCCTAACCGGCCGCTCATAGTAACGACATCTGCCATTTAAAATGTCTACGCTCCGCTTCGGTCC